>DYLS01000260.1 GCA_020721965.1 Blastopirellula marina | reverse complement strand
ATCAACGCCTCGCCCTTGGGATCGCGCGCCTCGAACAACTCTTCGACGCGCGGCAGACCATGCGTGATGTCTTCGCCGCCGGCTACCCCGCCCGTGTGGAACGTCCGCAGCGTCAACTGCGTCCCCGGCTCGCCAATGCTCTGCGCCGCGATGATCCCCACGGCTTCCCCTATCGCGATCAATCCGCCTCGCGCCAGATCACTCCCATAGCACTTGGCGCACAACCCATGCCGCGCCTCGCACGTCAACGGACTCCGCACATACACCCGCTCCACTTTGGCTTTCTCGACCGCACCCCACCGCGCCTCTGTGATCAACTCTCCCGCTTCGATCAACACCTCACCCGTCTTTGGATCCACAATCGCCGCGGCTGCTACGCGCCCAAGCGCACGCTCCGCCAACGTCTCCCCCATCCGTCCTTTCGACCCCGCATCTACCCAGATACCCCCCGTCGTCCCGCAATCCTCTTCCGTAATGATCACTTCTTGCGCCACATCCACCAACCGCCGCGTCAAATACCCCGCATCCGCCGTCCGCAACGCCGTGTCCGCCAGCCCCTTCCGCGCCCCATGCGTCGAAATGAAATACTCCAGCGCACTCAACCCCTCGCGAAAGTTCGACTTGATCGGCAAGGCGATGATCCGTCCCGCCGGATCCGCCATCAACCCCCGCATCCCTGCCAACTGCCGAATCGGCTGAAAGCCTCCCTTCACCGCTCCCGAATTCGCATACACCAAGATCGGCGAGACCTCGCTGATCCCTCTCGCCACCGCTTCCGTGATCTGCTCCGTCGCCTCCGTCCACAACTCGACGGTCTTGACGTACTGCTCTTCCTCCGTGATCAGCCCCCGCCGATACTGCTGCTCGACTTCGCTCACCTGCCGCGCCGCCCGCTCCAGTATCGCGGGCTTCTCCGCTGGCACCGTGATGTCGTCTATCGCGATCGTCAAGCCGCTCCGCGTCGCATAGCGAAAGCCGATCTCTTTGATCCGGTCTACCACCTGGGCAGTCCCCTCCGCACCTAGTCGCCCATACACCTCTCCTACCAACTCTTTCAACTTTTTCTTGTCCAGCGCATAGTTCACAAAGCGCACCTCGGCCGGCAACACTTCGTTGAACAGCACGCGCCCGACCGTCGTCTCGAGTGTCTTTTTCTTCCCCACCTTCCCCGCAGCGGCATAGTCGGCGGGCAATACCACTTGAATCTTGGCGTGCAGCGCCACGCGCCCCAACTCATACGCCAACGCCACTTCCTCCGGCGAGCCGAACACTTTGCCTTCCCCGCACACCCCTGCTTTCTCCATCGTCAGATAATACACGCCCAGCACCATATCCTTCGTCGGCTCCACAATCGGCTCCCCCGAGGCGGGCTTGAGCAGGTTGTGCGACGCCAGCATCAGCCGCCGCGCCTCTTCCTTCGCCGCATCCGAGAGCGGCACGTGCACCGCCATCTGGTCGCCATCGAAATCCGCATTGAACGCCGCACACACGAGCGGATGAATCTGAATCGCACTCCCCTCCACCAGAATCACCTCGAACGCTTGAATCCCCAAGCGATGCAGCGTCGGCGCACGGTTGAGCAGCACGGGACGCTCCTTGATGATTTCCTCCAGGACGTCCCACACTTCGGCACTGCCGCGATCCACCAAGCGTTTCGCACTCTTGATGTTGTGGGCATAGTTGTATTCGACCAGTTTCCGCATCACGAACGGCTTGAAGAGTTCGAGCGCCATCCCCTTGGGGAGGCCGCACTGGTGCAGTTGGAGGTGTGGCCCCACGACGATGACCGAACGCCCCGAATAGTCCACGCGCTTGCCCAGCAGGTTGCGGCGAAAGCGGCCTTGCTTCCCCTTGAGCAAGTCGGAGAGGGAGCGCAGTTTGCGTTGCCCGCGTGCCGAGACCGCCTTGCCGCGCTGCGAGTTGTCAATCAGCGAGTCCACCGCTTCTTGCAGCATACGTTTCTCGTTGTTGACGATGACTTCGGGAGCGCCAAGATCGAGCAGGCGGCGCAGACGATTGTTGCGGTTGATGACGCGGCGGTAGAGGTCGTTGAGATCGGAGGTGGCAAAGCGACCGCCATCCAGTTGCACCATCGGGCGCAAGTCCGGTGGAATGACCGGCAGCACCGTCAGGATCATCCATTCGGGACGATTCCCGGCTTGCCGCAGCGATTCGACGA
>DYLS01000104.1 GCA_020721965.1 Blastopirellula marina | reverse complement strand
GACAATGCGTTGATTCAGATGTCCGTTTTCGAGCGAGGTACGAATCGAATGGCATCGCTGGGAGGTCCCAATTCACCGGGTCCAGATTTTCCGGGTCAATTCCCGAGGGTGCGGATGCGGCGATTGCGTTATCATCCGCGGGTCAGGCGATTGGTTCAGGCCGTGCAATTGAACCCGGCTCACTGGATTCAGCCCCTCTTCGTCCACGATAAGGGAGCGGAGAGGCGTCCGATCGCGTCGATGCCGGGCCAATTCCAGTTGCCGCTGGATCAGCTTCCGGCCGCGGCTCAAGAGGCCGAGGAACTGGGGCTAGGAGGCGTGATCCTGTTTGGTATTCCCAGCGAGAAGGGCGCACAGGGACGCGATGCCTTGGACGAAAACGGCGTGATCTGCCGGGCCGTCCGCCGGATCAAAGAGGCTACCCCAGACCTGCTGACGATCACCGATTTGTGCTTTTGCGAGTACACGGACCACGGGCACTGTGGGTTGCTGGGACATGCCGGGGCCCAGGCCACGGTAGAAAACGACGCCACCTTGGAGTTGCTGGGGAAGCAGGCCGTGCTTCATGCCAAGGCGGGCGCGGACGTCATTGCCCCCAGCGGCATGATGGACGGTATGGTGACGATGATCCGGCAAGCCCTGGACGCCGCGGGTTTTGCCCATTTGCCCATCATGAGCTATTCGGCCAAGTATTCTGGTCCGTTTTACGGGCCATTTCGCGAGGCGGCGGAGAGCACGCCACGGTTCGGCGACCGTCGCAGCTATCAAATGGACCCCGCCGCGGCCGCGGAACAGGCCCTCCGCGAAGTGGCATTGGACCTGGCCGAGGGGGCCGATATCGTGATGGTCAAACCGGCCCTGGCCTATCTGGACGTGATCCGGCAAGTCCGCGATCAGTTTCCCGGCGTACCGCTGGCAGCGTACAATGTGTCTGGTGAATACAGCATGGTCATGGCAGCCGCCGCGGCGGGGTGGATCGACGGACAGGCCACGATCCGCGAGATACTGACGTCCATTCATCGGGCCGGTGCCGACATCATCATCACTTATTGGGCCAAGGAAGCCGCCCGTTGGTTCCAACCCGCGAATTGAGCCGCTTCGTATCGTGAAGGTTCTCTTGCTGCAATTGCCGATTCCTCCACTCGGGCCGGAGCCAATACGGGGGAATGTCCCACTGGCTGCCGCGTACTTGCGGCTTTATGCCCAGCGCGTCGCGCGGATGGATGGCGAGATTGAATTGCTCCCCTCATCGCTCGCCGACACCCTGGGAGACGCAGCGATGGTTCGGGAGATTGTAGCTCGACGTCCCGATGTTCTGGGGCTGTCTTGCTATCTTTGGAACATCGAAAGGTCGCTGTATCTCGCGGAGCAGGTAAAACAACGATTGCCGTCTGTCGTCGTGGCCCTGGGCGGTCCCGAGATGACGCCGGACAACGCCTGGGTCTTGAAGCATCCTGCCGTCGATTACGCGATCTTTGGAGAGGGCGAGCAGACCTTCGCGGACTTGCTTGGTCACTTGGCCGGGAAACGGGTCAGAACGCAGGACCCGCCGACCATCCCCGGACTGTGGAGCAAGGGGGAGCCGACCATTCCGCCTCCACGGCAACAGCTCGCGCATTTGAACGACGTTGGACGGGTGTATGTCGAGGGGACCCTTGATCCGCGACAATACGACAGTTTATTCCTAGAGACGATCCGTGGCTGTATCTTCAAATGCGGCTTCTGCTTTTATCCCAAGAGCTTCGATCGTCTTTCGTACATGGATGCCGAGCTGGTGGCGGCGAATCTTGCCCTGGCCCGGCAATCCCGTGTCTCGGAGGTCTTCCTCCTCGATCCCACGCTCAACCAGCGGCGCGATTTTACAGAGTTCTTGAAGCTGCTGGTGGCGGGGAATTGCGATCGCTCGTTTACGTACTCCGCGGAGTTACGTGCTGAAGGAATCCGGCCCGAGCACGCCAAGCTCATGGCCCAGGCCGGCTTCGCGGAGGTAGAGTTGGGGCTGCAATCCATCGACCGAACGGCCCAGTCCTTGATGCATCGTACCGTCAATCTCGCGGCGTTCGAGCGGGGCGTTCGGGCGATGATGGACGCCGGGATTCGGACCCGCGTCGATTTGATCGTTGGCCTACCGGGTGATACCGCTGAGAGTGTACGACGCGGCATGGAGTATTTGGCCCGATCGGGTCTTTACTCGGAGATCCAAGTTTTTCGCCTGGCGGTCCTTCCCGGGACGGACTTTCGCCGTCGCTATCGCGAATTGGGGCTGGAGTTCCAGCCACATCCACCCTACCATGTGCTCCGCACGCCAACACTTTCCCGCGAGGAGTTGGGCGACTTGATGCAGGAGGCCGAATCGCTCTTCGCCACCGAATTCGACCCCCTCCCCGAGCTGCCTGCTTTCAACGGGCATGACAGTGCCGGAAACCGTGATCTACCCCGGTCGGGCACGCTTTGGACGGTACACCTGGACGCATCCCCGCCGTTGCCGCCCCCGGACAGCGTGGGGCTTGCGCACGTGCTGCGCTTCGTTTCGCGCGATTATTCCCGGCAAGGCCTGGCCATGCGACGCTGGGTGACGCACGTCTTGGATCACAATCCCCACTGCACTCTGTGGATTTGCCTAGAATTAGTGGATGACGGGGTGCCGCCCCGGACCCACGATCTGGAATCCCTCCTGAACGCCTGTTATCGCCGGCCGCTCAGTTATCTCGACTGGTATTTCAGCTTGCAACCCAAGCCGGGCAGAATGGGAGCGAAACGGCTGATCCTCGTTGTGCCGGATTCCTGGAGAAAACAGGCGGAGCGGCTCCGGCAGCGCATGGATGGCCGGATCGATCTTGTCCATCGCTCTGCCTCGCCCTCCGGTTCAGAGGCCCTGAGCTGCTAGGACTGCGGCGAGGGATCGTCCGCTTGGCTCGACATCTTGTGGTAATGGGGCATGACATCTCGCAAGATATGCCGGGCACATCATGCCATCAGTCGGGCTTTGCGCTCTTGTATTCGGTGGCAGGGATCGACTTCCTGGGGGCGTTGCGGCCGTCATCAAGAGTGCGTCGGCTGATAGCCGCGATCCAAGTGCGACGGAAACGGCTTTCCTCGTTTTCCCGAATTATGCAGTGTTCCCGCTTGTCTCCGTCCCTCCGTGGGGGCGAGCAGTTTGCAAAAGTCCGGTACTGAGATATACCGGTACTATTGAGGGTGCCAGGACCAACAGCAGGAGATGAAGAGGCGTCACTGCGCCGCGGATTTGGTGCCGCTCGGCGATCCCGTGATGGGAAAACCATCAGGGAGTGGGCGACCAGCGACGCTGAAACCTTGCTGATAGAGAAAGTCACGCAGCCTACGGAAATCGGTGAATCCGTCCGGGTAACACCAGATCGTGACGATCGTCTTGTCAGGCCGGTATCCGGCCAGCCGCCTGCGAAATTCGGACGTTTCTTCCAGCGCCTTCTCCACGGGATCGCCGACCTCTGCAATCGGCAGCAAGACCCAACGCTGCAACTGCACCATCGCCCCAGTAGCGCCTTCGACTCCCGGTCCCTCCAGTGAAACGTTGCGTCGGGCCAGTTGGTACTCCAGCCGGTAACCGCCGAGTGGTCCGACCGCCCCCGTTACCTCCGGCACCTCCAGCAAGCGATAGATTTTCTGTTTAGCATCTGCCACCAACTCCTTCAGTAGCCGCTCCAGCGGAATATAAGCGAGCCGGCCATGGCGGATTTGAAAGTGAACCTCTTCGCCGTCAGCGGGGACGCTTAGCGGCGTCGGATAGTTCATCAAAGTGACGACCGGCTCCGTTGCCGGGACCGCTTCCAGCTCTCGCTTCAACTGCTCGACCCGAAGCCGAGACTCCATAAGCTGGTTTTGAAGGGCTAGAAGTTCCCGTTCCTGGGCGGATGATTGAGCCTCACGCGATTGGATCGCCTTCCCGAGCTGCGCCACCAGCCCCGCCAAATGGCGGCGTTCGAATTCGCGGGCGGCACGGTCAAGCTCTACCTGTCGGATGACCCCGGCCATCTGGAGGACATCGTAGCGGAGCGAGTCCACCACTTCTTTTTCCCGACGAAGCTGCTCCCACTCTTGTTGGTATTTCGCGCTGTCCGGCCGAGGATGTGGGGCTGGTACCGGCAATTTCGATGCCCGAACCCCAACAACCATGACCAAGATGATCAAAATACCGACGATATTCGTTACGATGTCCAAGAAGGAGTCCTGGCCCACCGTAAGCTCGTGCTCTTGTTCCATAAATTGCGTCCCTGCCTACGTAAATACGGCAGTGCAAAGTCCGTTTGCCTGCGTGATCAGCCCACCATACCTTGCGATGCGCTATTTCCCATCACCACAAGATGTTGAGTCAGGCAAGCAATCCTGCGCTGTAGCATTGAATTTCGCCCTTACCTTCCTTGGAGGCGGTTCCAGGCGGGCCTTTCGCAACTCTTGATTGATCGCGGGCCTCATCGGCCGGCGGAGGAGACCCTATCGTTTTGGAACCTCTATCTCCAGCCCGCTATCTTTCAGAAGGATCTGCATCCCGCGAACGACCGCTTCGGCGCCGGGAGCGACTCGGATGTTGAGGACCGGCCGCCAGTACATCCCCCTCCCTGCGATCCCCCATGATTCGATGTAAGTGTTCACACGCGGGATCAGTCGATCGACGGCCGCCTCCAGTCCCTCGTCCAAGGGAAGGACTTTAGCGGTATCTAAACCTTTTTCCGGTACCAGCACGATACGGTCCGGGTAACACTCGACGCGAATGGGGCGTGTGACGGGGATAGCGTCCCGATCGTGGCCGGGGATGGCCCAGCCGGTACCTCGGCTATCCGCCAGCGGTCTTAGGCTGGTACTAAATCCCCCGCCGTAGCGCGATCCGTTGGATGCAGACATAGCCCCTGCCGCCTGGCGAGATTGGCTACCCGGGATGCCCTGCTCCGTTCGTTGAACGTCCGCGCCGATGGGCGCGAATCCTGGCCGCCGAGAACTGGTGAGGGACGACGATGGGACTTGCCCCCCTTCGCCCTGCCTGCCGTCGGAGATGGAGGCACTTGTTTTCCCTTCGACCTCAACCTGACCCTGGTTTTCGGCGGAACCCATCAATTGGCCGGGAATACCCTCATGCTCGTCCGTGAAACGGTTTCCGACGGCTGGCTGTGGCGTTATGACCCGCCCATCGGCGCCGGCTATGGCATCGGGCGTGTCGGCTGCCCTCGAGGTCTCACGATCGGTGGAATCGGGTTGATCTACGAGTGCCGCGAAACCGGGCGGGCTGCCTTCAGGGCGTCGGTCTAAGCCTCTTCCCGTGCCAATTTCAGTGCCAACGTTGTTTTCGTGAACAGCGTCTTCGGGCACGGCGTGTTCGGAAATGGCGTGTTCGGGCACGGCGCCCCCAAGGTACGGCGCAACGCGATACTTCGGCAGTCCTCGTCCATACCGTCCGGGGGCCGCTTGCACCAAAAACTCTTGCCTTTCGTGGGCATTTTTTACGGCTTCGCGCACCGCCGAGGCCAGCTCCGCATCGGGAGGGGGATATGCAATCTCCCACTCTGCTTCGATCAATTCGTAGCCGAACTCCGTTCCCCACGAGGTTAGGGCAGCCCGAGCCGCATAGAAGGCCTCGATCCCGTCCGGTCGGACCAGCAGCAACGGGTAGGTGTCGGCACCCTGGGTGGGATCGACCCGGCCCGATCGGACGAGGTGCTCACGAGCTGCGCGGAGTGCCGCATCCAGGGGATTGCCGGGGCCTAACGGACCGAGAAAATCGGGCAGGACAAATTCGATACCCTCCGGCTGGAGCACGATTTTATCGCCCCGGCATTCGAGATAGATAGGACGGCGCGACGTGCCATGCTTTCCCATGTAGGGAATGACCGCGTAGGACGTCCGCTTCTCGGACGCCTTGTCACGCTCCGCAAGCTGCTGTTCCAGCGAGGCAATCTCTTGTTCCGTCTCTTGAACTTGCCGTTTCAATGCCTCTGCATCGGCGATTCCCTGCGGATTCGAAAGGGATTGAAGGCTGCGCTGAAGCGCGGCCAACTCTGCACGCAAACGGCGAATCGAGTCTTCGGCGTGCCCGAGCAAAGCCCGAGCCTGATTCAATTGCTCTTGCGTTGCTTGCCGTGCTGCCCGAATTTGCTCTTGCTGCCACAACAAGTCTTCGCGAAGTTGCGTCAGCTCCTGGGGCGAAGGAAAGGTGATCGGCGTTTCGTGCGTGGCAAGGCGCTGCTTTGCTTGTAACCGCACTTGGCGGACCAAGACGACCAACAGCAGGATCAGCGTGCCCATGGTGCAGATGAGCACGGCCAGGAACGGAAAGAGCGAAATCGGATTGCCTTCCCGGCCTCGCGCGAAATGGACAAAATGGCGTCGCGTCATGCAGCCTCGCCTGTGGGGCGGATGACATCCGAGGGTGATAGCTTGCCGCCGGTCTCCCGCTGGAGGTTCCTGCCTAACTCCCGACGTACCCCAGTACCCCTATCCTGCCGGGGTTTACTGCCGGCGTCTTGCTGGAGGTGGGCGCTCAACAAGCTGGCAGCGGCAGCCAGCGTTGCCAGGGCCTGCTCAAAGTGCTTGGCCGAGGCGACCGCCGCAAGGTTGCGATCCAAAGCGTCTTCCAACTTGCGCAGTTGTGCCCCGTTTTCGGAGAGAGAGGCCCAAGCCTCGCCGATCTCTCGCAGCCGGACCGTGAGTTCTTCCAACCTGTCCAGTTGCTGGCTGACCTGCGATTGCCGCCGATCGAGGTCGTCTCGCCACTGTGCCGTTGCAGCCGCTTGGATTCCGGCCAACTCTTGAGCAAAGCCACGCAACCCTTGCTCCAAGGCGGCTGCCAAGCCTTGTTGGAGCGATTCTTCCCTGTGATGAACGAGTTCCCGCCAATGCTGCTCGACGCGGGCCAGGCTTTGCTCCCAGAGGTCGGCCGAGTGCTGACTCCATTCCGTGGCGGCATCGCGCCATCGCGAGATGACGCCCTCCAATGCCTGCACTTCAGGGATGGAGGCTCTCCCCACCGCAAGGCGATTCACCACTTCGGTTTCCGTGAGCTGGGCGACCCGTTCCAGAAAGCCGTCCTCCCATCGCTGTACCGCGAATTGAGCGAGCATCAACAGCATGGACAGGGCCAAGGCCAGGGCCGTCGTGTCGAAAGCCACCGTCAAGCCGGACATCACGAGCGGCAGGGTTTCCTCCAGCTCGCTCGGCGACAGATTCCCGAGCGCGATGGCGATCCCCACCACGGTCCCCAGAAAACCGAGGATCGGTATGGCCCAAACGATCAGCCGCAGCAATCCGTAGTCTCGATATCGTCGCTGAGCCTCTTGCTCGCTGAGCAGGGCAAGGTTGTCCTCAGCGGATTGCCCATCCCGAAGGATCGCTTCGATCGTACGTCTGTACCATTGGACCAGGTAGTCGGTCTGATAAACCGCCGGTAATCGGTCGAGGTATTCCAAGACCGCCCGAGCTTCCTCCTCATTCGAGGTCGCTAACTTCCGGGTTGGCAATTTCAGGCGAGCAAGTCGCCGTCGCTGGGCTGCAAGGTTGATGAAGCGTGCAGTCAGCCAAGTCAGTCCGAAAAAGAACAGGTATGTTTCAACATGCTCGATGGGATGACCGGCCGTGTAACGTCGCAGAAACTCGACTCCCGGCAAATGGGTCGTCAAAAGCCACTGAAACAGAAGATAAAGAGCAGTCCCCCAAATTAGTGGGGATCTGAGAAGGGATTGACTGAGATTCGACATCGGCCGATTTGCTGCATTCTGGCTTGACATGGTTTAGGAGCTTGCTCGAAGAAAGGGGAATCCGGCTTACCCGATCCTTTTTGGTTCGCTACTCAGGGACGGGCCGACATAGACAAAATCCTGGAGGCTTATACCGAGCGAGATGGTTTGCAGCCACGGAGCGGTAGGAGTTACGGGGACTCGAGCCGCCCCAATCCCGCGACGGCGTAAATACCAGAAAGCGGGGCCAAGGGTCAATGGGTTTCGGTAGTGAAAACGTGTTGCTGCCGTGAATATGTCTTGGAATCTTCCTATGTGCCTCAGCCTTCGCCCACATCCCTTTTTACCCATGACTCGATAGGCTGCGAGGTCTCCCGAGAGGTCAGCCCGCATGAAGCTTTTCTTAACCAGGGCACGATTCCTTCACTTCTTGGCCGCGATCGCAAAAAAGGTACAACTGGACTTTTGCAACTCTGGTTCACTAGCTCCCGTCTTCTCTCAGGAGATGGTGCCCTAAGTCAGTTTCCTACGAAAACGGATATCCTTGTTTTCCTGAATTGCCCAGCCATCCAATTTTTCACCCTCTCTCAGACGGGGAGCGAGTAGTTTGCAAAAGTCCAGTTACGGCGGATTTCTGGCGACACCTTTGTCGATCACCATGCTGAGCGTAAAATACGGGAGTATTGTCCCCCCCGCAACTCTTGAAAATGGTTTGATATGACGACCGTAGAATCGATCACGGCTGGGCAGATCGAGGAATTCAGGCAGCTTTGGCAAGATATTGCGGATAAGGCCCTGGATGGTGGCAAGTTGACTCGCGCCGAAGGGCTGGCCGTGTTGCAAGCTCCGGACGAGCAGATACTGGACCTGCTGGCCGCCGCCTACCGCGTCCGTTTGCGGTATCATGGAAACCGTGTCCGCCTCAACCTGTTGATCAATGCCAAGAGCGGGATTTGTCCCGAGGACTGCGCGTACTGCTCTCAGTCGCGGATATCCTCAGCGGAAATCCCAAAATATCCACTCGTGGATCGCGAAGAACTCTTGCGCGGCGCGCAAACGGCGGTCGAAAGGCAGGCCACAATGTACTGCATCGTGCTCGCCGGTCGATCGCCCAAGGCGAAGGAACTGGACGCCCTCTGCCCCGTCGTAACGGAAATCAAGTCGCAATGGAACATCAAGGTCTGCGTATCGCCGGGACTTCTAAGCCGCGAGCAAGCCGATCGCCTCAAAGCTGCGGGAGTTGATCGTATCAACCACAATCTCAATACCAGCCGACGATACTACGACCGGATTTGCTCAACGCATTCGTATGACGATCGGTTGGCCACGCTGCGGGCGGCGCGAGATGCCGGGCTGGAATTGTGCTGTGGGGGCATCATTGGAATGGGCGAGTCGCCTGAAGATGTGGTCGATTTTGCCATCGAGTTAGGAGAGCTTCGGCCGGAGTCCCTGCCGATCAACTTCTTGATCCCCATTCCAGGGACCCCTTTAGAGAACCAAGGCGACCTTTCACACCTCTACTGTCTAAAGGTCCTCTCGCTGCTGCGGTTTGCCAGCCCTGCTTCTAACTTGCGGATCGCCGCGGGACGTGAGTTACACCTAGGCCCCCTTCAACCCCTGGGTTTGTATCCGGCAAACTCAATTTTTGTTGGTGATTATTTGACGACAAAGGGCCAGCCCCCCGAAGAAGACTACCGCATGATCGAATCCCTTGGCATGGAAGTGGTCTTGGACCCCCATAGCTGATGGTGCGATCGGTTGGCCTTCCACGCCAGGCTATCTCAGGGTTTTGGGGTCGCCACAGGGCACGGGGCCGCCGAATGGGCCGCGTTATTTCGACCCCGAGCTGCCGCGACAGTCGCGGCATCGGCCGGTTCGACGACATTTTTTGCCGGTCGTAGCTTTTAACGCTCGTGTCTGTCGCCACTTGGAAGCCGACAATGACCGGCGCGCGTAAAATTACGGAAATCGGCAAGCAAAAAATTACCGAGATCAACGACCGTAGAATGGCCGATTCATCGGTCGCCTTCCAACGTAACACTACAAGGCAAAGTCCGCGTGATAGTATGCGGTACCCAGCATCTGTTGTGAGACGCTATGTCACATCACCACACGATGGTGAGGCAAGCAAACAACCCAGCACTGTAGCAGTAATCTTCCGCTGAAATATTGAAATATTAAGAATAAGATGACCATCTCGCCGATTGCGAAATCCTCGGGCGACGAGCCGACCATCGATCTGGCGCCGCGCGACAGCACGGCCGCCGTCGAAGAGGGTACGCAACAATCGACGACAGCAGCGGTTGGTGCCAAAGGAGCGGGAGTTCGGTTGGTATCAGGACCCTCTCAGGACTGGACTTGCGAGCTTCACGCTGCGCTGCATCGTCGCCTACGGATGGCGGTGTGGATCATGGCGGCCGGGTTCGCGGTCTTTCTGCCCTGGCAGTTCCTTCTTTTCCATTCTGATGCGGGTTGGGAACGGTACAACCTCTTTTTCCACGTAGTGTGCACACTGTTTCTGGCGGCAGCGGGCGGCTGGCTGACCTGGGGGAAATGCCAAGGCGATTACGCCACCATTCGGTCGCTCGAACTAGCGGCTTTCGCCGTGCCAGCTTTGTTCCTCGCTTACAGTTCGTGGTTCAGCCTGGCTCACTCCTGTCAGGAGCGAGGCGCTTTCGACTTCAACACCGGGAGCTGGATGCTGCTGATCTTCGCCTACGCGCTGTTTATCCCGAATACGGTGCGTCGGGCGGCCGTGGCGATCGGTATTCTGATCGCCGTGCCCATCCTGATCCTCGTGGCAGGTCGTTTGTTTCATCCGGACATTGCGTGCGCGATGCGAGTCGAGCACATGACGGTAATCCCGTTGATGCTCCTTGTGTCGGGCGTTATGGCGGTGCTGGGGGTCGATTCGATTCAATCCCTACGGCGGCGCTCGTTCGAGGCTCACCAGTTTGGCCAGTACCGCCTCCGTCAGCGTCTGGGGGGCGGCGGGATGGGAGAAGTCTATCTGGCCGAGCACGTGCTGTTGAAGCGGCCTTGCGTAGTCAAACTGATCCGACCCGACCGCTTGGAGGATCCGCGAACTGTGGCGAGATTTGAACGCGAGGTCCGGACGACGGCCCAGCTATCCCATTGGAACACGATCGAGATTTTCGACTACGGTTTGACGGACGACGGCGTGTTCTATTACGTGATGGAATACCTGCCGGGCCTGGATCTGGGGGCCTTAGTCCGCGAATTCGGCCCTTTACCGCCGGAGCGGGTGATTTTCCTGCTCCGCCAGGTTTGCGACGCCATTCGCGAGGCCCATGACATGGGTTTCATCCATCGCGATCTCAAGCCCTCCAACATTTTCGTAGCCCAGCGGGGTGGTATTTTCGACGTGGTGAAGGTCTTGGATTTCGGATTGGTAAAACCGCTTTCGGACGTGCAGGATTTGAGCCTCACGGCGGAAGGCTCGATAACCGGATCGCCCCTGTATATGTCGCCGGAGCAGGCGATGGGGAACGAGGACCTTGACGCCCGGAGCGACATCTACTCCCTGGGGGCGGTTGCATACTTCATGCTGACGGGGCGGCCCCCGTTCGAGTCCGACAAGCCGATTCGTGTCCTTCTTTCCCATGTGCAAGCCCAGGTCGTATCACCCCGGGAGTTGAGACCGGACTTGCCCCACGATTTGACGCAGGTCGTGCTTCGTTGCCTGGAGAAGAACCCGGAAGGCCGATACCAGACGGTTACGGAATTGGATCAGGCCCTGGAACAATGCGAATCGGCTCGATCTTGGACGCGGGAGCGGGCCGCCGCCTGGTGGAAGGAGCAAAAGCTGGATGGCCCCGCCGATATATCGGGTACCACGCCCCTGACTCAGGGCGTATCGGCCGTCGTAGTGAAAGCAACGTGAAGAGCCGTCGGACGCCGACCGAGTCGTAACTGGACTTTTGCAATTTTGGTCACAAACTCGCCCATTCCCTGGGGAGATGGTACGGCGGAGGCTATTTCCCATAAAAACAAATTCCTTATTGCCCGGAATTGCCCAGAACTCCAATTTGTAGTCCTGTCTCAGACGGTGATCGAGCACGTTGCAAATGTCCAGTTGTAAGGTTCTCCCTCTCGCAGCCAATCTGGATTGACGTCCTCCACGCCTGGACCGTCATACGCTAGAATCAGGTTTGGGCTTTTGCAAATTGAGATGGCAAGCCCCCCTCGGGAGGTGGCAGAGTGAATGCAGCTCACTACGAAAACGGCTTTCGCTGTTTGTCTGAATTGCCCAAGTCCCTGATTTGCCACACTCCTCAGATTGGGGGGGATGGGGAGTGAACAGTCTGCAAAAGGCCAGTCATGTGTTTAACGACGTTGCCAATGCATGCACGAATCCTCGCGGCGGTGCCTGGGGGGCCGGGCTGCCGGGGAACAGTCGGAGCACTGCCTTACCCAATTTACGGAGCCGGGGCGAGGTGTCGCCTGGCATCGCGGGCATGGAATGGGGCACTCTCGGTAATACTTAATCGCTTTACTTTTTCAGGATAAGTGGCTGAGATGATGAATGCCGCTGCACAACCGCGGACAATTTTGGAAAAAATTTGGGACGAGCACGTCGTTTACGCCGAGGAGGGCCGACAGGCGATCCTCTATATCAATCTGCATCTCGTCCATGAGGTCACCAGCCCCCAGGCGTTTGAAGGTTTGCGGGTCGCGGGTCGAACCGTCCGCAGGCCCCAGCGGACCGTGGCCACCGTCGATCACAACGTCCCTACTACGGCCCGCTCGCTGCCGATTCTGGACCCGATCTCCAAACAGCAGATCGATACCCTGAGACGCAATTGCGAGGAGTTCGGAATCCGCCTCTACGACCTCACGGACGAGAACCAAGGCATCGTGCATGTGATCGGGCCGGAACTCGGTTTCACCCAGCCGGGCATGACGATCGTTTGTGGGGACAGTCACACGGCCACGCATGGCGCGTTTGGGGCACTGGCGTTCGGGATTGGTACGAGTGAGGTCGAGCACGTATTGGCTACCCAAACGCTCTTGCAATACAAACCCAAGACCATGGAGGTTCGCGTCAACGGCAGGCTCAGGCCCGGCGTCTTCGCCAAAGACCTGATCCTCTATTTGATCGGTCGGCTGACCACCCGGGGCGGAGTGGGTTTTGGCCTGGAATATACGGGCGAGGCAATTCGCGTCCTCTCCATGGAGGAGAGGATGACGGTTTGCAACATGTCGATTGAAGCTGGGGCCAGGGCGGGTTTGATCGCTCCTGATGAAACGACGTTTCGCTACCTCCGCGGACGCCCCTTCGCGCCGCGGGGCGAGGCCTTCGATCGGGCCGTCGAGCGATGGCGGACGTTGCCTAGCGATCCCGGTGCCGTCTATGACCGTTCCGTGGTCTTCGATGCCGCCGATATTCAGCCCCAGGTGACATGGGGAACGAATCCGGCCCAAGTGGTCGGCGTCAACGATGTTGTGCCATTGCCGTCTCAGTTTGCGGACCCCGTCGATCGCAAGGCCGCCGAGGACGCCCTGCGGTACATGGATTTGGAGCCGGAAATGCCGATTCGGGAGATTCGCTTGGACAAGGTCTTCATCGGATCGTGCACGAACGGCCGCATCGAGGACTTGCGCGCGGCGGCCGCCGTGGCGAAGGGGCGGAAGGTGGCCAAGCACGTCCACGCAATGGTCGTGCCCGGCAGTGGCCAGGTAAAGCGGCTGGCCGAGAAGGAGGGCTTGGACCGCGTCTTCCGCGACGCCGGTTTCGAGTGGCGAGAGCCGGGTTGCAGCATGTGTCTGGCCATGAATCCCGATCGGCTCGAGCCAGGCGAGCGCTGCGCGGCGACCAGCAACCGCAACTTCGAGGGTCGGCAGGGCCGCGGCGGTCGGACCCATTTGGTATCACCTGCCATGGCCGCCGCCGCGGCGATCGCCGGAAAGTTCGTGGACATCCGACAGTGGAACGGCGGTTGAATGGCCAACCCGCCATCGCCCCGCTTCGTTCTCGCAATCGATTTTCATCCCAAGCCGCTTCTTTTATCACAACACGCTTCACCGTGGTCAGGATTTTCGCAATGCAGCCCTTCGTCAAACACTCCGGACTTGTGGTTCCTCTCGACCGTTCCGATGTCGATACCGACCAAATCATCCCCAAGCAGTTTCTCAAGCGCATCGAGCGAACGGGCTTCGGGCAGTTCCTGTTTTTCGATTGGCGATATTTGGAGGACGGCAGCCCGAATCCCGACTTCATCCTCAATAAGCCCCAGTACCGTGGCGCGACGATTCTTTTGGCACGCCGCAATTTCGGGTGCGGATCGAGCCGCGAACACGCGCCTTGGGCATTGGTGGACTACGGTTTTCGCGCGGTCATCGCCCCTAGTTTCGCCGATATTTTCTACAACAACAGCTTGAAGAACGGCCTGCTCCCCGTTCGCTTGCCCGAAGATGCCGTGGACGAACTCTTTCGTCGCAGCGGGGACATCGTGGGTTATCGCCTGACAGTGGACCTCGAACAATGTCTCGTCGCCGATGAGCGCGGATTTAACGCGGAATTCGAAATCGATGCCTTCCGGCGGCAATGCCTCCTCAAGGGTTTAGACGATATCGGCCTGACCTTGGAGCACGAGGACAAAATCGCGGCTTACGAAAAGGCTCGCGGTATCGCTTAGCGCTGCCGCGGAAGGTCCGCTTGATTGCATGATTTGCACAGCACATTTTGACATCTTGCGAGGTGCGATGCCCGCTCACCACGCGATGTTGAGCCGGGCAAACAATCTTGCTCTTGAGTATTAGTACTCCAAACGCAAAGTTCGCCTGATTGCATGGTCCGCGCGGCGTAGATTGCAAGGCGCCATGTGTTATCGCCACAAGATGTTGAGGCAAGCGGACAACCTTGCGCTGGAGTGTTAGCATATCCCGCGTCAGCGTCTCACCGTCAGCACCGCAAACGGTTGTGCTTCGACCACAAGCCGCCTGCGAAGCCTCCCCACCTGTCAAATCCATAGGCGTCGTTGCCCCCCGCTGCAAACACCGCGTCCTTGACTTCGCTCGCCCGCCGATCAAAATGGGGTAAGGCGGCGCGTCGGTAAAGCTTTGGTGACCGTTCACGGGGTCCTTACCTATTGTCGTGGCCACCGGGACCCCACA
>DYLS01000259.1 GCA_020721965.1 Blastopirellula marina | reverse complement strand
CTTGGTGGCCATGGTCTGGAGGTAACTGGAGATACGGCAATAGGCCTCGGCGAAGGTGTTGGTTCGAAAGCAACCGGAGACCTTCTGTTTGACCTTGCTCATCCTCAAATCGCGCTCGGCTCTATTGTTGGTGAAGGAGACATGAGATTCTTTAGCAAACAGCAACACCGCGGTCTCATGCTGTTTCAGACGTTCCCACAGGTTGTGGGCATCGCTTTTGGCGATGCGGCCGCGCTTGCCATTTTGCCTCGGGGGAATGGGCGGGAGTTCTTTTTCGCCCCGAGTCAGGATATTGCGGTAGCGTTTTTGCAGGTTTTTGTACTCTCTTGGAGACAGCTTCTTTCTTTTGCGCTTTGCGACGAGGATGCATGTGTTGTGGAGCAGCCGTTTGATGTTGGCAGCCCATCGGAAGCCGTTGGCATCCACAACGAAGGTCAACTCCCGCAGCAGGTGCGATCCGCACAGGCCGTGACCGCAATGGTCGTAGGCGAGATAAGAGCCCCAGCAGTCGTGGATGATCACTCCGCCGTAGCGGGGGATCACCCCGATGGCTTCGATCGCCTCGCCGCCTCGCTTTGGATGCAGGAACTTGCACGTGATCTCTCCTGCGGAATAAACATGGATCCAGTGGTTTTTCTTGTTGACACGCAAAGAGGTCTCGTCCACGTGCATCGCGGGGATGGTCAGGATTTGCTCGATTGCGGATTGTTCCCATCGCGCCAGGCGATGGTGCAACTGCATCACGTATTTCAAAAGCGTCGCCTCGGAGATCACTTCCCCGATCAGTGTCGTGACCGATTGTTGAACCCGCTTGAGGGAGATCATCTGGGCGATGAGCAGATTGAGAACATAGGCCTTGACGCCCGGCCCGTATTGTATCGGACCGGCCATTTCGACGGGGAAATGCCCCTTGGTTTGCGCCTTACAGCGTGGGCACTGCTTGATTTCAGCGTCAACGTGGCAGAGCACTTTTTCGAAGATGATATCGATCTTTGTGCGCCTTTCATGTCCGGCACACGGTGTGTCGCTGAGATCCTCGCCGCAGGTTTCACAGACATGGACCTCGGCGATTTCAACGCTCTGTACCGTACGAGTGTTGTCGCAGCGGGCATGGTTCTGCGGTTTGCCTTTGCCTTTGGTGCCGGGTCGGCCGGTCGCGGTATCGTCCTCGGGTGTCTGCGAGGAAGGTTTGCTGGAGTTCCTACTGTCCTTGGCCGTGACTCTTTCCATGAACACGGCCATCAACAGGTTGAACAGTGTCAACATGGCCTGGAACAGAGCGCGGCTTTCCGAGGCCATCTTCCCCTCGGCGCAAAGACGCTCGAATTGCGTCTTCAACGTGTCGACCTCTTCCCGAAGGGATTGTTTGTTGACGCTGGACATGATCCCCCTATCTGCCAGATAGCTGGCAGTGCAAAGCTAATCCGTCTCGCTCACCTCAACGGCCATCATGGCCGCCAGCACCGCCAGACGTTCGGCGCGGGGCAGCGCCTGGTAGCGTTTCCCCCAGCTGGCGGCCTTGCGTTTGACCCGTTGTCGGTCGGTGAAGTTCTTGCCCGCGTAACTGGCCCAATACACGCGATCCACCGTGAAGTTGAACCAGAGTTTCTCGGTACGTACGCCGCCTTGGTTCATCACTTGCAGTTGCACACTGCGCCACCCAACGAGCAGCTCGTCATACAAAGCCGACGGGTAGCCGGACACAATGACTCGGCAGGGCAGCCGCTTGAGCAGTTCCAGCAGCTCCACATGGTCTTGTTCATCGTAGTCGAAACGGTATCTACGCCCCGAGCTGCGCGAGCCCATCAGATACGGCGGGTCGCTGTAGATCAGCTCCGAACCCTGATAATCGTAATCGGCCAGAAAGCCATGGGCGCAGCCGTTGATCAGTTCCACCGGATAGCTGCATTGGAAGCCGGCGATCGCCTGAGGGTCCAGATCAATACCGATGTTGCGCAACGCGGGCGGCTTGCGCTTCATGATCGCACCCCCGCCCAAGTGAGACTCAATGTAGGTATCGTGAGGCGGCATCATCGCGATGATGGCCTGGCACAACCCCGACGTTGCCTTCGACCCAAAATAGCCCATTGCCACCGATCCAATCTGTTTCTTGGACCTCAAGCATAGCTATGCGAAACTATGTTGTCAAGAGAATTTTCGAGGGAATTCCGGTGTGCACTTGCGGGAG
>DYLS01000103.1:9679-14964 GCA_020721965.1 Blastopirellula marina | reverse complement strand
AAGTTTTATACCGCCAAGAGTGACTCGCATGAACTTCGCCTCCCCGAAAAAACCGCGGATTGGAATAAGCCCTTTCGCCGAACCATTCGGCGCGATCAGCGTCCCACGTTGTTGTTCACGTAGTCGTTCACAGGAGTTCTCGCCCTGGCAAAGAGGCTCGCCCTCCTGTCATTTCGTGCGAAGCGAGAAATCTTGTGGTGCCCCACCGCCATTGCACACCACTATACATTGCGTCTAGAAGTCGCTGTCAATTCTAAATGTTGTGCCTCAATGGGCGCGTGCAATGAGAGTAGGCCACTTGGAGAAATCCTCTCGACAGGGGTTAAGATTTCTCCTCGCTGGCGCTCGTCGAAAGGACAATCCTGCGATCGCCGAAATAACACTCCGTGCCAAACTCATATAACCTGAGGGTGTCCGGGAATTTGACAGTCGTAACCTCTTTTTTTCAATGGTGTTCGGACGTTTGGCCGCACGGTTTCGCCCATCTGTGCGGTTGAGAATCTAGGCAATCTGCGGAATCTAATTTCCGGGCACCCTCGTGTAACCTCTGAACAATCCTTGGGAACCCCTGAAAAACCCTCGTTGTTCCGCAAATCTTTTATTGCTGTTTTCCGTTATAGCACAGCCGTGAACGGTTACTTGTCCACAATTTGTCCACAACATAGTTCAGCCCAATCCCTAAACCAAGACTTGCGATCGCGGACGGGCAAGCTCGCCTGAACAATCGCAGTCACGATAGCCATGATAGCGACGAGACGAGCCAGGACCGCTCCCGGCGGCCCTCTCGCACCTGCCTGACTTGCCCCGCGGCCTGCCGCAAATTACTATCAGAGTTCACGGACGTCGCCGAGAAACCGGAACGGGAAATCCATCTCCTACCAATTCATGCCGGAGCTATGACCATGTGGCCAACCCAGAAAACGTTGTGGCAACTCCAGATGCCGCCGAGGATGCATCCCATTGCATGGTTCGGCATATCGGCTATGACCGGATTCGGCCTGATTTTGCTGGCTGGCAGTTCGTGCCGCGGCGAAGCGCCGGCCTCTCAACCAACGGAGGAGACGGCGGAGAAGGTCGTGTTGACGGGCAAGGACCTCAGCGCCTGGCGGGAACCGCACGGGGACTGGGCCACGGTGGGCAAGGCCGAAATGGACGCCAACGAGCGCAAACGGCTTGCCGTTGCCCCGGGCGAAGGCGTGATCTACAACGGCCCGAACGGTCGAACCACCAATCTACTCAGCGTCTGGGAACACGGCGATGTGATTGCTCATATCGAGTTTATGGTACCCGAAGGCTCGAACTCGGGCGTGTATTTTCAGGGACGGTACGAGATTCAGGTCTTCGACAGTTGGGGCGTCGCGCACCCCAAATACAGCGATTGCGGAGGCATCTACCAACGCTGGGGTCCGCAGGGTGGGTTCGAAGGGCACGGCCCACGCGTCAACGCCTCGCGCGAGCCTGGCCAGTGGCAGACCTTCGATGTGATCTTTCGCGCGCCGCGATTCGACGAATCGGGCCACAAGATTGAAAATGCCCTATTCATCAAGGTTATCCACAACGGCGTCCTCGTGCACGAAAACGTCGAGGTCACCGGCCCGACCCGGGCTGCCACCTTTGAAGACGAAAAACCGGTCGGTCCTCTGATGCTGCAAGGCGATCACGGCCCCGTGGCCTACCGCAACATTTCGCTCAAGCCGACGCGCCTGCCGTAGATGATCCCGCCGCCGCAAAAGATGTACGTGCGGTAGAAAATCGTATGCGCCGTATAAGATGCAGGCGCCGCTGAATATCCCAGCGCCGCCGAAGATACACACGCCGCAGAAGATACACGTGTCGCGGGAGATGCACGCGATGGAGAAAGCCAATTCACGGTTCCGCCCCGCGCTCCAGGAACGAAGGCGTGGAAAGCGCCATCCGAAAGCATAATCGCATGGCCGGAGGCAATCACATGCCAAGTGAGATTGACAAGCCAACGTCGGACGCATCATGGATCACGGCGGCCGCCAACGAGACACCCTTGGCCCAGCCCGACCGGATTCATCGCGCCCTGCGGCGGTTGACGATCGCGGTGACGTTCTTGGCCCTGGCTGTATTTCTGTTAAGCGCGGCGGTGTACGGTTCGTTGGTCAACTACTTCTCCGGCGATGCCTTGCTCTTCGGGGGAACGTCCGTCGGGGCGGCGGTGCTGGGCTTTTTGTTCGGCCTGTTCGCCGGGCGGCGGCGTTGATCCCATCCCGTCGCTTGTGATAGCAACGCGACGTACTCTCCGCGGTCACCGCCGTACGGTATTGCCATCCCGTCCAGCCATCATCACGTCGAAGAAGTAGGTAGACTCTTCGGCCGCCAATTGGATGTTGCTGGTTGAGCAGCTCGCTTCCGCCCGGAACACCAGGTTGCCGTGTTTCGATGCCACCGCCTTGATGGTCAGCACGACCTTTTCGCCCGGGGCGATCGCCCGGATCGGCGTGAACAGCACCTGCCCGGGGAGAATCTTGTTGGGAGCGCCGTCGGCCGCCACGGCCTCGATCCCCTCCGAGAAAAAGCCCACCACTTGGACCTTCTCCGCCGCGCGCGTACCGCGATTCTCCAAAACGATGCGGTATTCCGAGGGCTTGCCGATCGGCATGGGTCCCTGCGGATCCTCGACCCGCAGGGCGAGGTCGGCCACCGTATCCAACTGCGTGGAGCACTCGCCCTGGGCGGCCAGGCTCTTGCCTTGAGCATCGGCAACCAGGCGGACGGTACCGGGCACCACGTAGCGGCAGGCCAGCCGGAACTTCGCTTCCTTGCCAGCTTCCAAGCGATCCAGTGTCCACCGCACGGCGTGCTGCTTCTCCAGCACTTCGGCCTGCGGTGCATCCACGAGGGCCACCGCCGAGGGGATCGCCACATCTACCCGTACTTCCTCGGCCGGTGCGGTTCCCGGATTGCGGACCACAACTTCGTACCAATCCTCTTGACCCACATATTGCAAGGGCGGTCCGGCGACCGAGACCTCCAAGGCCGGTTTCAAGACCCGGATGGTCTGCTCCAGGTGTGCGGACGCCGCCAGATCGTCTTTGGCATCGACGGCCAATTTCAGACTGCCTTCCTGCCGCGCCACCAGCTCCAGTTCAATGACCCGTTTTTGTCCCGCCGGGACCGTCCCCAAGGCATGGCGAATGATTTCGCGGCTACCTGATCCGGGGGGGACCAAGGCGAGCACCACATTTTCCGCGTCGCCCGAGCCGGTGTTCTCCACTTGCAGGCGGTACACCTGCGTCTCCCCGAAGAGGATCGTATCGGGACCTTCCAAACGCATCGCCAGTTCCGGCTCCTGGACCTCGATGGAGGCCTGGCTGGGCGGCGGCGCGAATTCCCACTGCACGGCCAGATCAAAGGGCTTGCTCTGGCGCGGGACGACGCGCAAGTCGAGGGACTCCATCGCCCCGACCGCTAGTTCGTCGATCCGCCAGGACAGGTGCCGAAATTGGCCCTCCATTTGCTGCGATACGGTCCCCCCTGTCGGCTCGGTCCCATTCACATCCGCCCAATTGGGAATCATGACATGGACGACGACCTGTCGAGCCGGGGTCTGGCCCTGGTTTTTCAGATGCAGGGTATAGAGTCCCTCCCGCCCGACCGTGATGCGGCGTGGCCCAAGCGTCTCGACGTTCAAAAGCGGCGTGCTGCGATTGATCAACACGCGATCGTCATTGCGTTCTCGATCCGGCACCGCGGGGCTAGCCACGGCCTGCGAACCGGCAATTGCGTGCGGAGTGGAAACGGCATTCCCCGCGGTAGTGGAGGCCCCATCCGCCGCGATCCCTGCTCCCTCGCTGTTTCCTCGATACACCACCCCTCCCGCCGGTGAGCCGGCACTCCCTGACGTGCTTGATAGCGAGGCGGGCTGGTTGGCCATGCTCCGCCCACCCGCTGCCGGCACATACTGCTCGTTCGGGCGATCTGTCGGGACGCTCGGGACGGCCGGTGTGGGGACACCCGACTGGCTGAAACCGGTCGGGAGCTGTGGTTTCGCCATTGCCTGGGATTCCGACGGCGCCGGAGTAGGTCGCTGCCCAGCGACCGCCGCTGCGGCTGCCGGAGAAGGATTGGAAGGCGAGGGCATGGGCGGGGCAGGTACCGCATTTTCCGCAACCAGTGCGGCAGAGGAGGGCACCGCGACCGGCCATTTGACCACATCCCTCGGCGGGGCCAACGTCGGTGCGTGCGGGGCCGTCGAGGTCCCAGGAGTTGGCGTGCCGACAGCCGTGATCGGCATGGAATCCGCTCTCGCCGCAACTCCCGACCCTCCCGAAGTCTCCTGACCGGCCTCGTCGGGCGACCCCGATGATTGTCCCGCCGTAGGACTCTCCGCTCCGGGCAGCGTCCAGGCTGGCACCGATTCCACCGCAAAAGGCGAAGAGCGGTAGAGGCTGAGCTTCTGATGCAGCGGAACGCGATTCCCGCCCGATGGCTCCGGTGAGCTGAGCTGGGGTGAGTCCAGCTCGGGGTCGGGCAATGGCTCAATACCCAACTGCGGCCTGGAAATGGCTGCCGGATTTGCCCCGCCCGCGGAACGTGCCATCTGGGTTCCATTACCTGGCAAGGCTCCAGCGGCGCCCCCCCGCGTTGGCACAGCTACAGCGCTACCGGCTCGCGGGCCCCCCTGTCCCTGCGATGGCTCTTCGACTGGCGATTGCTGCGTAGCTCGCTTCGGCCGCAGACTTTCGCTCAGCCGCTGGCCGATGCGATCGAAAAAGGAGGGGCGGCGATCCGAGTTGTCTTGGGTATAGCCCGTGCCCACCCCGCACGCCACAATGGCCACCGCTAGGAAAAGAGACGCGACTGATGCTTTCATCGCTTCACCCAAATTTTGCTTGTCATCACTTCGACGACAAACGACCCTGTTCGCATCGTCCACGGGAAACGCCATTCGCCTCCCGAGGGGGAAGATATCACCTACGATCTCATCGGTTACGCCGATTAAATCGGATTAACAAAATTTGACGGATTAACCTGAAGATTGCACTGGGAAATATCGGAAAGATAAAACGGGATTTGCGAGGGCACCCACTATCCGGGTGAATCATACAAGCGACAAAAAAGAAATCGGGGTGACCGCGAGAGTCACCCCGATGAATTGCCAGGTTGGACGTGCGGACTTTCCTTGTGCCCCGAATCGGTACCCGGTACCCGGCACCCAGTGCCAACCGAACGTTGTCAACCGAACGTTCAGCCCGGAACGGTCGCGCCGACGCCCCCGGCCTGTAGCCCCACGGCCATCATCGGATCACGATTTCGTA
>DYLS01000103.1:0-9579 GCA_020721965.1 Blastopirellula marina | reverse complement strand
CACGGCCATCATCGGATCACGATTTCGTACCAAAGGGTCCGATATTGCGGGCCAATCTCAATGACTGCCGCGCCGTCTTGCTCGCTGATAGAAAGCGGTCGGACACGCCGCCCGTCGCCATCGAGGGCAAATGCCTGCACACGTGCGGCGGGGACAGGCAACGAGACGCGGGCGGAGATCCCCTCGCACTCCATCGGCCCCTCCCCCCACTCCCGCCCCACGGTTACCCGTTGATCCCCCAGGTCCCGGAGATTCCAGCCCTTGTTGCGGACCGCTCCGGTCGCAGCCAACAGCAGTCGGCCGGGATGGCGGAAGCCCTCCCCCTCGATGACCGTGAGCGAGACGGTGGCCCAGTCCAGCGCAGTTTTGCCAACCGTGAGACGCACGTCGTCCAAATTGAATGACCGGCCGTCGGGAAAGCCGGTAAACAGCTTGCTCCGCGGGGTATTCGCCAAAAAGACTCCCTTGCCCTCCCGGGATACATCCCAACAGATTTGTGCCGTGTCGCTGAGGAAGACCTTCTTCTCCGAGATATCCTCAGCGCCGGGTGGCGAGAGACCCTTCAGGTCAAAGGCCACGCGGTGCAGCAGGGCGGTTGCAGCGGGCAAGCCAAAGCGGTCCATCGTCAGGTTCCACGGGTTGAGCGTCTCGCGGAGCAAGTCGCGCTCTGCTTCGGCTGGCAAGGGCACCACTTTCACCTCCCTGGCAGGCACCACATCCGCTCGCAAAAACATGGCGGCACAGGCCGGCATGTGCACGAGCTTAGCCGTCTCGCTTTTGATGTCAAAAAAGCCTGTGATTCGATTCGGCTCATACTCCCGACTGTGGCTGTACGTGAAGCTGAAAATGCCATCCCAATCTTGAAAAGATCCCAGGGCGGCGATCATGGGAAAGCCTTCGGCCGCATATGAATTGGGGGCCGGATGATTGTATTCGCTGACCGTAAACGGCAAGCCCTCGACACGGCGATTGGCCAGGCTCGTCAGTGTGCCCCCTGCCGCGTTGACCAAGGCCACATTGCGGACGTACCAGTTTTCGGCGTCCCAGGGGCGACCAGGAAACACCGGATGCTGCCAGTAAGCGTGGGCGTCGATGTAGTCCAAGCCTGCCTGGATGTGGACGGGGCTATACGATAACTGCGTCCCGGAAACCAAGGGCCTCGCTTTCAGTTCCTCTTTGAGAAAGCGGTACATGCCCCACCAATAATCGCGTTCCAGGTCCCAGAGAAAGTCGGCGAAATCGGCCCTGGCGGCGGGGACTCGCTGCGGGCCGCGTGCCGGAACGATCGGCACCGTGCCGGCGGCCAGGCTTTCTGTCTCTTCCAACCCCAAGACCCCTCCTGGCCGGAGCGACACGCCAGTCAGCTCATACGTCCCCGGCTCAAGTTGGTTCCACGTGATTCGGGCATTGTCGTCGTCCGCCTCGGCCGTAAAGCTCAGCCGATAGTCCCGCCACTGATCGGTCAGACGGACCTCCGCCGAGAGACCCAGCCGCTGCCAGGGGTCATGGGCCATCATGCAGTTGACGTCGATCCGCCGGGAAGCATCGCTCCTCATTCGAAATTGAAGAGTGTACACCTGCCCCTTCCTGATGGCGAGCTTGCCCTGACTCAACTGTGGGATCCAGCTCTCACGGCCATTTTTGCGAACGGCGATTCGCAAGACGCCGTCCTTCGCCGTGGCCTCCACTTCGCTGATCTGGTCGAGCTGCAAGCTCCACGCGTGCTGCCAGTCGCCAGCGAAATCGCCAACCGCCAGCATCTCGGCCCCCAGGGGCTCGCGTTTGGCATTCCACGCTTTGCGGAGACCCTCATCGTCGCCGTATTTCTTGAGCAGCCGCGCGTTCCATAGTTTGCGAAACAGCGCGGCGTACGGCTCGGGAAGATCATCCAGCGCACCCTTGCGATATTCGTCGAACGCGGCGTTCTCGTTGTTAATCTCGACCATCGCCACGGCAGGCTCGTTCACATACGCCGTGCCCGTGTAAGGATTCACGTGGGTCAGCAGGTCGCGGGCATAGGCGCGCTGATATTCGATCATCTGCGGTTCAAAGTTATCCAGGCCCTTGTCGTAATTGGGCAACCCTTCCACGCGGGGGAAGCCCTCCGCCGGGCCGAATTCCCGTGACACGTGCAGGTTGATATTCGTGTAAATACCGTGCTGCTTGAGCTGGAAGATCAAATAATCCAGCTTGTCCAACATCGCCGGATCGATGGTCAACTTGTTGGGGCTTTTCCCCCAGATGTGGCGATTGTCCATGTGGTGCATGCGGACGCAGTTGATGCCCAGGCTGGCCAGCCGCTTGGCCAAGCGCTCGGCCTCCTCCTTTTCGGGAAAGCAGGCCTCGAAGCAGAGGTTCGTGGCCCAAAAACGGATGCGGCCTGCATCCGTCGCGAAGTGCCCATTCTCAACGCGGACGAACCCGTGCTTGCCGGCGGGGGGATCCAATAGGCGACTCATGTTGGTCAGTACATCGCCGGGATCGTAGCCCACAACGAAGGGAAAGAACCCCTCCCCGTTGGGCGAGTCCTGGGCAGCCACGGGGGCCGTTGTTGCCCTCCCAAACAGGATCACCGCAATCGCAAGGATCGCACAAAACCAAATTCGCGGCAGCATAGAGGATATCTCTCCTTAAAAAGAAACCGATTCCTCATCTATTCCTACGGCGCAAAGTCCGTGTGCCTGCATGATGCGCCCACCCTACGTTCCAATGCGTAGTTTCCCATCACCACAAGATGTGGAGAACAACGCAGCATTGTAGCACTATCACGTTCCGGCACTTCCCGGCGAGGGGTGGGCGTTCAAGCCGCGGAGTGGCCGATTGGGCCAATCAACGCGATTCCGCCGGACATGGTAATTGAAGACCGTGGTACTCCCGACCTTGCCAGTAGTATTCCAGACTTTGCCAGTGGTATTCCAGACTTTGGTAGTGGCGTTCCAGACCTTGGTATTAAAAGCCATGGAAAGGGCGTTGTCAGGCTCTCGTCTCCGGCCCATTCAAACCCGCCCCATTCGTCCGCGGCCCATTCGTACCCGGCCCAGGGCGGAATCGGCGGCCGCGTCCTGCATCCGCGCCCCCTTTCGTCCTGGCACCGAGCTTGGGGCCTGTAGTCGAAACCGGACGGGGACTGCCGCGGATGAATCATGCACTCCAACCTTCGCGATACGGAGGATCGAGCAGGGCGTTGGCCTCGTCGGAATTGGTAAAACGCAGTTTTTCGGCGTCCCAAAACAATTTCTTCTCGGTGCGGATGGCGACGTTGCCCATCAGCACCACGGCGGCTAGCTGGGCGGCATGATCCACGAAATTGCTTCCCGCCGGTTGCCCACCTTTACAGGCTTGAATCCACTCTTCGTAATGTCCGGGGGAACGTGGCAGGACTTGCGGGGGCTTGCCGACCTCCTGTGCCCGTTTTTCCGGCAACAGCGTGGCCCCCAGCAGCATCCCGTCATCGCCGACGATCAGCGTCCCATCGCCGTCGAAGATATTGCGATCGCCCAAGGCGGCGGGGATCGGCGGCATCATCCCGCCATCGTACCAGCGGAGGATGATCTCGGGGCGGTCCCCTTCGGCGGCGAAGCGGTAGGTCACGATCGAGGCCGCGGGGGCGGTCTCCGTCTTGACCTCGGCTGGCGCGCTCCAGTGCGTGGAGCAGGCCTCGACGCTGCTGGGCCAACCCAGTTTCAACGCCTTGAACGCCGCCGAAAGATTGTGGCATCCGATGTCCCCCAACACGCCCGTACCGAAGTCCCACCAACCACGCCAAGCGAAAGGATGATAGGCGGGATGATACGGCCGGGCCTTGGCTGGCCCCAACCAGAGGTCCCAGTTCAAATAGTCGGGAACGGGGGGCGTGTCGGCGGGACGGGGGATGCCGCGGGGAGAGATGTCGGGCCGCCGATTCGACCAGGAATGGATCTCCCGCACCTTGCCGATCGCTCCCGACCAGATGTATTCGCAGATCAGCCGCGCGCCCTCGGAGGCCTGGCCCTGGTTGCCCATCTGCGTGGCCGTCTTGGCCTGGGCCGCTGCCTCCTTTACCCGCAAGGCCTCGCCCACGCTGTGCGTCAGCGGCTTCTGGCAGAAAACGTGCTTGCCCAATTTGAGGGCCGTCAGCGTGATGATCGCATGATTGTGATCCGGCGTGGCGATCATAACCGCGTCAATGTCTTTCCGCTCCTCCAGCATCTTGCGGAAGTCGGCGTAAATCGCGGCACCGGGATAATTCTTGGCCACATCTTCGGCGAATCGTCGGTCCACATCGCAAATGGCGACAACATTTTCGGTCTTCGCGGCCTGGGCGATATCGTGCCGCCCCATGCCGCCCACTCCGATGGCCGCCACGTTCAACCGCTCATTGGCAGAGGGCTGCCCCTCTTGCAGCCCCAAGGCGCGGCTGCTTACGAACATCGCAGCACCGGCGACGGTACTAGATGCCAGAAAATCACGGCGGGACAATCGGTTGCGGATCGACATAGGGACCTCCTCGCAGGAAAGGGAAGGGAAGGAAAGGCGAACTACCCAGGGACACAACCCGGAGAGCGAACCCCGAGAATGTGATGATCTTGACACCTAGCAACGCCGAAGTCAACTAGCGTCCACGCCGGAGGTCAGTCACCGGAGTGTGCACTGCAACCAGCGGGCAACATCGTGTGCTCTGCGAGCGCCGCTTGGGCAGCCGTGGCTGGAGTCCATCAAACACACCTCGCGGTTGAAAGACGCGCCGGCGAGCGAGCCTCGGGCGTAAGCCCGAGGTGGAGAAACCACCAAAACGTGATGTTTCCAAAAGTGTTGCCCAAGACGCCACCACCAGCTTACGCTGGTGGCTCGCGCTTTCATCCACCACCAGCTCACGCTGGTGGCTCGGGTTCTAGATTCAACGCCAGCAGCGAATGGTGTTCCGCGAGCACCCTGCATGTGCACTGGGAGCTGCCCATGAGGCACCCGCCGCAGCGACGTGAACGGCGACGTGAAGTCCAGGTAAAGGTGGATTGCAGGTAAAGGGCTGCTTGACTTTGAGCCGATGAAAAGGTAGGATTGCTATAAAAGGCGATGGGGTTCGCCTCCAATTGCAGTACCTGTGCTGCTAATGACCCCTACTTGGTTAAGCCAGGTTGGGGGTCTTTTCGTATCCAGACCTCGCCTGGTTCTAGACAAGGCGGGGTCTTTTTTTTAGAAGGTCCCCGCGAAACCGTGAAATTCGTTCGTCAACCCAGTCTTTGCCACCATGAAGGCTTCACGGAGACGCCACGACGCCATGAATCCCATGCAGTTCGCCAACGCCGTAATTTGGGGATTGTTTACTAGTCACATGACATTGATCGGTTTCGGCGGGGGCATCGGCTCCGCCACGCGATACCTCCTCGGTCGGCTCATCCACGAGAACGGTTGGACCCAGCACTTTCCGTTGGGCACGTTTGTGGTCAATTTCCTCGGCTCGCTCCTATTGGGGTTTTTGATGGGCCTGGTCTGGGAGCGGCAACCGCACACCTCCGCCGGATGGGTCAGTTTTTTGGGGACCGGCTTTTGCGGCGGATTCACCACATTCTCAACGCTCCAATGGGAAACGCTGGATCTCACACGCCGCGGGCAGCACATGCTCGCACTGGCCAACATAGGCGGGAGCGTGATCGCGGGCTTCGTGGGCATCGCCCTGGGCGCCGCCTTGGGGATTTGGCTGCGATCTAGCCGCTAACCCAGCTTCATAGCTAGTTGCTCCCCACTCTCTAGAGGTGATTGCAAGCCAAGAAGCTTGGGGATGCCTAGCGATTGCGGCAAACCACCGCAGGCAGGGGGACCGGCCGTCCGATTCCCCCGTTCCCGGCAACCCCATGCGCCGCGGCTCAGAGATCCGTGGATTGCAGGTTACTGATTCGAGCCAGGAACTCACGCATGGAGGGGCAGCGTTTTTCCTTATCCGGTTCAATGCAGGCATGAATCGCAGCGGCCAGATCGGGGTGGATCTGCGGCCGATGACGGCGGATGTCGGCGGGGGGCGTGTTATGGCTCATGGCGGCCATGCCCGTCGTGCCGCGTTCCCACGGCAATTCGGCGGTCAGCATCTCGTAGATCGAAACGCCGTAAGAAAATATGTCCAATCGCTGATCCTTCGGTTGACGCCGCACCACCTCTGGGGCCATGTAGTTGGGCGTGCCCGAGCGATTGCCCGGCTGCATGAACGGCGGCGTGGCGGGGACGGTCAGGCCGAAGTCCGTCAGCTTCATGATCTGCAAGTCCTGGGTAAACATCAAGTTGCGTGGGCAAATGTCGTGATGGATGTACCCCATCTCGTGGATCGCTGCCACCGCCTCCGCGGACTGCCGGATGTAAGGCAAGAGCTGGCGTTCCCTCAAGATTGGGCTATTCGCCACGATATGGGAGTGCAAAATCCCGCCCGCCAAATACTCCATCACCAAGTACGGCTCATTGGCCGTCGTCCATCCGAACTCGTAGGTTTGCAGGATGAAAGGATGTACCAACTGCGTGGCGATCTCGCCTTCGCGGGGCTTATTCAGGCCGCGAAACCGGGCCTCGAAGGCGGCGACTTTGGCGGCATCGGCGATCTTCAGACCCACCACTTGACCTAGCTGACGATCCCGCGCCACATAGAACTTGGACATCGTCCCGGCCACGCCCTGGCGGAGAATCTCGAACCGCTTGCGGACGTCGAGTTTTTTTCGGGCGGCCCCTCGCGCAGGTGCCCCCTTGCCGCCGAAAAGAGACTGAAAAAGCTGCCACACCATCGTCGGTCTCGTCGCTATGGCGGGTTATGACTCCGCCTCACACCGCGGCCATGTAGGATCGCCCAGGCAAGTTCGATTGTTAACTCGATACACATCTGCACACGTCAGCCAAAGCCACCCCAATAGTGGGCCATGTGACCCCCGCCCGGCAGGCCACACACATCGTCGTACCCGGGGCCAGGCGGTGCAATCCCTGGTGCGGATGGCAACGCCCTCGCCCCAGAGACATACCCTCCAGGCGTCAGGTCCTACTTGCCGCAATAGTCGATCAGCCGGGCAAGTTCAGTCTTCAAGGCGGGCCGACGGACAATCCGATCGATGAACCCGTGCTCCAGCAGAAACTCGCTCGTCTGGAACCCCTTGGGCAATTCGATGCGGATGGTGGCCATGATCGTCCGTGGACCGGCGAACCCGATCAGGGCCTTGGGTTCGGCAATGACGACGTCGCCAAGAGAGGCGAAACTGGCGGCCACACCCCCCATCGTGGGGTTAGTCAGCACCGAGATGTATAGCCCGCCCGACGCACTGAATCGAGCCAGGGCCGCCGAGGTCTTCGCCATCTGCATCAAGGAGAGCATCCCCTCCTGCATTCGGGCACCGCCGCCCGAGCCGGAAACGATGATCAGCGGCAAATCCCGCTTTTGAGCCTGTTCCACGAGCCGCGCCAGCTTTTCGCCGACCACGGAGCCCATGCTGCCCATCATGTAAGCCGAGTCGGTGACACCGATGGCCACCCGGCGCCCGCGAATCATGCCCATCCCCACCAACACGGCGTCCTTCAGGCCGGTCCGCTGCTGCTCCCGCTTGATGCGATCTTTGTACGGAATTTTGTCGACGAATTCGATCGGATCGCACGGCTTCAGGTCCCCGAACCACTCCTCGAACGTCCCCTCATCCAGGAGCTGGGCAAGTCGGTTCCTTGCGGAGACGTACCAGTGGTAATCGCACTCGGGACACACGCCCATCAGGCGATCCACATCTTTGCGAAAGACGGTGCTGTTGCAACCAGGACAGCGAATCCACAACCCTGCCGGGACCCCCCGTTTGGTGCGAATTCCCATGCCCTGCCATCCGTTGTATTCGTCCGCTGCCGTACCGGCCCGCGAGGCTCCGACGGCTGCGGCTTCCTGAGCGGCGGGACGCGTGGTATCTGGAGCAGCCGGGGCCGCGGGGATTTCGGGTTTGCCTTCGCTCATGCTTGGCCTCAAAAAATGGACTTGGCCTCAAAAAAACGGAAGGAATAACTTCGTACTCGACTTTTGCAACTTAGGTTCACATGCTCTCTCCTACCATCGGAAAATGGCAGGGTGAAGGTAGTTTACCGCGAAAACGCCTTTCGCATTTACCTGAATTGCCCAATCTCCATAACTGTCACCCTCTTTCAAATGGGGATTGAGCACGTTGCAAAAGTTCAGTTTGTAGTAACCACGGCAGAATGCTTCGGGCGCACTTGCCCATCTTTCTGGTTTCGGCTTCGCCTCGGAGACGAATTTAGCTCCATTTTGCCCAATTCCGCGCTTAAAGTCCAGACTTGAATTGAGTCAAACCCCATTCTGGAGGGAATCGCTGGCACCGCGTGTCAAGATGTTCTGTCGGCTTATCACGTTCCCGATGGCACGTAGAGCGACCGCCGAAGATAGCAGGATGGCCGAAAATACCGGGCACTGTTAGGTCATTGACGGCACACTTCCCTCGCTGCCTTTTCGAAACACCTCGCGGTACCGTGCCGCCGCTTCGTCAACACCGTAAACGGCTAAGTTAACTGGACCTTTGCAAATTGGGTTCACAAGCTTTGGTCTCCCCACGCGGGAGTGAAGAAGGACGGCAGATCACCGCAAAAACGGCCTTCCCTGTTTTCCTGAATTACCCAAAGTTTCATCTTGTCGCCCTCTCTCAGAAATGGAGCTAACAGTTTGCACAAATCCAGTAAACTTTAAGTGAGAGTGACAAGTTCGGCAGTCGCAATCATCGGATACAAGCGGCGGCGGGGCCGCGTCATGCAACGACGACAAAAAATTGCACGTTCACCTTGCGCAGCGACGGAGTTTGCCCTGTTCAAAACGGCGCCGCCTTTATCGGCTGCCGTTCGCCCCCGGCTGCCCACCTTTTTCGCCAGTCGCTCGGCGCTCGCTCTCCCGCGAGTCGGACGGCTTGGCCTTTGACCCGCTACCGCCCAGCAAGTCTCCAAGGGAGCGTTTCACACCCTCGGCGCTGACGCCAGGCCCCAACTTGACGACCTCCACGGTATCTTGAACGGGTTCGGCCGCTCGATCCAATTCCTCCACCAGTTTCCGAAGGTCATTCATGAGATAAAGGGGAGCCGAGACCAGCAGCGTGTTGGAGAGGTCGTCCGCTCCGATCGAGAGCAGCCCTTTGAATCGCGGCATCCGGGCATCGTTCTTCCCACCTTCCAAAAACAGGAAGATGCCGCCCCGGTCGTCCCGTCGATTCTCGTCCGGGCTGAGCAGATCGCGGTAAACCTCTTTCACCGTCGCAGCGATTTGCGATGCCTTGGAATATCGAATGCGGAAGACCTCGGTTACTCGAACCGATTCCGAGTCCTGGGGTGGTGGCTGATCGTAAAACTGGATAATCTGCTCGATTTGCGCGAGCTGCCGCGGGTCGGCATTCTTCACCAGCACTGTGTTGGTGTCCAGATCCGCCACGAACTGGATGGGCCGCCGACTCGACAACCGCGACGGCTCCTTCGTTTCCTCCGATGACATCCACGGTTCCCAATAGTAATAGCTCGGCATCCGTGATTCGGATTTCTTCTCGGAAAACAAAGTCTCCAATATCTTCACGACGTTATCTGCCCAGGCGTATCGCAAACGGT
>DYLS01000102.1:8411-15010 GCA_020721965.1 Blastopirellula marina | reverse complement strand
AGAATAACCAGCGCCCTATCGCGGGGCAAGGGCGGTGTTGGTTGCTTCTTCATTTCACACAGAGGAGTCACCCATGAGAGTGCTTCGTTCGCGAGTGGGGCCGCTTTGGTTCGTGTGCCTGGCGGCCGCCATATGCAGTTTCTCGTCCGGCGTCCGTGGCGACGTCAAGCCGGTGGCGCTGTTTACCGATCATGCGGTTCTCCAGCAGCAAGCGGAAATCCCCGTTTGGGGAACCGCGGACCCGGGCGAGGAAGTCGTCGTCACGCTGGGCGATCAAAAGGTTTCCACGGTGGCCGGAGATAACGGCAAGTGGATGGTCAAGCTGGCCCCCATGCCGGCAGGCGGACCGCACGAGCTGGTCATCGCGGGTAAGAATCGGATCGTTCTCGGCGACGTGATGATCGGCGAGGTCTGGATTTGCAGCGGCCAATCGAACATGCAATTTCCGGTGGCAGCTTCCGCCAATAGCGAGCAGGCCATTGCCTCGTCGGCCAACCCCATGATCCGGTTGTTTTCCGTGCCGCGCCAGGCCAAGCCCGAACCCCAGGCGGACGTCCAAGGCTCCTGGGCCGTCTGCGGACCAGAGACGGTGCCGCACTTCTCCGCGGTGGGGTACTTTTTCGGCCAAGACCTGCAACAGCACCTGAAGGTCGCCGTGGGTCTCATCGACACCTCTTACGGGGGCACGCCGGCCGAGGCCTGGACCAATCGGGAAAAGCTGGCCTCTATCCCGGAGTTGCAGCCCATTCTCGACCGCCACCAGCAAGCCCTGGAGCAGTATCCCGAGAACCTCCGCAAATACGAGGCGGCACTCCAAGCCTACCGCGAGCAGGCCCGCGCCGCCCGGGAACGGGGCGAGCAATTCACCCGGCGGCCGCCTGGACCGCCCATGGGGCCCGAAAATCCGCACAGCCCCGCCGGACTGTACAACGCCATGATCGCCCCCTTGGTTCCCTACGCGATGCGTGGCGCGATTTGGTATCAAGGCGAGTCCAACGCGGGCAGGGCCTATCAATACCGCGCGCTCTTCCCGGCTATGATCGAGTCGTGGCGCGAGGCCTGGAACCAGGGCGAGTTCCCTTTCCTCTTCGTCCAACTGGCCCCCTTCATGAAGATCGAGGCGGAGCCGGCGGAGAGCGCCTGGGCCGAGCTTCGTGAAGCCCAGTTGCTGACCATGCTGCATTGCCCGCGCACCGCCATGGCGGTCATTACGGACGTGGGCGAGGAGGACGATATTCACCCCAAAAAGAAGCAACCGGTGGGAGAGCGGCTGGCCATCGCGGCCCGCGCGCTGGCTTACGGGGAGGATGTCGAGTATTCCGGCCCGATCTACGATCGCATGGAGGTCCGCGACGGGAAGGCGATCTTGCACTTCACCCACCTGGACGGTGGTTTGGAATGCCGCGGAGACAAACTGACCGGGTTTACGATCTGCGGCGAGGATCGCAAATTCGTCCATGCCGAGGCCGAGATTGCGGGCGACACGGTGGTGGTCTCCAGCCCCGCTGTGCCGAAACCGGTCGCCGTGCGATTCGGTTGGGCGAATTATCCGGTGGTCAACCTGTGGAACAAGGTCGGTCTCCCAGCCAGCCCGTTCCGCACGGACGACTTCCCCGGCGTCACGGCGGCGGCAAAGTAACCTTCTGAAAGAAGGGAAGGTACTCCGTACCGCGAGGCCCGTGGCAGGCGGCAGGGTTCGCGCCCTCGGCGGATTCGGCAAACGCCGCAGGGGCCACAAGCCCGGCATCTTGAGTGCGAGGATTTGACCTTGGTCGGCCGGTGACCTATAGCCTAATAGGCAATCGCAATGCGTTGCCCGGGGCAGTAGGTGACCGGTCGGCCGACTTTTTGCGCGCCCGGCGGTGTTCTCCGTCACGGTCGGTCGCGTGCGACGAATAGATGCGTGCATCCCCGCCGCTGGCGATGAGCAAGGACATTCGGCATGGATGATCCCCAGGCCAATCTCTCCGATCTCGATCAGACGCCGGAAGGCATTCTTGACGCGCTGCGGAGCCAACGGATGCGAGTGGCGGAGATGCTGGCGCGCCGCCGCGAGCGGTTGGGGATCGCCGAGCGGGAAATATCAAGCCGCCTGGAAAGCCTGGTCCACCGCATCGACACGATGGTCGCCGCGGCGCAGAACGTGCAGGGCGAAGCCGGGAATACGGGCGAGGAAATCGCGTGCCTGCGGCAGCGTGAGGAAGAGCGGGAGGGGCTGCTGCGGCAAAAGGAGGACGAGCTAGCCGCCCTCCGGACCGAGCGGCAAACCTGGGAAGAAGAGGCCCGCCGCCTGCGTGAGGTTCTGGACCGCCGGGAAGCCGCCTTCCGCGAGCAATCCTCCGAAATCGAAACGCTGCGCGGCACATGCGCGGACTTGGAAACACGGCTGGCCAGCCTGCAAAGGCGCCACCAGGAATTGGCCCAGGCCCACGGCGCGGCCACCACGCAATTGGCGGAACTGGCCGGGCTCAGCGAACAGCTCGAAAAACTCCGTCAGCGCGAGCAGGCCCGTCAGGCCTCTGTGCTGGAAAAAGAAGCGGCGCTGTCGGCGCAAGAGGCGGAGGCCGCACGCCTCCGGGACGCGAACGAGCGTCTGACCGAGGAGGTGCGCCGGGCGCGGGATGCGGCTGAGCAAAGCCGATCCGAACTCGCCGGGGAGCGCGGTCAGCGTGAGGCCCTGCAAGCCGAGTGCGAGGAATTGCAAAGCCGCCTGGCAAGCCTGAAACAGCGGCATCAAGAATTGGCAGGGCAGCTTCAGCAGGCAGCGACGGCCCAGGCCGAGGCCGAGGCCCGCTCCGCCGCGGATCGAGCGCAGTTGGAAGAACTGCGGAGCCGAGCCTTGACGCTGCAAAGCCAGGTCGAAGAGCTTCGGGCGGAGCTGCGGCGAGTTCAGCACCGTGAGGCCGCTTGGGCCGAGCAGGAGCAGGCCGCGCAAAAGCTGCGTGCGGAGGCCGAGTCCTTGCGGCAAATGCTGGAAGCGGCAAGTCGCGAAAAAGAGGAGCTGGCTTGCGACCTGGAATCGCTGCGCGGGGAATTGCGGCAGAGAGAGCAGGAGTTGCGAGACGCCGCGGGCCGGGAGGCGGCGATCGCGGCCGACCTGGAACAAGAGAGACGCACTTGGACGACGCAGCAGAAGGAGCGCGAGTCGCAATGGGCGGCCCTCCTGGCCCGCTGCGAGGAATTGGAATCGCAACTCCAGCAGGCTGCCGGTGTGACCTCTTCGGGGGCCGATGAGGACCTGGCCCGCCGCTACGAATTGGCCCTGCAAGACGTGCGGGAATGGCGTCTCCGGTGCGCGGATCTGGAGAAAAAGCTGGCCGAGGCCGAAAGCCGCCAAGCCCAATCGTCGTCCAGCGCGGGGGAGGCGGCCAGGGGCGGGGTGTTGAATTGGGAATTGGAGAAGCAGCGGATTCTGGCGGCTTTGGAGGCCGAAGGCGACGAGGATGACGAGGAACGCCGCGCTAACCATCTCAAGATTCAAGACGTGGTCAAACGCACGGAAGCGGCTTTGGCAGAAAAAGACCGCGAAATCGCCGAATTGCGCACTCTGTTGGAGAATCAGGCATCCAACATCGGCAACCTGGCGATCGGCGCCGCGGCGCTGGGGGAATTCCTCGAACAAGACGAGATCATCCGCCAGCAAAGGGAGCACCTCCGCGAGTTGGAGGAAGAGTGGAAAGAAAAGCTCCGGCAGGCCGAGCTGGAAATCTCGCGGGAACGTGCCAAGATCGCGCGAGAGCGTGCGGCCTTGGAAGAACAGAGGCGGCAGTTGAGCGAAGCCCCGCCAGAGGCCGCGGAGAACAAAGCCGCAGAAGAGGCCAAAGGCAAGGCCCGCGGGGGCCGCTGGCTCAGCCGCCTTGGTCTGTCATCCGACGGCGATGAGCCGCGCGGCAAGTGACCCGATCCGCGGCAGTTGCCAGGCCGAGCCTTCTGGTACTCCAGCGCAGCGTTATCCGCTTGGCTCACAATTTCGTAGTGCCGCACCGCCATTGCACACCACTATATGTTGCCTATAGAAGTCGCGGTCAATCCGATACGTTGTGCCTCAACGCGCGTGTGCAATGAGAGTAGGCCACCGGGCACAATCTTTGGGCGAGGAAAAATCACACCTGGCACGTATGCTGGGCACATCAGGCAATCGCGCGGAGTTTGCGTTGTCGTGCGGCCTCGCTCCATACGGCACCGACCGGGTTCGGCACCGCTGGCTTGGTCGGCGTTACGCTGGTCGCCGTTGGGCTGGTCACACTTTCCCGTCGTCTTGGAAAGACCTCCCATCCGCGCGATGGGCGGGAGGCGGCTTGCCGCGTGGCCCAGCCGTTGGAGGTTCCTCCCGCTGATTTCCGCCACCGCTCGCAATCCCAGCCCCCGCTGCCGAGGACAATCGCCAGGCGTGCTACTCCTTGGATAGGGTGAAGCCCTTGAGAAACCAGCCGTCCTTCTCGGCCTTGCCGAACAGGCCGGCCGGTCCCAGGTGCCGCCGAATGATTTCGAAATCGGGCAGCTTGCTCCCATCGATGCGCTGCTCGCGGGGCTTGCCCGGCTCCGGGGCCAGCAGCGAATTGAGCAACCGCCCCATCAGCGTTTGGCTCTCCGGCATCTTTCCCTGGCGGATCAATTCGTAGGTTGGCCGATACTCCTCGGCGGTCAGGGAAAACGCCTTGAGGCAGACCTCGGCCCCGCCAGCCTTTTCCAGCTCGTTCATCACGATCAAATAGTCGGGATTGCGTTCCAACGATTCTCGCGACGCATCGCGATCCAGAAGCGAGACCAAATAGTCATAATGTGACGCGATCAAGAGATAGCCGTCCCGCACCGTTAGCGAGGCATTGGGAAAGATCGGCTTCGACTCCTCCTCGGCAGGCGCGGGTTCCTCCTCGCCGACGCCGGGGATGCCTTCCAGGTTGAAGTCGGGTAGTTCCTTTTTTTCCTCCGGTAAGCCTTCCCAAATGACCAGGCCGTTGTGCTCGCGGCGCTGGAAACGGGGTTCGTGCTGAAGCATCTTGTCCAATGCCTTGGCCGCGGCCGCTTCGTCCTTCACCGCTACCGCCACCAGCATCCGCTCGCTCTCGGGGGTGATCGGAAGCTGGTACTGGCTAAAGACCACGATCCGCTGGCCGAAGTGCACGAAGAACTCGTTCCTCAAGTCGAACTGCGGGCCTGTGGGATCGTTCTTCAAGCTGTCCAGCACGTCTTGCCAGACCCCCTCTTCCCCCTCGCCGATGGTCTCATCGAAGACCGGTCCGATGTTATCGAAGGCATTCAGCACGTCACAATAACCGGTCGCATAGGTGGCCAGATCGCGGGGCACGAACTTGGGCGGCGCGAACTCTTTGGAGTTGGGGAAGCTGAACATTTTCGCCGACTTCTCCAGCGGTCCCGGGGCATAGATGTAAGTCCGATGCACCCATTCGTACGGTGCCACGGCCAGGTCCACGAAACCGCCGATGCCTTGCAGCGCGGAGAAGCCCGCCGCCTTCAACGCCTCGGCCAATCGCCGCTCTCGCTTCCGGCGCTCCGGCGGAATCGCGGAACGGACGGCGGCCGTGTAGCCGAAAGGCTCGATGAACCAACGAATTTGGGGCACGGCATCGCCGGCGTCTTCCTGGCACCGCTCCATGATCCGCGCGAATGCCGGTTGCTGGGCCAGCGACGCCAGCGAATCATTGCCCAGCCGTTCCAGGACACCCTGGATGGTCTCAGCGCTGTCGGCCGCCACAAGGTATCGGTCCTCGATGTAGTACGCCAGGTGGCGCGTTTCGCGGCGCTCATCGGCGGGCAGCGTAAGCACTGTCACTTCCTTGCCAGCGATCTGCTGCGTGGCGACGCTGCCCTCTCGCTCCCGGACGTCCTGGATCACGCGATTCAAGATATCCTGGGCCTCTGCCCTTTTGCCTTCAATCTCGAAAACGGCTGCCAGCCCGGCCCGGCCATCGGCCTCGGAATACGTGACGGCGACCGCCAATCCGCCCGTCATAATCGCTTCCAAATCCGCCCATCGAATGCCCAATCGCTTTCCCAGATCGTTGAACCGCGACTCCGCCTGCGCCCGCAAGTCCTCGACGAACGGTTTCATGGCCGGGTCTTGCAGGAGCTGCCCCAATTGCGTCTGCTGAAAATGCTCCCGCAGTTGCGGGGCGCTCGCGACGGCCAAGAATCCCCGCGTGTGATCGGGAAAGAGCTTTTCCGGGCGAAACTCCTGAGCCTGGGCAATTCCCAAAACGAGAGAGATGAAACCGCCCCAAAGCCCCAGCCTTGCTTTCCCCAAGAGGGATGATCCGAGAATCCGTTTCAAAATAGGCACCGGTTGAATCTCCTTGTCGTCGGTCCGTCGATCGATCTGAGTCATGGGCGCGGTTCTCCGCAAATGTCAGAAAATTACCTTCCGCAACTGGTTGCGTTCCACAACTGGCTGTCTTCCGCAACCCGTTGTCCTCTGGCGCCCTTGATGGTTGTGATTGAAAGTTTAGCGACAGTGGGCGATGAATACCAGATCGACCGCCGTGGCTCCCGCACGAAAGGCAGGGAGTCCACGCAAAAAAGGGATTCCATAATGAAGTATGAGAGATTTCAGGCGACTCGATCAGGCGACTCGATCAGGC
>DYLS01000102.1:0-8311 GCA_020721965.1 Blastopirellula marina | reverse complement strand
TCAGGCGACTCGATCAGGCGACTCGATCAGGCCATTCGATCAGGATCTTCGATCAAGATGTTCGACCGGGCAGGTCGATCGGGCCTCCGGCGGCGCGGGGCAGGAAACGCACCGTTATGGACGCCACTCGTGGACCAACGGACCGCCCATCGCCCGCTCCCTTGTTCACGTTTCCTTGTGCGGGTGCGGCAAGCCCGCGTAAAATGGGGAATCGCAACTGAGAACATGATCTCGAAACGAGGGTGAGAGGAGGGAACGCATGGAGTATCGGTCGCTGGGTGGGTCGGGATTGAAGGCCTCGGCCATCGGCCTTGGGACCTGGGCTGTTGGCGGGGGGCCTTGGTGGGGGCCGACCGACGAGGCGGAAGCCCTGCGGGCGATTCAAGCCGCCATCGACGCCGGCATCAATCTGATCGATACAGCGCCCGGTTATGGCTTCGGTCAAGCCGAGGAGCTGGTGGGCCGGGCGATTCGCGGACGGCGCGACGAGGTCATCATTGCCACCAAATGTGGCCTGATCTGGGATGACTCACGCGGCAGCCCCTTTTTCAATCTGGAGGGCCGCGAAATTCGGCGCTCGCTTCGACCCGACACCATCCGCGAGGAGCTGGAGGCGAGCCTCCGCCGCCTCGGGGTCGACTGTATCGACGTGTATCAAACGCATTGGCCGGCGATTCCCCCAGAGGCCACGCCCATCGCCGATACGATGGCTTGCCTGCTGGATCTGCAAAAGCAAGGGAAGATTCGTGCCATCGGGGCCTCGAACGTGACGTGCGCCCAAATGGACGAGTACCGGGCGAGCGGCCGCCTCGATGTCTGCCAGCCGCGCTACAGTATGCTGGACCGCGCGATCGAGCAAGACATCCTCCCCTATTGTCTGCAACACGAGGTCGCCACGCTGGTCTATTCGCCGCTGGAACAGGGCCTGCTCACCGGGCGGATCGGGATGGATCGGACGTTTTCGCCCGGCGAGTACCGCAACCAGATCGTCTGGTTCAAACCGGCCAACCGGCGCCGCGTGCTGGACATGCTGGAGGGATGGCGCGACCTGTGCAGCGCGCACCGCTGCACGATGGGACAACTCGTGCTGGCCTGGACGATCGCCCAGCCGGGCGTGACCGTGGCGCTGGTGGGTGCGCGGAAGTCGGCTCACGCCGTGGAAAACGCCGCCGCCAGAAACTTGCAACTGGACCAGGCCACGCTGTCCCGCATGCGTCGCGACGTAGAGGCCTTGGGACAACCCGAGTAGTACTACAGCGTAGTACTACAATAGGACTACAACGTAAGATTCTTTGCTTGGCTCAACATCTTGGTGCGATGGGACACAACTCCACGCGGGTAACCGTTCGCGGCTGAGCTATGACGGAAAAGATTTGCGAAACAACGAGGATTGTTCAGAGATTCCTTCGCTCTGGAATGGATTGTCACTGCGACGAGCGTTACCAATGTCAGTGCGGCGAGTGTGAGGGCTGTCATTTCGACGAGCGCCACCCGTGTCATTTCGAGGATCGCCAGCGAGAAGAAATCTTAAGCCCTTGTGAAGAAGCTTTCTCGTTTCGCAAGATTTCTCGCTTCGCTCGAAATGAGAGGAGTGCCAGGACAAGAGAACGAGCCGTTTTGCAGTTACGAGAACCCCTCGGAACGACTACCCTCGCGGCATGTTTGGGCGCGTGATGCCGGCAGGCGGACGTTACGCGATAGTGCTAAAGTCGAATCGCCCTGCGTTCCGCCGGCAAAGATCGCTTGGGACGTTCAGGTCTTGAACCACTGGGTGGCTAGCGCAACCGCTCGCTGAATGAAATTGTCCTTTCGCGATGGCTCTTCGTCGCTGACCATCAGGTAGGATTGCAGGCTGCTCAACAGCTCGTGGAGTCGCTCGGCCAGGTCGCGCCGTCGGCGGTCGCGGTAATGCGTTAGGGTTGCACGCAGCCGGATTCGCGTCCGGATGGCCCCTTGGCCAGTATTGCGTGGCCGCTCTTCGTCCACGGTTATTTCCAGGGAGAAGCGGGGGGGACGGTCGCTGCGTCGCCGCTGCCGTGCGGGGCAACGATCCTCGATCTCGATTTGCAAGACATTGCCTTCCATCCGAACCAGGCGTGCCTGATGATCGGCGATGAATCCGCGGAGTTTTTCCAAGGCCACCTTGGCGGGAACGCTGGTGTAGTACACGCGGGAATTCGCCAGGGGTACATGCCGCTGCCAAGGCCAGAACAGCTTTCGCGACGGGCTGAAATCGTTCCCGTTGCCGGTGCCCAATTGGACCACGGTGTTGCGGCCTTTGGACTTGGCCGTCAGCAAGGCCCGATCGGCACGGCGGAGCACCGTATCGGGCGTGTCGCCGGGTTGAATTTCCGTGACACCGAAGCTGGCCGTGACGGCGCGGCCGCCTAGCCGGGGTTGCGGTGTGCCGGACAGCGATCGGCGGAGATGCTCGGCCCGCCGCGCCGCGGTGGCCACATCGCAGCCGGCGCAAATGATCACGAACTCTTCACCGCCATACCGGGCAACCACGTCTCCCGTCCGGCATTGACTGCTCAAGATGGCAGCGAAGGTGCGGATCGCGTCGTCACCGGCCTGATGCCCGTGCACGTCGTTGATCTGTTTGAATCGATCCAGATCGCAGAGGATCAGGCTGAACGGTATATGACGCTGCCGATATTGCTCCACGAAGAAGGCCAACATGCGGTCGAATTCGGCCCGATTGGCCAACTGCGTCATGGGGTCTTTGTTGACTTTTTCCTTGAGCAGCTCCACGTGCTGTTCGAGATGGATTTCGGGCGAGGCGTCGTGCATGATCATGACCGCCCCGACCGTGGCCCCGTCGTTCAGCACGACCGGCACGACGTGGCAATCGACGGGGATCATCGAGCCATTGCGGCCGCGAATCTTCAATCGCCGCAAGGATTGCATCCCGTAGCGAATGGCGCCGCCTACGGGGCAGTTCTCTTCCTCGATGGGGTTGCCGCGTTCGTTGTGCATCGCCACGATGCTGGGATTCCATAGCCGCGAGCGGACGCCGTCGGAGGCGATGCCGGTCAACCGCTCCATGCCATGATTCCATTGGAGAATCTTGCCTTGGGCATCGAAGAATGCCACGCCGTCGTGCATGTGCGTCAGCAATCGCTGTTGAAAGACGGTCTCCATCTCTGGCGGGGCTATGGTGGCGGAAACGGTGGGGGAATCCCAAAGGCTCTCCACCAACCGCGGATCGACCGCGGTCAACCAATTTGCCTCGTCTTTGCCCGGCGCGCTTGAAAGGTCCGACCAGTCGTGGGCCGCGAACTCCGCTACCAGATCGGGATCGAATTGCGTTCCCGCGAACTGATACAGCTCCGCCAGCGCGCGCTCCACGCTCATGGCCGAGCGGTGCAGGTGATCGGTGGTCATGGCGTCATAGGCCTCGGCCACGGAGATCATGCGTGCCGCCAGGGGAATCGCTCGCCCCCGCAAGGGATAGCCAGGGCGGCTGCCGTCGTACCAGGCCGGTACGTGATCTAGGGCCTGTAACAGGGCCGCATCGCTGGTGATCCGGCTCATGATATCCAGCGTCATATGCCGTGCCCGCTCGACGTAAAATGCCTCCTCCGGGGTGAGTGGGCCGGGTTTCAACAGGATCTGGTCGGGCAAACCGATCATGCCCACGTCATGGAGCAAAGCCGCGATTTCCAGCCGCACGCGTTCGTCGTTGGGCATGGCCCGACGATTGGCCCAAGTCGAGCAGATCAAAGCTACCCGCAGGGCGTGCCGCGCGGTGGGGACGTGCCGCACTTTGAGGGCCGCGAACAGACCGGTCGCTACCCCCAATCGCTGCCTGAGCCACGCCGCCGTGGTGGGGTCCTCGGCGGTCTCGGGTGTCTCGGGCAGGGCGGATCCATCCGGAAAGACGTCGCACACCGTGGTCGCGGGGTCCGATGAGCGGGACGGCCCCCAGAGCACAATCTCGGCGGTTTGACCCGCCGCAAAGCCCGTCGAAATGTCGGCCCCAGTCGCGGAATCCGAGGAGCTGTCGGGGCCTTTGGGTTGTTCTTGAGTCATGCGGTGCTGTCTCGTTCGAATGGGCGGCAAACAATCGCGGCCGAGAAGTGGGTAAAACCACCCCTACAGGAATAAGCCTCCCGCGCGGCTCGATTCCGACAAGGAGCTGCGTCTGGCGACCTTTTGGGAAAAGCGATCCTGGAAGCGCCACGCCAATCGCAAAGCGGGCAAGGCCGCCTACGGCGTGCGACTCGCGCTTTCCTCGAATCGACCGGACCGGCTGGCCTCAGCTCGCTCCACGCCAGGGATTGGATGGCCCGGCTGTGGGCGATGCATCCGCCTTGCCCTCTATTGGAAGGCTAGGTCGCAAATGGGGAATGGTCAAATGTCAATGATTAGCCCGCGCCGATGGGGTAGACCCAGCGTGCCAAGGATCGGCCGCATCCTCGCCGTGCTTTACTGAGCCGGCGCCTCTTGAGCCGGCCACTTGCCCGAATTGGCATCGAAAAGCCTTGGATTTTTCCCCGAATCGACTTGCGGCCAAACGTCCTCGGCCAGCATGACGATGCCCTGCAATTGCACGCCCAACGTGCGGGAATCCTGGGAGTTGGGATATCGCTCCCGGGGAATCCAGCCCCGGCAGCGAATCTCCACGCGACGCTCCGTGCTGTCTTCGGCGGGCAGCTCCGCCGTCATCACCGGTGCCAACGCTCCAAGCCGACGGTCCCCCCAGTACAAACCGGCCGATTCCGATTGGGCCTGGGGCGGGACGTTTGCGGTGACGATCAAGCGATACCGTTTGCCGGGCAGGGCGGGCAATCTGAGGAGCGATCGCTCCCCTGTCCAGCGGAACGGCTGGTCCGCCTTTTCTGGCCCGTAGCAACGCTCCAGATAGCGCCCATCGTAAGCCACCCCGATCTGGATGCGGTAGGCGGCCAAGGCTTCCGGGGTCCACTCGATCGGGTCCTGTTCGTTGAGTCCCAACTGCGTGCGGCGCCCCGCCGCGTTCTCCACCCGCAAACCTCCCTCCGCCTGGTTGCCCATCACAATAGCCGAGACGACTTCCGGCCCGATGCGCACGTGGAGGCCGGGTCGGGCAAAGGAGGAGCCTTGCAAGATGGTCCGGCCGGCGTCGAGCTGCAAGGCGGGAGAGCCTTGTCCCCCGACGTCGAAATCCGAAAAGTGGCAGTTATCCACGCTCAACCAGCCCTCCGGCGCCCGCATCCAAATGCAACGCTCGATCGGTCCCCAGAACGAACAATTGGCCAGGCTGACCTTTCCCCGGGCTTGCGGCCCCATCTCGATGGTTACGGAATCCTGGCTCTGCCAACGGCCTACGAACTCGCCGTTGGTGATCAGGACGCCCCAGGGCTGAATGCTGTCCACCAAAACAGCGCGGGTGCAGCAATCGGCCCCAATGCCCAGGAAATTCCCGTTGGCGCCGCCATGCTTGTCGGCGGAAAACTTGTACCCCACACCATAGCCGAAGCAGAACGTATTGAACACGTATTGCCAGTCCGTTCGTGCGAACTCGAAGGCCGTCCCCTGAGTATTGATCCAAAGGCAGTAGGGATCGTCCGGGCGATAGTTCACGCTAAACGGCCAGTAATGCACGTTCTCCACGCGACCGATGTCGTAGCATTCGTCGACGTACAGGCCGCGCCAAATGGGATATCCTCCAACGTTGCGGACCAAATGCCGCGGGGCGAGGATCAAGCGGATGCCCTCGTAGGGATTCACCAAGAGGCAATCCTGAATCGCCACGTTCTCCACGTTTTGCGCCAGGATGCAAGGGGGATAGGGGATCGGAGGAACGTCTTCCCTCCTCCACTCGGGATAATACATGACCAACCCCGCCACGCTGGAATTGTCCCCTGCCAACTGAATGAAGGGCGGCCCGTCCGGCTCTCCACGACCGGCATAGGCCAAGAGCACGGTCCCCGCCACCGCGGCATCGCGGCGAAAGCTCGTGGGCGGAGTGCGAAACACGCCTTGCAGCGTAACATGGGCAGGGATTCGCAACGTGCCACCGATCCGATACTTTCCGGCAGGGACCTCGACAATGCCGCCGCCGGTCTTGCCCGCCTCATCCAGCGCGGCCTGGAATGCGCCAGTGTCATCCGCGGCCGCATCCCCTTTCGCGCCGAAGGCACGGACGTTCCAACGATAGTCACCGCTCGGCGTACGGGGGTTTTCCAACTTGGCCGGTCCCTCCGCCACAGACCGCACCGCGGCGCTGGCAACGAAAGCAGTAACGATGGCCAAAACCAGCCGAAACGGTTTGAGAGACATCCACATGGCAAGCTCCTCTGGCAGGGTGAAAGGGGCGGGATTTCGCGGTTTTGCGAACGGCACGCGACCTTGAAGACGAAGCTCGGGCACCGTTCGCCCCGGCGGTAGGTATTTGCGAATTATACCACGCACAGCCCCGCCCGGTATGCAGGGGCTGCCTGGCACCCGCGGGACTACGCTCCACGGTGTCCCAGGGAAGGCGGCACGCCATCAGAATGAGGACGAAGCCCACGAGGCACCAGCGTAAGCTGGTGGTGGCCGTCGCGTCCGTGCGGCGGCGGGCTTTCGACGCCATCCCATGCGGGCGTATAATACGGTGGCCGTTTGGCCGCACGATTCTGGAGGCTTGTCATGCATTCCCCCGATTTCGACCCGTCGCAATTGTCGTGCCCTCTGCCGCAGGATTCCGTGGAGGCCATTCATTTGGTCCACGGGGGCGGTGGTCGCCTGACGTGGCAGTTGATTCAGGAAGTCTTCCTGCCGAGCTTTCGTCGGCATGGAGAAACGGGCCACGACCCGCTCAGCGATCCCCCGCACGACAGCGCGGTCATTCGGACTGGCGACGGCACGCGCTTGGCCTTCACGACCGATGCCTTCGTGGTCCAACCGTTGTTCTTTCCAGGCGGCGACATCGGCTCGTTGGCGGTTTATGGCACGGTCAACGATTTGGCGATGGCGGGGGCCAAGCCCTTGTGGTTGAGCGCCGCCTTCATCATCGAGGAAGGCTTGCCCCTGGGGACGCTGAAAACCATTGTGCAGTCGATGCGCTCGGCCGCCGATGCGACAGGGGTTCGCATCATCGCCGGCGACACCAAAGTCGTGGATCGCGGCAAGGGCGATGGCGTGTTTATCACCACCACAGGCCTGGGCTTGATCCCGGAGGATGTCGTGATCAGCCCGGCACGAATCCGCGTCGGCGATAAGATCCTCCTCTCCGGTGACGTGGGACGGCACGGCACGGCGATCCTTTCCGTCCGCGAGAATCTGCAATTCGAGGGGGCGCTGCCCAGCGATTGCGGCCCGCTGAACGGCCTGGTCCGCGCCATGATCAAGCAGGCCCCGCAGAGTCTGCACTGTTTTCGCGACCTGACACGCGGCGGCCTGGCCACGGCCCTCTGCGAATTGGCGCGAGAGTCCGGTGCCGGCATGTCGCTGGACGAATCGCAAATCCCCCTTCAGCCGCCGGTCGCGGCGGCCTGCGAACTGCTCGGCCTGGACCCCCTCTATGTCGCCAACGAGGGCCGGATGATCGCGATCGTCGCGCCGGAAGCCGCCGAGACCCTGTTGGGGGTGATGCGTGCTCATCCCGCCGCAGCCGACCCCCGGATCATCGGCGAGGTGACCGCCGAAGCGCCCGGCGTCGTCGAACTCCGCAATGCCTTCGGCGGATCGCGGGTGCTGGACTTTCTCTCCGGAGAGCAGATGCCGCGGATTTGTTGAATTGCTGGCGACCGGCCTACGGCGAGCCGAATAACGGCCCGACCGGGACAGCTTGGCCCAAAGCCCTGGGGACCTCTCTTCGTCATGGACTTGCCCTTGCGAGTATCGCCCTTTCAGGACCGTTGGCGATGCCAAGGCTGCGGCATTTGTTGCCGGGGGGTAATCATTCCCCTGAGCGAAGAGGAATATCGCCGCATCCAGCAGCAGGGTTGGCACACGCAGCCGGAATTTGCCGGTCGCCGACTGTTCGTGCGTACGCATCTTTTTCGCCGCAAATACCGGCTGGCGCAGCGTCCGGACGGCTATTGCGTCTTCCTCAGCCCGGAGGGCCGCTGCCGCATCCACGAGAAATTCGGCGAACAGGCCAAGCCTCTCGTTTGCCGCATGTTCCCGTATCAAACCGTGCCTTTGGAACGATTCGCATATATCACGGTCCGCCGCAACTGCCCCACCGCCGCCCAGGAGATGGGGCCGACTTTGCAAGAGCAAGAAGATGCTTGGCGCCCCTTGGTAGCGGAGGATCGCCTGCGGCCGCGGGCAAGCGATGCTCCGCCCCTGTCTATCTCCGTTCGGGGGGGGTGGCGGCACCTGCAACGGCTTTGCG
>DYLS01000101.1 GCA_020721965.1 Blastopirellula marina | reverse complement strand
CAAGATTCGCAACCGATGTCAGGTCGTGATCTCGCGAGGCTCTTCCACCTCCTTCCGCAGCTCGACCACGTCTTGGGAGAGCCGCATGGAGCAGAACTTCGGTCCACACATGCTGCAATATTTGCTCGTCGTGCTGGTACCCGGTCGGGCGGCCTCCTCCCACATTCGTCGGGCCGTCTCTGGATCAATGGCCAGGCGGAACTGTTCGTTCCAATCGAAGCTGAAGCGGGCCCGGCTCAGGGCGTCGTCCCAATCGCGGGCGCCGTGGCGGTGCCGGGCCACATCGGCGGCATGGGCCGCGATCTTATACGCCACCACGCCCTGCCGCACGTCCTCCAGATTCGGAAGGCCGATGTGCTCACGCGGCGTCACGTAGCACAGCATGGCCGCCCCGTACCAAGCCGCCATGGCCGCCCCTATCGCGCTGGAGATGTGGTCGTAACCGGGGGCCACGTCTGTCACCAGCGGACCCAACACGTAGAACGGGGCCTCGTCGCACCACTCCTGTTGCAACCGAATGTTCCGCTCGATTTGGTCCATCGGCACATGGCCGGGACCCTCGATCATCACCTGGCAACCCCGCTCCCTCGCGCGACGCCCCAATTCGCCCATCACCCTTAGCTCGGCGAATTGGGCCTCGTCGCTGGCATCGGCGAGAGATCCCGGCCGCAAACCGTCCCCCAGACTCCAAGTTACATCATATTGACGCATGATATCGCACAGATCATCGAAATGGGTGTACAGGGGGTTCTCTTCACCGTGCACAGCCATCCACTTGGCGATCAAGGAACCACCACGGCTGACGATCCCCGTCACGCGTCCCTCGACCAGGGGGAGGTGCTCCCGCAGCAGGGCGCAGTGGATGGTCATGTAATCCACCCCCTGCGACGCCTGAAGCTCCACGATGTCGAGGAACTTTTGCACTGTCATGTCGGCGATGTCGGAAATCTCCTCGACAACCTGATAGATCGGCACGGTACCCACGGGTACGGACGAGGCCGCGATGATGTGCTCCCGGATCGTGTTAATGTCCTTTCCCGTGGAAAGGTCCATCACCGTATCGGCCCCCAATTGGATCGCGCACAGCACCTTGTCCAGTTCACAATGGAGGTCGCTTTGCAGCGCAGAGTTGCCCAAATTGGCGTTGATCTTGGTTCGGCACGCGATGCCGATCCCGATCGGTTTCAACCCTTTTTCCAGGTGCACCCGATTCGCCGGGATTACCATCCTTCCCCGAGCCACTTCGTCGCGAACCAGCTCCGGGGACAGGTCTTCCGATTTGGCAACGTATTCCATCTCGGACGTGATCTTGCCAGCCCGAGCGAATTCGATTTGTGTTCTCATGCCGAAGCTCCCATGGGATTCATGATGACCCGCCGAGCGATTCTGCCCGGACAGGCTCCCGATTTCCGTGAAAACTCTCATTCACAATCATACGTAATGATGCAAGAGCGGGCGTGGAATTGGTCTTCTCCCGCGATACCACCGATTTTCGCACAGATGTCCATCGGGCCAAGCCCGTCGAAATCGGTCACGCTATGGCAATCCGTTTCCGTGCGACGGGGCCAGCGTTTTCACACGAATCCACGCCAAACCGGCTTGTCCAGTCCAACCGGACCGGCATCATGGCACGCGACACGCCGATCTCCGCCGCCGCACCAAGAAACCAGCTAGCGTCAAGCCATCCACCGTCGAAATCAGCTATCGCGAAGCTAGCTATCGCGAAACGAACTATCCCCCCCTTTAGCATAATGGCTGCAAATGGCTCTTGGCCAGGGCCATCGAGACGGCACACGGTATTTTATGTCGATAGTTTTCCACAGGGGTTCTCGTCACTGCAAAACGGCTCGTCCTCTTGTCCTCGTCCACCTGTCATTTCGAGCGAAGCGAGAAAGCCTGCGAAGCGAGAAAGCTTCTCGATAGGGGGTAAGATTTCTCCTCGCTGGCGCTCGTCGAAATGAGAGTCCTGGCCTTCGTCGAAAGGACATGGCTGGCATTCGTCGAAATGGCAGTCCATTCCAGGCCGAAGGAACCTCTGAACGACCCTCTGGGTCCTATGAACAACCCTTTGGGACGTCTGAACGACCCTGTGGGACCTCTGAACAAGCATTGGGTACTGCTGAACAAGCCTTGGGAACCGCCGAATAACCCCCTGGAACCGCCGAACAAGCCTTGGGAACGTCTGAAGGATCCTCGGAAACCTCTGAACGACCTTCGTTGTTTCGCAGCTCCTTCACGTTATAGCTCAGCCGTGAACCGTTACGATTCCACAAGGCCGAAGCATCTTGCGCGAGGTTGCTCAGGGGAAGGCCGCGAGTTAAATTGCCTAGTGCCAGGGCGTGCTGCGACTTGCTGCCGCGGCGATGGCCTGGTCAGCCAAAGCAGGCCACACCAAGGCCGTTTCCGGGGAGAAGCAATCATGGAATGGTTGTTCGCCGATCCCACCTATCTTTACGTCGTTTTACTCATCGTGGCCGCCGTACTGCTCGGGATGTTCATCTCGACTGTGCGGAAGGAGTTTCTCTGGGCGACGGTGGCGGTGGCAGTCACCATTGGCCTTGTCTTCCTGGCCGACTATCTTGTCATCACCGATCGCGAGGCGGTCCAGCAGACGATCGACGTCGGAATCGTCGCCCTGGAGGCGAACGACTTGTATTCCGTGCTCGAACTTCTCGCTCCCTCGGCGGAGGCCACGCGGCAACGGGCGAGCTGGGCCTTGGATCAGGTCCGTTTCACCCGGGTTCGCGTGTCGGGAGTCAAGATCACCATCGACCGCGACAAAACCCCGCCCAGGGCCGAAGCCCGTTTCTTTGCCGTCTTCCGCTACGTGGACCGCTCCGGTTCGAATGTTTACGGGGCCTACGCTGCCAACTTCCGCGTGATTTTCGAGAAGGTCGACGACCGCTGGCTGCTTACGGACCACTACGAATGGCAGGTGGCGGGGCTGTAACGCGACCGCTGAGCCGCGTCTTGCCCCCCTCAACCCTTTTGATGGCTTCGGAACAAGTCCCGGTGCGTGGTAGCGTGAGACCGGTCGGTGCGCCAAAGTCACCGAGGCTCTGCGGCCGAACCGGGACTGGCAACCTCCACGCCGTCCGCCAGCAATTGTTCCTCGAATCGGGTCGCATACTTCAATCGGCTGGTCTCGCCTTGAAAACCCACCACGGATCGTTCCAGATCCATTTCCTGCGATACGATTCTCCCCGCCTGAACATCGAATCGCACCGTGCCCTCATTGATCCGCTGGATCAACTGGACCTCCACCAAGGGGTCATCGATGGGGGTCACAACGACGGTCCGCAAGACAATCTCCGCAATGCCGGACTCCACGGCCTCCAGGGTAAACTTCTGCTGCACACGGATGCGCTTGATGACGCCGGAGCGGAGCGGCACTTCCACTTCGTAGGGAAAGGACCACGATTCTCCCACGGCGACCGGTTTATCGGGCAGCGGTACGGTCAATAGACCTGGGGTCTGAAGGGCTTCCGCCTCCAGTTGTTCGCGATGCAGAACGTTCCCTCGCTGATCCAAAGTAATCCTGGCAAGCGGTTTTCCAACGGTTTTCGCCACTCCCTCGAACCCGACCGGCGGGGATTCCGAGGAGCTGGAATCGAATTGCACCTCGCCTCGCCCGCTCAGTCGCTGCGTCATGCGAACATCTTCCACCGATTGTTCAAAGACGCACGAACCATCCGGGCGGACCTCGCGGATTCGCCAGATCTTCGTGGAAACGCTGCTGGTCTCAGCGGTCTGCTCCACATCGGCTACGGTTGTTCGCACATTCGCACGATGCGTCACCCGCCAGCGGAGGATGTCGCCCGGCCGGAATTGGTATTGAAGCACATACTTCTGCCCGGCCCCCTCCTTCGCGTAAGAGTTCGAGACGGCGATCCCCGACGCGACTGGGGCCATCCCAAGGACCACGAGAAGCATCAGCCCCTTGTACCCACGAGTGTAAGCCGAGACGGCGTTCCACACGGTGCGTCCTCGAACTCCCTTCCGAAACGACATGGGAAACGTCTCCTCTTCATTACTTTCTGCGGCGAACGAGCATGTTGATCGGATGCCCCGCTTCCCTTCGCCGTCCGGTTGGCCCGACTTGTACTACAGCGCAGGGTTGATTGCTTGGCCCAACGTCTTGCGGTGATGGGACATGCCGCCTCGCGACCTATGCTGGGCACACCATCCAATCCGGTGAACGTTGCGCTACGGTATCAGCCCGGGCAGACCTACCACTCAACCCAGAAGCTCGGCACCTCGCATCGGGTAAACCTCAGACGTACCGGCGAGGCATTCCCCCCGCGATGACCAAGGGGTGTTATCTGCCACACCCTCTTGTCCCTAGTGTGGTTATAGGAACAAGTCGGAATTTGGGAAAGATCACTTCCTCGGGACATTACACTGGACTTTTGCAACTCTGGTTCACTAGCTCCCGTCTTCTCTCAGGAGATGGTGCCCTAAGTCAGTTTCCCACGAAAACGGATATCCTTGTTTTCTTGAATTGCCCAGCCATCCAGTTTTTCACCCTCGCGCAGATGGGGCGAGAGTAGTTTGCAAAAGTCCAGTTACAGAAAAACCCGGCAACGGGACCGAGATGGACCGGCGCAAGAGAGAGGCCGATCCGTTATTCGTGCCATTTCGAGCGAATGCGGCCGCCCCACCCGAGTTTCTCGCGAAGGGTTCGATAGTAGCTATGACCCGGGGGACGAACCAGACGGAAACGACACTCAGCCCGCCGCACACGAATCCGATCGCCGACCACGATCGCCTCCACCGTGCGACCGTCCACCACGAGCGTCGTATGCTCTTGCGGGCGCCGGACCAACAGCTCGTACACCCGATCCGGCGAGTCCACCACGGGTCGGTTGGACAGCGTGTGGGGGCTGATCGGGCAGATCAGTATGGCGTCCAGGTCTTTCCGCAGGATCGGACCTCCCGCGGATAAAGAGTGGGCCGTGGAACCTACCGGCGTGGCAACGATCAGGCCATCCCCGCTGTACACGGTGGCCGATTCACCATCCACAATCAATTCCACCTCCAGAATCCCAAAGGGAGGACCGTTGAGGATCGCGGCCTCGTTGAGGACCAATTCCTGGACCTTGGTTTCCCCGCCGCGGATCAGGCTGCAATCCAGCATCAAATGCTCGACGACGGGCAGAGGCCCTTTCTCGGCCAAGGCCAGTACCGCCTCCAATTCATCCGGTGAGACGTCCGCCAGGAACCCAAGCTTTCCCAGGTTGATGGCAATGACCGGCCGCTGACGCTGTCCCATCTGCCGGGCAGCGCGGAGGATCGAGCCATCCCCGCCCAGGACGATCACGTAATCGGCGGGCAGCTCCGCCAGATCCTGGCGGCCCTCAAAGTCCACCGCCGAGATTTGGGCATAGCGTTCCATGACGGGCAACAAGCGTTCCGTCTGAAGCCGCACGTCTTCGCGCCCGCCAAAGCCCAACACAATGACGTTCATCGACGGCAATCCCCAGACGCGAGTGACAGGCGGCTCCCAGCCCACGGTTGCCCCAGCGCCCCGTTCAGATCGTCAGGACTTCCACTCCCCAGCATGAGCCAGTACGAGTACGAGACCAGGCCAGTGTGTTTTCGCCACACGGTTACAGGACGGCTTCCGACTTCCGGGCGGCGCCACCCGCCAGCTTCCGTGGCAGCTTCTGGAGGCAGGCATCGGCGATACCTCGCGGGGTCAACCCCAGCTCTTCCAATTGCTCGTGGCGCTCGGCGTGTTGAATATAGCGATCCGGTATTCCCGATCGCCGAACGTGCGCCGTCTCCAATCCGGCATCGTTAGCGGCCTCCAAGACCGCGCTCCCGAAACCGCCTTGCAGCGTGCCTTCTTCCACGGTCACCACCACGGGAAAGTGCCGCACCGCGTCGAGGATCAGACTCCGATCCAGCGGTTTGACGAAGCGGGCGTTGATTAAACCGAAATCCCACCCCTCTTCCGCGAGCAAATCGCACGCCTTGAGGCAGGACCCCAAAATCGCCCCGCACGCCACGATGACGCCATCTCTACCTTGGCGAACGGACTCTCCCTTGCCGTGGCACACCGGCGTCACCGGTCGCGGGACGCGCTCGGCCTTGGCCTTGGGATAGCGGATGGCTATCGGACCATCGTGCCCCACGGCGAAATGCAACATCGCCGACATCTCCGTCGCGTCCCCCGGGACCATGACCGTCATGTTGGGGAAAGGCCGCAAATACGCGAGGTCGAATACGCCATGATGCGTGGGACCGTCCGCCCCCACCAGACCAGCCCGATCCAGTAAAAAAATGATCGGCAGGTTTTGCAGCGATGCCTCCTGGAAGATTTGGTCGAAGGCCCGTTGGAGGAACGTGCTATAAATATCCACGATCGGCCGCAGACCACCCTTGGCCATTCCGCACGCCAAACCCACCGCGTGTGACTCGCAAATGCCCACATCGAAGAAGCGATCCGGGAAGCGATCGCGGATCGGCTCCAGCATATTTCCTTGGCACATCGCCGCCGTGATGACAACCACGCGCTGGTCGGACTCCATGGCCGCCAAGACGGCATCCCGCGCCGCCTCCGTATAGGAAACCGAACTGCCGTTGCGGAATTGTACCTCGCAGCCGTTGACACGTTCGAACGGCGCCGGGGCGTGGAACGTCCGCGGGTCCTTCTCGGCCGGCGGAAAACCGTGGCCTTTTTCGGTGATCACATGCAGCAACACCGGGCTGGGATATTCCTGGACCATGCGGAGATATTTTTGCAGAGCCGCCAGGTTGTGCCCGTCCACCGGTCCCACATAGTGGAATCCCAGTTCTTCGAACAACATCCCGCCCAACATTCCGGCCTTCACCGCGTCCCGCAGTTGGTCGAACAACTTCTCCATCGAATCGCCGACCAAGGGCACCTTGCCCAGCAATCGGTACAACTCCTGTTTGAAGCCGGAATAGAGCGGCATCATCCGCAGGCGGTCAAGATACTCGGCGACCCCGCCGACCCGCTGGCAAATGGACATTTTGTTGTCGTTGAGCACGACGGTCAGCGGCTTTTTCAGCCAACCGGCGTGGTTCATCGCCTCGAAAACGATACCGGAAGGAAACGCCCCATCCCCGATGACGGCCACGACATGCCGCTTTTCTTCACCCCGGAGCAGATCATCGGCGCAGCGAAGCCCCACCGCCGTGGAGATACTGCATCCCGCATGGCCCGTCATGAACAGATCATACGGACTTTCGGCGGGATTCGGATACCCCATCAACCCACTCTTGGTGCGGATGGTATGGAAGAGGGGATAGCGTCCCGTGACCATCTTGTGCGGATAGATTTGATGGCCGGTATCCCAGATCAAGCGGTCCCGCTGGAAATCGAACACCGTATGCAGCGCCAGCGTCAACTCGATCACGCCCAGGTTGGACGCGAAATGCGCGGAACGCGTGCCCAACAAACGGCACATTGCCTCGCGCATCTCCGCCGCCAACTGCTGAAGTTGGGCGAGCGACAACTGCTTCAAATCGACGGGCGACTTGATGTTGGAGAGCAAGGAATCCATCAGCGTTTCCGCTCCGCGATATAATGAGCCACGGCCACCAAATGGCGTGCACTCTCACCAAGTCCATCCACTGTCCGGCAGGCCTGTTTCACCGCGACCGCCGCCCGGGCGCGACTCTCCTCGATCCCCAAAAGCCCCGGAAAGGTCAGTTTTTTGCGATCCTGGTCTTTACCCAGCCGCTTGCCGACAATCGCTTCGTCCCCTTCTGCATCCAAGAGGTCGTCCGTAATCTGAAATGCCAGACCCAGATGCCGCCCGTACTCGGCCACCGCTTGCCGATGGTATTCCTCGGCATTGGCTACGACCGCCCCCAAGACGAGAGAGACCTCGATCAAGGCACCAGTCTTTCGACGATGGATGCGTTCCAGACGCTCCAACGTCGGATCGCCGCTTTCGGGGAACATGTCATCCACCTGCCCACCCACCAAATGGCAGGGCCCGGCGGCCTCGGATAGCAGGGCACAACACTCGCCCACTTTGTCCCTAGGTGAAGTATGCTTGGCCAGGACTTCAAAGGCAAGTGTCAAAAGCGCATCACCCGCGAGGATAGCCGTGGCCTCGTCATACTGCCGATGGCAGGTCGGCCGCCCCCGCCGAAGGTCGTCGTCGTCCATCGCTGGAAGATCATCGTGAATCAACGAGTAGGCATGGATCATTTCCACGGCACAGGCCGCTGCAATCGCATCGCCTATCTTTCCGCCACAGGCCTCGGTCGCCAGCAGGACCAGGAGGGGACGCAGCCGCTTCCCCTCGGCTAGGAGGCTGTAGCGCATCGCCTCCCGCAGCCGGGCGGGACACTCCGGCGGGAGCTGCGTGTACCGATCCAACGCAGCATCCACGGCCGTCCTCAACTCCGCAAGATAACGCTGCGTATCCGACCAGCAAACCGCGACGGCCATGCTTCGCTCGCCTTCTCTCAATCCCGCGGTACTACAGTACAAAGTCCGTCCGATGGCATGATGTATCTAGCACACGCTGCAAAGCTTTGTGTCCCACCGCCACGAGATGTCGATTCGAGCCAACAATCCTGCGTCGCAGCACGAATCCTCCCGCGACTCGTACTCCCGCGCAAGGCCCACACACCCCTATAACACAAAGTCCGTGTACCCCTATAAAAGGCTGATATGCCCGCCATACGTTGCGGTGCGTTTGTCCCATCAGCACCGATTGTTGGGCCAGGCCGGCCATCCTGCGCTGTCGCGCGTGGTGGTCGGCCGACCTCGCCCCTGATTCCAACAAGAACTCCCTTCATCCTATCAAACCGAAGCCGGCTCATTCCGGCCCCAAATCTCCGCCCTGCCCAGTTTCCGTCCAGGTCTGCGCATCTCGCCGTCTGCTACGCAGCTCCCGCTTCTGGTCTAAAGAGGCATCTGCTTCGCGGAACGGCTGCAAAATCGGTTGACCATCGACATCACTCCCGGCAACCACTTGAATCCGGCGTTCGGCCTCGGCCAACAATTGATGGCATTGGCGGATCAGTTGGACCCCTTTTTCGTACTGGGCCAAGGACTCCTCCAGACCCAGTTCTCCGCTCTCCAAACGGCGAACGATCCGCTCCAACTCGGCCAGGGATTGTTCGAACGAAGGCCTTTGGTCCCCCGCCTGACGGTATTCCGTATTCCGTTGATCGTCGCCCTGATCTTGAGTCAACGCCCAGTCCTCTCCGCCCATTTTTCGCCCCGCAAAACGCCACTATTTTATCTTCCCCAACCGTAGGTTATTCGGGACGGCCCCAAGATGACGCCTCCACCGCCGCCCACGCCAACTATTTTGCCTTTGCCAACCGTAGGGCCATTCTCCGTGCGTCACGGCACCATCGTCAGCATCACTCCCACTCGATTGTGGCGGGTGGCTTGGAACTGATATCGTACACCACGCGATTGACGCCGGAAACCTCATTGATGATCCGCGTCGCGATGCGAGAGTGCAAGTCGTATGGCAGTCGGGACCAGTCGGCAGTCATAAAATCCTCCGTATCGACGGCCCGTACAGCCACCACGTCCTCGTAGGTCCGCGCGTCGCCCATCACGCCTACCGATTGCACCGGGAGGAGTACGGCAAACGCCTGGGCGGTCTTCTGGTACCATCCCGCCTCGCGGATTTCCTCGATCACAATCGCGTCGGCGCGGCGGAGTATTTCGAGTCGTTCCTTGGTGACCTCTCCCAGGCAACGGACCGCTAGCCCCGGCCCCGGGAACGGATGCCGCCACACGATCTCTTCCGGCAACCCCAACTGCAAACCCACCTGCCGTACTTCATCTTTGAAAAGATCGCGCAGCGGTTCAAGCAATTCGAAACGGATGTCTTCCGGCAAGCCACCCACGTTGTGATGCAGCTTGATCGTGGCCGCCGGTCCGTCGCGCAGGCCTCCGCTCTCGATCACGTCGGGATACAGCGTCCCCTGCGCCAAAAACCTCGCCCGAGGTATCTGGGAAGCCGCCTCGCTGAAACAATCGACGAACACATGGCCGATGATGCGGCGCTTTTCCTGGGGATTCACGACACCTCGCAAGGCATCCAAAAAGCGTTCCTCGGCTCGGACCACATGTAGGTCGGTGCGAAAATGGGTGGTGAATTCCCGGATCACACTTTCGGCCTCGCCTTGCCGCAGTAGGCCGTTATCGACCAGGATACAGGCTGCTCGATCGCCAATGGCCCGCGATAAAAGCGCAGCGACCACGGCGGAATCGACGCCGCCAGACAACCCGCAAATAACGCGGTCCTCTCCTACCCGCCGGCGGATATCCTCCGTCACCTGCTCCGCAAAATCCTCCAACCGCCAGGTCCCGCGGCAGCCACAGATTTCCCGCACGAAATTGTGTAGGATCGCCCCCCCGACGGGCGTGTGCGTCACCTCGGGATGAAATTGCAATCCGTAAAGCGGTCGTTTTCGATGGCGGACAGCGGCCAGCGGGCAATTCCCAGTCGCCGCCAAAGCAACGAAATCGTCGGAAATCGAGGTCACCTGATCCCCGTGGCTCATCCACACCTGAAACGCGCCCGGCAACCCGCGTAGCAGATCGTTCTCTTGAAGAATGCGGCACTCCGCGCGTCCGTACTCTCGACTCCGCCCGCTCTCCACAGCCCCCCCCAGGGACTGGCAGACCAATTGCATCCCGTAACAAATGCCGAGAATCGGAATCGACAGTTGAAAGAGGTCGGGATCACACCGGGGACTCTCTTCTCCTCGCACGCTGGCAGGTCCGCCGGAGAGCACCAGGCCGCGAGGCGCCAGCTCGCGAACCCGTTCGGCGGTGATATCGTGCCGGACGATCGCAGCATAAACGTTCTGTTCGCGAATGCGACGCGCGATGAGCTGCGCGTACTGCGACCCAAAATCCAAAACCAGGATTTTTTCTTCGGCCAAATCCGTCATTATAGGCAACCACAATCGGCTAAAGCGACATCGGTCCGACCGACAAGTTCGTGTCCTCAGATCGAGCCGCCAAAGGAAAAAAGGGCGAACCCGCCTTGGGGAACGCCCTTGATGATCAGGCACTTTGCGACAACAACATTCTACCGGATGCGAGGAGGGGGCAGTAAGCCTCCTCACCCCCATCGCCTCCCCTGCTCAGCGTTTCGGGAATCGCTTGCCGCCGTAGATCGCCGTATCACCGAGCATTTCTTCGATCCGCAAGAGCTGATTGTATTTTGCGATGCGATCGGTACGCGAGGCCGAGCCGGTCTTGATCTGGCCTGTGCCCGTAGCGACCGCCAAGTCCGCGATCGTCGTATCCTCGGTTTCACCGCTGCGGTGGCTGATCACGCAGGTGTATCCGGCTCGGCGTGCCATGTCGATACAGTCCAAGGTCTCGGTCAGGGTTCCGATTTGGTTGACCTTGATCAAGATGCTGTTGGCAACGCCCAACTCGATACCCTTGGCCAACCTCCCGGTATTGGTGACGAACACGTCGTCACCCACGATCTGGACTTTGCTGCCGAGCTGCTTGGTCATCAAGGCCCAGCCATCCCAATCATCCTGATCGCAGCCGTCCTCGATCGAGCAGATGGAGTATTTTTCGATCCAGGAATCCAGCATCTCGACGACAGCAGCGGCGGAGTACTCCTTCCCGCCCAGCTTATACACCCCTTTCTTGCCCTCCACGGCCAATTCGCTGGCAGCCACATCGATCGCGATGAAGACCTGCTTGCCCAGCTCGTAACCCGCTCGCTCGATCGCCTCCTGGATGCACTTCAGGGCGTCTTCGTTGCTCTTCAGATCGGGAGCGAAACCGCCCTCGTCGCCGACGTTCGTGGAGAGCTTTCGATCCTTCAGCACTTTTCGCAGATTGTGGAACACCTCGCAGCCGCAGCGAATGGCATCGGCGAAACTTCCAAAGCCCAAGGGCATAATCATGAACTCTTGCATATCCACGTCGTTGTCGGCGTGCGCGCCGCCGTTGATGATATTCATCATCGGGGCCGGAAGAATGCGGGCCCCTGCCCCGCCCAAGTAACGGAACAACGGCAGGCCGCAGTATTCCGCCGCGGCGTGGGCTGCGGCCAGCGAGACGCCCAGGATCGCGTTGGCCCCCAGCTTGCTCTTGTTGGCGGAACCGTCCAAGGCCAGCATCCGCATATCGATTCCGGTTTGATCCAACGCATCCATGCCGCAGATTTCGTCGGCCAATTCCTCGTTGACGTGCGCTACCGCCTTTTCAACGCCCTTCCCCAGGTACTTGGCCGGATCTTTGTCTCGCAACTCCAGGGCCTCGTGGGTACCCGTGCTGGCTCCGCTAGGGACCGCAGCACGCCCCATTGCCCCCCCCTCCAAGAGGACATCAACCTCGATGGTAGGATTTCCACGGCTATCTAGAATCTGCCTGGCGCAAACGTCTGCGATGGTGGAACTCATTTCTCATCCTTCTTCTCTACGGCCCTTCGGAAGCGGAAGTCTGCGTCCCGGCTCGCCAACTCCGTCGTCGAACCTACCGCGATCCCAGCCGATCTGGGGAAGACTCTGTAGCCTTTGAACGTATCGCTCGGCTCCGGGAAGTCGAACCCCTTTTTCCTATGTAGTGATTATGTCACTTCTGGCCCGCGGCGAACAGGACCGGCCCCTGAATCGGCGGGAAACCGCAGACTATTGCCACCCCACCTTTACAAAATGTTAGGTGGCACGATTCTTGCCCTTCCTGCCGAAAACAGCGCGAGTGCCCCCGATGGCCTGGGAGCACTCGCGATAGTCACGCAGCCGGCTTATAGCGGGCCGGACAGTCAAGCGGTCTCCTAACCGCGATCAGTACTCGCGGGAGGTGGTGATGCCCGGCATGGGGACGGGATACTTACCGTCCGGGCCTGCCTGGAGCGGGGCAGGCGAAGCGTCCGTGAGTTGATCCAGCCCGGGGGCCATCTCGTGATCGCTATTGAGAATGTCCTCGTACGTCACTTCCTGGCCCGTGTGCGCTGCCATTCGCCCCATCGAGGTCACCAAGCTGGCACGCACCCCCCGCTCCACTTCGTTGTACGGCTGATCGTTCAGAATGGCCGCGATCAAGGAATTCCATTCGTTCTGATAAGGATCCTGCTCCTCGGGCGCGACCTTCGATTCCCAGACCTGCTGGGAGCGATCCGGGGTTTGTCCCTTGAAGATCGCCGATGGCATCCCACAGTCACCGTTCCGCGAGCCGATCGCCGATCCTTTCGAGCCATGCACATAGCTGGAGTAGATGTCCTGGCACCCCGTCATGCACCGACCGTCGAAGGACATCTTGGTGCCGTCGGGATAGGTGTACTCGATGGCATAGACATCGAAATTCTGATCGATATAAGGCACTCCTTCGGGACCGATACGATAGTGCCGGCCACCCAGGCCCTGGGCCTTGACCGGCCAATCATTTTTCAGCCACGACAGATGATCGATGATGTGGATATAAAAGTCGCTGTAGCAGCCACCGCTGGCCCAAATAAAGCTATGGAAACGTTGGATTTGATACATCAACTCGCTGATTCCCTCGGGCTTGGGCAGCGAGGAGAAGAAGCCGACCGGGCCGTGCATCCGGTAGCCCCGCTGATGGATGACATCCCCGATTTCCCCGTCATGCACGCGCTTCGCCAGTTCTTCGAGGGCAGGGCTGTGGCGCGACATCAAACCCACGCCGACTTTGAGATTCTTTTCCACCGAGAGCTTGCCCAATTCGAACATTCGCCGGCTGGTTGGGCCATCCACCGTAACCGGCTTTTCCATGAAGACGTTCAACCCCTTTTCGATGGCATAGGTGAAATGCACCCAACGGAAGGCTGGCGGGGTTGTCAAAATGACCACGTCTCCCGGACGCAAGCAATCCATCGCCTTGCGATAGGCGTCGAAGCCCAGAAACTTCCGGTCCTCGGGTACGTCCATCTGCGCGGCAAACCGCTCATTGAGGCTTTGGAAGCAACCGGCAAGCCGCTTGGGGAAGACATCGGCCATGGCTACCAATTTGATGGGAACGCCCTTGACCGACATAGCGTTGGCCGCGGCCCCGCCGCCTCGCCCGCCGCAGCCCACCAAGGCAATGCGAATCGTGTTATCCTCCGCCGCGTGAACGCCTGAAAAGGCGGTACCGGCGAGGGCCGAGGCTACAGCGACACGACCGGTGGTCTTCAAGAACTCGCGACGTGACGGCCCAGAAAGAGACTGAGTCATGGTGGGAGACCTCCAACAGATGGAATGTGGAAGCGGTAACAACAGGGATGAACACCGAGACAATTCCGCTGTCCCGGTACAAGCCCTATTTTGACACACGCGAACCACAAGTCAACCGGTGGGACCCTCGCGAGCCGCGCACATCGGAAACCGCAGGTCCACCACGAGGCAGTACTACAACTGCCGGGTCGCGATCCGGAGATCGTGCCGAGGATGATGCGATCACCATCGTAGCCCCCATGCACTCCGCGGCCCGATACGAGCCTCAACGCGGCTTGGGAGCGAAACACCCCATGATCGCCTCTTCGAGATCGTGGAACGAGGGCAGGATCGTGCCTAGGCCCAATCGTTCGAGGAGCGTGCGGTCGTCGTCGCCTAGCCCGCTCAGCCGCAGCAGTCCCCCCTTGCCGTCCACGAATCGATGCACCGCCAGAAGCTCATTGATCAGCAATGCGCTCAAGCCTTCCAAACGATGCATCTCGAGGACCACGCGATCGGTCAGACAGCGGTCGATCAGCTCGCACAACTCCTTGGCTAGGGGCGTGCGATCCGCGCGGCGATCGGGCGGAAGACATTCAATGACCAGCCAACCCTCGCCCCGCCGCACTTCGAACTCCCAACCCGTCTGTACAGCGTTCATAGCGTCCTCCCGGCCCAGCCATGAAAAGACCCCTGGCCTGTACCCGAGCACGGTGCTCATCCGGAGGAGCTGACCTAGAGGATATTGTAATCGGCAACGCAACCGGGCCAATAACCCAAACGGGTTGAGAGCTAGCCTTTGGTCACTTCACGATGGTCCTGGCCAGCCGAAACACAGGAGAAGATTTATGAAACAACGAGGGTTGCTCAGATGTTCCAGAGGGTTCTTCAGAGGCTCCCAAGGGTCGTTCAGAGGCTCCCAAGGTCCCTTGAGTTCGCAACGGAC
>DYLS01000258.1 GCA_020721965.1 Blastopirellula marina | reverse complement strand
CCACACCGCAAACCCCAAGGTCGGAGGGGCAACTTGTCGCAGAGAATTTGAGACGCACTCTTTGGATGCAACACTGGATATCGTTGGTCTCTGGGGAGGCATTCCCGCGGCGACTCGCCTACCGTTTCCCGCCCAACTCTTTTAGAATCCAGTATTCTCGTGCGGTATTGGTGGCCGCTGGCTGACAGCGGCTCCGCTTTTGCCCCTGAACTACGGAATCGCGCCATGCTGTGGAGCAAGACCTTTATCCCCACGTTGAAGGAGTCGCCCGAGGGAGCGGAAATCCCTAGCCACGTCCTGATGGTTCGGGCCGGATTGATCTATCAGGTCATGGCCGGGGCCTACACGTATTTGCCCTTGGGGCTGCGGGCCTTGAAGAAGGCCGAGCGAATCGTCCGCGAGGAGATGGACGCCGCCGGCGCCGTGGAACTGCTGATGCCCTCCCTCAGCCCCGTCTCGCTATGGGAGCAGACCGGGCGGAAGGGGGCCTTTGGGGACGTGCTGATCCAGGTCGTCTTGAAGCGTCAAAACCGCAAAGTCCAGGCCGTGCTCGGCCCCACGCACGAGGAGATCGTGACCGATTTGGTGGCCCACCAGATCTCCAGCTACCGCCAGCTTCCGATCACGCTGTATCAAATCTCCACGAAGTTTCGCAACGAAGAGCGGCCCCGTTTCGGCGTGCTGCGGACCAGCGAATTCCTGATGAAGGATGCCTACAGTTTCGATGTCTCGCTGGAGGGACTGAACCGCAGCTATCAGGCCATGTATGGGGCGTACTGCCGGATTTTCGATCGTTGCGCGCTAAACTACATTCCCGTGGAGGCGGAGAGCGGCCCGATCGGCGGCGACGCCAGCCACGAGTTCATGGTCCCGGCCGACAACGGCGAAGACAAAATCGCCCATTGCCGGCAGTGCGGTTACGCGGCCAACCTGGAGCGGGCCGAGATCGGCGCCCGGGCACCCGATCCCGATAACGCCCATCCCCAGCCGCGGGAAATCGAGCGAATCCCCACGCCGGGCAGCAGCACCATCGAGCAGGTCAGCAAGTTGCTGGGCTGCCGCCCGCAAGACATGATCAAGACCCTCATTTATGTCGCCGATGGTCAGCCGGTCGCCGTGCTCATCCGCGGTGATCGGGAGGCCAACGAAAACAAGATCCGCCGTGCCCTGGGGGCCCAGGGGGTCGCGCTGGCGGAACCGGCCGTGATCGAGCGGGTCACGGGCGCCCCGGTCGGATTCGCCGGACCCGTGGGGCTGAGGGAAGCGATCCCCGTGTTGGCCGATTACGACGTGCAGTACATGACGGACGCCGTGACGGGGGCCAACCAGGCCGATACGCACCTGCGGGGCGTGTGCGTGGGGCGGGATTTCCAGCCCCAGCGCTACGCCGATCTGCGCTGTGCGGATGACGGCGACCCCTGCCCCAGGTGCAGCGGTATCCTGCGGCTTCGCCCCTGCATCGAGGTCGGCCATGTCTTCAAGCTGGGGACGAAGTACTCGCTGGCCCTGAACGCCAATTACGCCGGCGAAGACGAAACGCTGCACCCGATCATCATGGGCTGCTACGGGATCGGCGTGAACCGCATCCTCGCGGCGCTCATCGAGACCACGCACGACGAAAACGGCATCGTCTGGCCGGTGGCCCTGGCGCCCTACGAGGTCTTGATTGTGCCGGTCAACGCCGCCCACGCCCCGAGCGTGCAACTCGCACAATCCCTGCACGACGGCTTGAGCGGGGCGGGCGTGGACGTGCTGCTGGACGATCGCGATGTCCGCGCCGGCGTGAAGTTCAAAGACGCCGATTTGATCGGGATTCCGCTGCGCGTGGTGATTGGCGAACGCGGCCTGCAAAAAGGAGAGGTCGAGGTGAAGTGGCGTTGGGCACAGGCCGCGGAGCAAGTCCCCGCTTCGGAGGCCGCGGAACGAATCGCCCGCTGGATCGGCGAAGAGCGCCGAACGGCTGCCCGATTCCGCGCTGCCCGTGCCAATCAAGAGGGGTAGCCAAAAAGGCTAAGCCCTTCGCCCATTTTCCGCCTCAAACGCAAGGACAGGCTTGAGCATTCGTTGCGGGTAAAAATAATGCTGCGCTGTTACGTAAGCACCCGTTAGCCGGCAAAGGATGGTAGTCCTAGAGCACGCCGCGCGGCTGGAACGGAGATTGTGATTTGGGGCAGCAAACGAAGAATGATCCGCCTTGATGACCTGAAACGGGCGAGCATAGACGATTA
>DYLS01000257.1 GCA_020721965.1 Blastopirellula marina | reverse complement strand
GGCCGAGGCTTATGGCTTCCTGAAGTCGCGGCTGGATTAGCTGAATCGAATCTGGAACGCTGAGTCGCGGCTGGAGCGGTGACTTGAGTCTAGAGCGGGTAATCGTGGGGGCTGGTACTACGGCCCAAGGTCGGCCTGATTGCACGATGTGCCCAGCAGTTGTGGCGCAGCGTTGTGTCCCAGCATCACAAGATGTTGAGCCAAGCAAGCAACCCTGCGCAATAGTACTTGGGTGGGGCGAAGACTAGGCCGACGAGCATCGGCTGGATCGCTAGAGCGCTTGAGGAATACTGGGGAATCATCGTCATGGATCAACGTTCGGAATATGTGGTTTTGCTGACAGTAGCCAATCTCCGCGAACGGGATGTGGAGCGGATGTCCAATCTCCGCGAAATGACGGCAGGGGGAGAGATCGCGGACTTGATCCCCGGCTTTCCCGCACTGACCTGTCCCGTGCAAGCGAACATGACGACCGGCCGGGCGCCGGCGAGGCATGGGGTGATTGCCAACGGTTTTTACTGGCGGGACCGCGACGAGGTCGAAATGTGGACCTCGCCCAACGACTGCATCGAATCGCCGCAATTGTGGGATTTGCTGTATCACCATCAGCAAGGCATCCCATCGGCCGTGTGGTTTTCTCTGCACAGCAAGGAGTGCGGCGCGGACTACGTGTGCACACCCGCTCCCATCCATCTGCCGGATGGCTCGGAGAAGATGTGGTGCTTTACCCGGCCCGAGGACCTGTACCCGCGGCTGCGCGAGCAAATGGGAGATTTTCCGCTGCATCGTTTCTGGGGGCCGTTGGCCAACATCGAGTCCACACGATGGATCATCGACTCAACGCTCGAGGCTGCCCGGCTGTATCGCCCCGCCTTGTTTTATATCTATTTGCCGCATCTCGACTACGCGGCGCAGAAGGATGGGCCGGACTCGCCACAGGCGGAGCGGGCCGTGCACGAGCTGGACGCGGAATTGGGACGCCTGAACGAGGGGATGCGGGAGGTCTTGGGCATCGCGCCTTTGTGGCTGGTGGCCGGGGAGTACGCCATCACCCCGGTTCGTCACGTGCTGTATCCCAATCGCATCTTGAGGGAGGCGGGCCTGCTGAAGGTCCGAGAGGAAGCGGATGGCGAATATTTGGACACGGCGGAGAGTCTCGCCTGGGCCTTGGCCGATCATCAGATTTCGCACATCTTCGTGCGGCACGGTGAGCCGGAGGTCGTTCGGCAGGTCGTGGAATTGTTCCAAGGACGGCAGGGCGTGGCCGAAGTCCTGGCGGGAGCGGGCCTCGGTCGCTATCACATCGATCATCCACGGAGCGGGGAAGTCGTCGTGGTCTCCACGCCGGGCAGTTGGCAGGCCTATTACTATTGGCTGGATGATCGCCGGGCGCCACCCTTCTCCCGCAAGGTGGATATTCACCAAAAACCAGGATACGATCCCGTGGAGCTGTTCTTTGACCCGGCGACGCGGGGTATTCCGTTGGACGCGAGCCTGGTGAAAGGCTCGCACGGTGCGCCCGCCCACGACGCTGCCCAGAAGACAGTGGTTGTGACCTCGCAGCCCGGTCTGGCGCCGGAGGGGCCGGTCCGGGATCGCGACGTGTTCCACATGGTGCTCAAGGCATTCGGAATGACCATGCCTGGCGTTTGATGCGGGGACGGAACGGCAGGCGGTGGCGCCGGCAAACGCCGACACGAACTCGCACCGCTGGCTTTGCTCCCCAGGATGGTGGGGAACCGGCGGCTGGCGGTGGCGGCGGCAAACATCAACTCGACTCGCGTCGGGAGGGCGAAGAGATGGGGCAGCTACCCCGCTACTACCACGCAGAGACCGTCGGAATGCACGACGTGCCCAGCGTTTCTTGCGAGGCTTTAGTGCCCCAGGACTCGTGAAGACGCTGCGTTTTCCCTATCGTTCCCCTCGTGAGTCGTTGCAGGGACACGAAGTTTCCCGAAGGCTTTTTCTTGGCACTCCTTCGCGTCCCGAGTGGATACTTCTTCTAACTGGACTTTTGCGACTTGGGTTCACAAGCTGACCTCTCCCCTCGGGAGTTGGTAGAGTGAAGGCGGTTTACTGTGAGAACGGCTTTCGCTGTTTGCCTGAATTTCCCAAACGCCCGATTTGTCGCCCTCTCTTAGATGGAGAACGAGCAAACTGCAAAAGTCCAGCTCTAAGTTACCTCTGGACTTTTGCAAATTGGGGGCACAAGCCCCTCTAGGCCCCTAGGAGAGGGTTA
>DYLS01000256.1 GCA_020721965.1 Blastopirellula marina | reverse complement strand
TGGCCGAAGTGGAACAACAGGCCCATTGAGACTGAAATGCCGAGAAAAGCAAACTCAAGGGCGGCTGGCGGAAATGGCCCCAACGGGAATAACCGCCGGCTGGCGACGCAGCAATCCGCCAATGCCGCGGTCAAGAGCATCTGCGACATCATGCGGCGGAGCAACTGCGCCGGCGCCTTGCAGTACGTGCCCGAGCTGACCTGGATCATGTTCCTCCGCATCCTTGACGAACAGGAGACGCGCGAGGCCGAGGAGGCCGAAGCGGTGGGCCATGAGTTCACCCCCCTCGCTTCGCTCCCCGTACCGCTGGCAGGATTGGGCTGCGCCCCACTCGGACGATGGGCCGCCCACGGCCGACGGGCGCCACAAACAGGGCTGGAAACGAAAGCAGCTTCAGGAAGGCACCCTGGGCGATTTCTTCAGCTTCGTCAACGGCGAGCCATTGCCGTATCTGAAAGGTCTGCGCGATAAGCCCAATTCCACGCCGCGCCAGAAGGTCATTAGTGAGATCATGTCTGGGGTGGAGCGGGTGCGGATCGACACGGAGCGAAACTTCCTGGACATTCTGGACAAGGTGCACTCGATCAGCTCCGAGGCGGTGGACCCGACGCACATCTTCACCTTGTCGCAGGTGTACGAAGGGCTGCTCTTGAAGATAGGCGAGAAGGGCAACGACGGCGGCCAGTTCTTCACGCCCCGAGAGGTCATCCGCGTGATGGTCCGTACGGTGAACCCGAGGATCGGCGAGACGGTGTACGATCCCTGTTGCGGCACCGGGGGGTTTTTGGCCCAGAGCTACGAGTACATGCGGGCCTGGCTGGGCCGGAAGATCACGGCCGAGCAGATCGAAACGCTCAAGCGGGACGCATTCTTCGGCCGGGAGAAGGACAATCTGGTCTACCCGATCGCGCTGGCCAACCTGATCCTTCACGGCATCGACCAGCCGAACCTTTGGCACGGCAACACGCTCAGCGGCGGAGAGACCTACGGCGGCTTGTTCCAGCACGCGCCGGCACAGTTCGACGTGGTGCTTACCAACCCGCCGTTCGGCGGCAAGGAGGGACGCGAGGCCCAGACGCGGTTTGCCTACAAGACCGGCGCGACGCAGGTGCTCTTCCTCCAACACGTGATCGACAGCCGCAAGCCCGGAGGACGCTGCGGGATCGTGCTGGACGAAGGCGTTTTGTTCCGCACCAATGAGATCGCCTTCGTGCAGACCAATCGCAAGTTGCTTGAGGAATGCGAGCTGTGGTGCATCGTGAGCCTGCCGACAGGCGTGTTCAGCGCGGCGGGGGCCGGCGTGAAGACGAACCTGCTGTTCTTCACCAAGGGGCAGCCGACCGAACGGATTTGGTACTTCGACCTCTCCGACGTGAAGGTCGGCAAGAAGGCGCCGCTGACGCAGAACCACTTTGAGGAGTTCTTTCACCTGTTGCCCAAGCGAGCCGACAGCCCGCAGAGTTGGACCGTCGATTTCGCTGCCCGAAAGGCGCAGGCCATTGCAGAGGCGGAACCGCTACGGCGCCAGGCCCGGGCCAAGGAACAAGAGGCGGCCCAAGCCCGTGAGCGTCTTGGCGTATTGAAGAAGGCCAAATCCGCGAGCCGCCAGACCATTGCCGAGGCGGAGGAACGGTTTGCGGAACTGACACGTGCGGCAAGGGAAATTGCCAACGAGGCCGAGGAAATCGAAAATGCCGTCTACGACTTGAAGGCCGTCAACCCCACCGCCAAGGGTTAAGAAGATACCCGCACACCCGAGGAACTGTTGGACATCATCGAGGCCAAGGGCCGCGAAATTGCCGAAGCGTTGGCGCTCTTGCGTTCCCGCTCGCGCTTCGGAAACCAGTAGGCAGGCAATCGGCCTGTAGACGCAATCCACGCTGTGGCTTGCGGTGCTTCCCAGGGTGCTCTCTTTCTGGCCCGAGGTGCGCGCCGGGGTGCTAGACTGCTTGCCGCCCGTTGCATGGGTTGAAAGGGCGGCTAAACGGCGGCAGAGCATTGGTTTCCGGTACCGGCGCAGGTGGCGGGGTATGAGATTCCATCGCCGGCGCAAGTGGCGACGGGGGCAAGGGTTGCGGCCGGAAGGCAAGACGCCGCAAGCGGTTATGGCTTGCCGGTCTTGAGTTATGCCTTGCGGCGTCACAAGTTACGGCAGGCCGGTCTTGAGTTACGGCTTGCGGGTCACAAGCGCGCCCGGAGGGACTCGAACCCCCAACCCTCGGTTCCGAAGACCGATGCTCTAT
>DYLS01000100.1 GCA_020721965.1 Blastopirellula marina | reverse complement strand
GGAAAATCGCGTTGAAGTGTCCTGGCGGGGTATCGCGGGTAATCTCCACACCGCGGATCAGCAGCACTCCCAACTCTTTGGCCCTTCCGAGGGCGATTTCGTAAGGCCGATTATGGTTTGTCGGAATGTCATCCTTATGCGGTTGATACTCGATGTGATCGGACAGCGCAATGGCGTCCAAACCGGTACGATATGCTTCGTCGACGCGGACGGTCGGCCAGACCAAGCCGTCGGAAAAGACGGTGTGCATGTGGAAATCGCATTTCAGTGTCACATAGCCGGGCAGATCCGGGAATGCGATCTCGTGGCGAACTTGGGCGCTCGCGACCTGCGGGAGCAGGCTAAGAAGGAAGGCAGTGACCGAAAGCCAAAAGTGTCGCATGGTGGCTCCTCAATGGAACAATGGACCAAGGGACCGAAATCGTACGCAGGTCGAGGCTGGATCGAAGCCCGTCCAGTCGATGGCCAAGCCACTGCGATGACACGCTTTGGAAATTACAGGAGGCAGCAGGAAGTCCCCCCCAATCATGTGGGTAGCCGTGAAGTAACGAATTATGAGAACATTATTCACCCTCGAAAAGCAAAGTCAAGCCGACCGTCAAACCACAAACCTCGCGTGCCGTGGAGCTGATGCGGAGCGGCTGCCAGAATCGAGTCGCCGTCATGCAAAGGCCGGGGCGCGCGGTTACACTAGAGCGTTACGGAAACGGTTTCACTACAGCGGTACGTAAACGAGATCGCCTCGAAACAATGGAGATCGTGCAACGGCATTGCACCTCTTTATCCTGGTAGTTGCGTATGGGGGGAGATGACGATGATGCGGCTGGGAATGATTGCGTCGAGCATCCTGTTGGTAACTGGCGTGCTGCTCTTCGGCGGGTGTCGTCGCTCCAGCGACAAGTTGGTGATCGCGGTCATTCCCAAGAGTACGGGGGCGGAGTTCTGGGAAACAGTCAAAGAAGGGGCGGAGGAGGCCGCGACGAGTCTGGGCGTCGTCATGAAGTGGGAGGGGCCTTTGACCGAGACCGAATTGGCGGAGCAGAACAAGATCATCGAAAACATGATGAGCCTGCAAGTGGACGGTATCGCCCTCGCGCCGCTGAACCGTGCAGCGCAACGGCGGACCGTCGAGAGTGCTGTCCAAGCGGGGATCCCCGTCGTGATCTTCGACTCGGAGATTGATGGCGACGCGCACATCAGCTTCGTAGCGACGAACAACATGCAGGGCGGCGTGCTTGCCGCCCGTCACATGGTGGACTTGCTCGGCGAGAACAAGGGTCGCATTCTCGTCCTGCGATTCGTACAGGGGACCGGCAGCACGGAGGCGCGAGCCGAGGGTTTCCTTGCCACGGCCAAGGAAGCGGGACTGGAGATCGCGGGCGATCCCTACCCGGAGGATGCCACGGTGGCCGGATGCAAAAAGACCGCCGCGAATACCCTGGAGCAGTTCGTGGAACATAACGAACTCAAGCTGGACGGCATCTTTGCGTGCAACGATCGTTCCACCTTGGGAATGTTGGCCGCCTTGGAGGACCTGCGAAAAAGTGGAGTCAAAGTAAAGGCGCGGTTCATTGGTTTCGACTTCACTCCCCGATTGATCGAAGCTTTGCAAAATGAAGCCATCGATGCACTGGTGGCCCAAAATCCGCGAAAAATGGGACGCCTAGCGGTAGAAACGTTGGTGTCCCACCTGCGTGGGGAAAAGGTGGAGCGTTTCATTGATACCGGCGTCGTGGTGGTGACGCGCGATAAACTGGCAGCCGATCCTGAGGTTCGCCGCCTCGTCGGCCTGAATGAATGACGGGTAGCGGGTTCGCCGTTCCAATGGAGTGGGGTAGCCGTTCCCGGCTGAAAACATGCGGAGAAGGCGGTGTTCTCACGAGCCGTGCGGCAGAAATACTCTGCTTGTAGCCGCGGTTTGCTCAAGGGGATCACAAGACGTTGTGGTCGGCGCGGGGTGGTACCCCGAGTGTTCCGTGGACGTTTACAGGGTGGCCAAGTCCGGCGTTCGAGTATTTCGATTGCGAAACTGTGAAGAGGCGAGCGATGACGGTGGCGTCCATAGTCCCTCCCCGACTCTTGATGGAAGGCATCGTAAAACGCTTCGGGGCCACAGTTGCATTGGGCGGCGTGTATCTGGACGTTCGACCAGGCGAGGTCCATGCCCTGGTGGGGGAGAATGGAGCGGGCAAGAGTACGCTCATGAAGGTACTCTCGGGAGCGCTCATGGCGGATGCCGGGCGCATGGAGTTGGACGGTCGGCCGTACGATCCCAAAGGGCCGCTCGACGCGCGTCGCAACGGCGTGGCCATGATCTATCAAGAATTGTCGCTGGCCCCGCATCTCACGGTTACGGAAAACATCTTGTTGGGGGTAGAGCCGCATTACGGCCCTTGGATGCTGTGGCGGCACGCGCAAGCCAAGGCGTCCGCCGCTCTGGAGCAACTGGGTGTCGACATTGCGCCGAATGTGGAGGTGCGGCGGCTGTCCCCCGGCCAACGCCAGATGGTCGAGATTGCCCGTGCCTTGGCCGTTCAGGCTCGGCTGGTGGTCTTGGATGAGCCGACGAGCAGCCTGTCGAGCAGCGATGTTGACAAGCTTTTTGCCCTCATCCGGCGGCTCAAAGCCCAGGGGATATCCGTGGTATATATTTCGCATTTTTTGGAAGAGGTGCAGGAAATCAGCGATCGATTTACGGTCTTGCGCGACGGCGAGACGGTCGGTCGGGGCGAGACCGCGCGGACTCATCCACGCGAGTTGGCCGCAATGATGGTGGGGCGGGAAATGGCGGACTTGTATCCCGCCTCCGTCCCACGAGTGGGCGAAGTCATTCTCGAAGTGGCCGATCTGATGGGTTCAGCCAAACCCCAATCCGCCAGCTTTCGGCTCCGTCGGGGGGAGATTCTGGGTATTGCGGGCTTGGTGGGAGCGGGGAGGACGGAACTCTTGCGGGCGATCTTCGGCTTGGACGTCGTCCGGTCGGGGAAGATTCGGGTCGGTGCCTATGTCGGGCCAGGAAGCCCACGCCAGCGGTGGCGGCAGGGGATGGGCTTGTTGAGCGAGGATCGGAAAAAAGAGGGGCTGGCACTGGGTTTATCGATCGCGGATAACCTGACCCTTCCAAAACTGTCGCCGCTGGGGCCACCGGGAATGATTTTGCCTTCGCGCCAGGCCTCCGCAACCCGTCGCTGGATCGATGCTCTGGCAATCAAATGTCGCTCCCCGTGGCAGCGTGTGGGGACGCTTTCGGGTGGCACGCAGCAAAAGATAGCCTTGGCGAGGTTGTTGCACGCCGATGTCGATATCCTCCTCCTTGACGAACCGACGCGAGGAATTGACGTCGGTTCCAAGGCCCAAATCTATCGCATGATTGTGGACGCTGCCCAAGGGGACGTTGCGGTCGGAAGGCAGGCGAAAGGGATCGTGCTGGTTTCGAGCTACCTGCCGGAATTGTTGGGCGTGTGCCATTCGATCGCGGTGATGTGCCGGGGCGTTCTCGGGCCGCCGCGGCCAGTGTCGGATTGGAACGAGCATCGACTGATGTTAGCTGCAACGGGTCAAGAGGAATCGCCATGACTGCATCGCGGAATCACGCTACCCGGCTAGTGCTGCCGGAGCCGTGGGTTGGCCGTCTTCTGGCCTGGCAGGAAAGCCCCTGGATTCATTCGCTGGGGCGTTTCTTGGCCTTGGCTGTGGTCTTCGGCTTTTTTGCCGTCTGCGTGGAAGGGGGCAAGTTTTATTCGCCCCGGAACTTGGAAAATATCTTGCGGCAGAGCGCGGTCTATGCCACGGCATCCTTGGGGATGACGATGATCATCATTTCAGCGGGCATTGACCTCTCGGTCGGCTCGATGATCGCCCTGGCAGTGGTCACCGTGGCGTGGGTCCTGGACTGGCATGTCGCTACGCCGGGCGCCTCTGGTGGTACGCAGGTTGTTTACCTCGTGGAGCGGCATCCGGTCCTCATCCCTTGGCTAGCCTTGCTGGCCGGGATTCTGGTAAGTGTTGTGGCGGGAATATGCAATGGGGTGGCGATCGTCGGTCTGCGCGTCGTGCCGTTTATCGTGACGCTCGGAACGATGGGGATTTTTCGCGGTTTGGCGAAAGGGCTCGCCGACGAAAAGGACATCTACCCTCACCAAGACACGTGGTTGACGCGGTTGATGGATCCCACCTTGACCTCGAATGATCCGGGTTGGCGGACGTGGCTACTTCCGCCGGGCGTGTGGATTCTGATCGTGGCCGCCGTCGTCGCCGCACTGTTCCTGAGATACTCCCGCCCAGGACGGTATATGTATGCCATCGGGTCCAACGAAGAGACGGCCCGATTGTGCGGCGTGCCTGTCGCAAGGATCAAGATCCTGACCTACACATTGGCTGGACTGTTTGCCGGCCTTGCCGGGTTGATGCAATTCTCGTTCATCGGTGGCATCGGGCAACCGACGTCCGCCGTGTCGTATGAGCTGTTTATCATCGCGGCCGTGGTCATCGGTGGCGGGAGCTTGATGGGCGGACAAGGCTCGATCCTGGGCAGCGTGATCGGCGCGCTGATCATCACCATTTTGTACATGGGCGGCCAGCAAATGGGTTGGCCGAAGTGGGTTCAAGAGGCGGTGATCGGTCTCATTATCATCCTGGCTGTCGTCATCGATCGCTTGCGTCAACGTGAGACGAGTTGAGAACGGCCTATTGCGCCGCTGTCGCTTTCGCTGTTCCCGGCTCTCGTAGCCCTCACGTACCTTCATGATTCCGCACATCAGCACGCCTCCGTTTGCTCAGCCCTTGCCTCGGCGAAAGGCGATGCACCGTTGCTCAGGCGTCGCGAGGTTTGTTTGGATGGTCGATCTGCTTTCCGCCGGCCGAAATCCGTCCGCCCACCAATACCCCGCCCAGAAACCCAACCGCCGCCGAGGCGAAGATCAAAGCCGCGCCAGAGATCGGCAACTTCCAGACCAGGAACTGCACGTCGTACGCGGTGGCATTTTGAACCACGAACACCAACAGAATAGTCGTCAATACGACCAGCACGATCAGTTTGAATCGAGACATGGAGCCCCCCTCGTACACCCGATTCCATCGCTATATCGCTCACCTGTTTGACGCCGAACTACGGAGACCATTAGATTACACTGGCAACGCGGTTTCGAGAAGCACGTTTTCGTCGCGTTGCCATGGTAACGGTGTGTGCTAGGGGAGGCATGTCTGGCCGAGTGCCGCGACCTGTGCGAAGGGATCGCACAACATTGACCCGCAAGTCGTTTCCCGTTGTCCGACTGAACCCGCCTTGGCGAAATTCGAGGTGATGCCGTGACGAAACTTCTCGGTACGTTGGTCCTTGCCGTCGCGATGGCATCGGGAGGTTTTTCTTCCGAGGCGGCAGATTACGCAGAGATTGTTCGCGAAAATCCAAACCTCAAGTGGTACGCGCCGCTGCAAGTGCCGGGCGACTTGCCCGCGGAGGGCGTACGGGGAGGTTCACCGACCTGGACGCTTGGGCCGGGGCAGGAGCAGGCCTTGGTCTTCGACGGGAATTACCACCTGACCTGGGGAAAGCGGTCGGAATTGGAAGTCTCTGAGATGACGGTGGAGTTGTGGTTCTCTCCAGGCTTTGACTCGCTTCCGTACAATCCCTGCTTGATCGCGATGCGGGAGGATGGGGATCATCGGCTCACGCGATGGAGCGTTCATGTTCATGGTGATCGCTCGGCTATCGATCTGTGGAATGGGCAATCGGTGGCCCAGTTTCGGCCGCCTTTGGGATCGCTGGAAAAAGGCCAGTGGTATCATCTCGCGGTATCGGCGAGACCTGACGGAACGCAGGTTTATGTCAACGGCGTGCCATGTCTGACCGAGGATGGGGCGTGGGCGGTAACTGCGGAGCGTCTAGGTTGCCCCTTGAATCTGGCCTCCTCGCAGCCCTCCGGGGCGGAACGATTCCTCGGTGCGATGGCCTACGCCGCCATTTATGCGGGCACACTTCAGCGAGAGGAGATTGCGCGGCGTGTTGACGCGTTGGGGTTTAGGGATGTTCGACTGGCAACCGAAGAGGCACGCGAGCACCTATTAGCCGCCGCCAGGGCCAAGCAAGCAGCCTTGCAAGAAACCCGCGAGAAACGACGGCAAGAGTTGATGCATGATCCGGCCTTGTTCGCCCGGGGAGAGCCTACCGTATATTCCGGAGCGCGCTTGACGGCCATCGATATGCCTGTGGGGGGAATTGGGATAGGTGCCATCCACTTCGACGGAACGGGACGGCGGCATGCCTGGCAAATTTTTGGCAATGTTGGCTACCGCTTACTTCCTAACAGTTTCTTCGCGGTTCGTGTGGCAAGTGGCGGCGATGATGCGGTGCGCGTTCTGCAAGCAGCGCCTCAAGAACCACTGCCAGGCATGAAATCGGTGAGGCTCAAGGCCAGATACCCATTGGCGGAGTATGTCTTCGAGGATGACGCCATTCCTTGTCAGATCAGCATGGAGGTTTACAGCCCTTTTATCCCTCTGGATACACGGGATTCGGTTTTCCCATGCCTCATTCAAAGGTTCCATTTCCGTAACGTGTCGAATGCAAGCACGGAAGTGCAGTTCTTGGCCGCACAACAGAATGCGGTGGGGTATCGCGGCGCGACGCCAATCGAGGGCGATCGTAACGCGGCCTTTGGAGGTAATGTCAATCGTATTGCCCATCGCAGCGGCGCAACCTGGCTGATCATGGAAAATAAGAATCATTCACAATCGGGCATGGTTCTCGCCGTGGATGATCCGCACGCCGCGGGCATTCCCGCTTGGGAGGATTTGGGCGAGCTTGTGTCGCGATTCTCCGCAGGGCATTTCGAGCGGAACGCCGAGGAGGGAAGGGCGGGACCATCTGCCCCAGGGCAGACGCTCAACGGAGCCTTGCTGACTTCCATGACTTTGGCCCCGGGTGAGAGCAAGGTGCTTACGGTGATTCTGACGTGGTATTTTTCGGACCTCCCGGCGGGGCAAGGAAGTTGGGGCGGCACGGGCCGCAAGTATGAAGCTCTTTGGAAAAGTGCTACGGAGGTGACGGACGAGGTTTTAACACGCCAGGACGAGCTGTATGCCCTCACTCGTCTGTACGTCGATACGCTGTATGCTTCGAACTTGCCCATCTGGCTGATCGATCGCATCACGAATCAGACGGCCATCCTACGCAGCGGAACGGTGTTCTGGACCAAGCACGACTACTTCGGCGCCTGGGAAGGCTGCAATCTGAATTCCGGCTGCTGCGTGGGGAATTGCAATCACGTTTGGCATTATGCCCAGGCTCACGCACGATTGTTTCCCGAATTGGCCCGTTTGATGCGGCAACAAGAGTTCCGCTTTCAAAAACCAGACGGTGCCATCCCGCATCGTCAACCGGATTCCTTTTCGGCCTTCGACGGCCAATGTGGAGCCGTGCTGAACTCTTATCGCGAGCATCTTATGTCCCAGGATGATCGCTGGTTGCAGGAACGGTGGTCTCACATTCGCTCAGCGATGGAGTACGTGATTCATCGCTGGGACGGGGATGAAAATGGGGTGCCCTCTGACGCGCAATGGAATACGCTGGACGGAGAGTTGGGGGGAAGCTCGTCATGGTTAGGGAGCCTGTATCTAGCGGCTCTGCGTGCGGCAGAGCGAATGGCTCGCCGGATGGGTGATGAGGAGGCCGCGGACCGCTACCATCACATCTTTGAAGCTGGTAGCACGGAACAGGACCGGACATTGTTCAATGGCCGGTATTACATTCAGATCCCGGACGAAACTCCGCGACAAGATTATGGCGAGGGGTGTGGAATTGATCAGGTTTTGGGACAGTGGTGGGCGAGGCAGCTCGATCTGGGGGCCATTTACCCGCTGGACCACGTACGGACGGCCTTGACAAACCTGTTCCTCTTGAATTTCCAGGGCCGTATGGAGGGGTTGCCGCAACTCCCGCGAAAGTTCGTTGCTGATGACGATGCGGGGTTGCAAATGTTTGTTTGGCCCGCAGGGACCGTTCCTCCACCAAAGCGAATCCAATATGCCAGCGAGGTGATGACGGGTTTTGAATATGCGGCAGCCGCGGCCATGATTCAAAGCGGGTTGCTGCGGGAAGGGTTCACCGTTGCCCGGGCCGTTGCCTTGAGATATGACGGCCGTATTCGCCAAGGTCTTTCGCCGGGAGATTACACCAGTTGGGGGTTTTCGGGGAATCCCTTCGGTGACGACGAATGCGGCAAGTTCTATGCTCGGGCCATGAGTTCCTGGTCCCTCCTTTTGGCTTGCCAGGGCGCGATCGTAGACGGTCCGGCGAAAACGCTCGGATTTCTACCCGTCTGGCGGCCTGAGGATCATGCCTCGTTTTTTACGGCTCCCACGGGCTGGGGTCTATATCGGCAACTTCAGAATGACCAGGAGATGACTTGCCGAATGGAAGTGCGTTATGGATTCGTCGATCTAAGCCGCTTCATTTCGCGGTTGCCGCCAAAATCGCGAGCTGGCAAAGTTCATGCGATGTGCGGGGATCAAGAGACGACCGTGGCGGCCTCCAGTGAAAATGATCGGCTCATCTGCGTGTTTCCGCAGGCCGTAAGGTTGGAAGCCGGACAGCGACTGACGCTCCGCGTGGAGCTGGAGACGCAGGTACCATAGCGATTCCAGGGTGGGATTCAGGTTGCGTGCGAGCGTGGTAAAAGGGGTATCAAAACACCTCATTACGAGCGGCCAGTGGGAGGAGCAATGTCATGCCGGTAAATCTTAAGCGGAGAATTACGGTCGCGTCTTGCTCGTCGAAAGGCTGGATTGTCCTTGCGGCGCTTGGGGGGCTGGCTCTTTCAAACGGCCTGTTGTCTTCCCAGGAGTGTGCGGCTGGCGAGCGTGTGGTCCGTAAGGTTTTTCGTGAGCCGATTCAGGGGGAAGACCTGCTTCGGGCGAATGCCTGGGGTGCGTACGAAAAGGGGTATTCGCAAGGTCCGAGCGGGGTTTTTGTTTGCGATAATGGCTCCTCGCCGAGCCAGCGAGGTGCAACGCAGACCGTAATATTGAACCAAACTCAGCCCTTTCCGATTGTGGCTTACGCCGAAAGCGCGGCAGAGGGCGTGCAGGTCGGCAAGAATGCCGATTACTCCCTCTATCTAGATCTGGTGTATCAGGACGGCACTCCTCTATGGGGCCAGTCGGCGCCATTCTCCGTCGGTACCCACGATTGGGAAACGGTCAAAGTCGTTGTCTTCCCCGAAAAACCGATCCAACGGGTTTCGGTATACCTGCTCTTCCGCGGACATTCGGGCCGCGCTTTGTTTCGCAATCCGCGGATGTACGAGTTAAAGACGGAATCCCATGTGGTGCCATTCGACGGCGTCCCCTGTCTGAAGCCCGAACAGCCGTTCGAGGGCTTCAGCTTGCGGGACGTGGCGGCCGGTTCCGATTTCGTAGCCCTGGAAGGGTCGGCACTAGGTCTGCAAGCGGAGATACGTCGATCGGAACAGACGGTGGGGAATGGAGATGCCTCAGAACGGGCAACGATTTATGACCTGACGCTGCGAGATGGCTCTGGGCGGGATCGCGCTGTTACCGTAGCGTTTTCGGTTCCGGATCAACGCGTCCGATTGAACGATGCGCAAGGGGTAATCTGGTGTGGGGCGCGGGATGTCGAGGAGCCTACGGGAGACCATCGAGAGTACCTGCTGGTTTCTCCAACGCGGGCGGGAACCGGACGCGGGCTGTCGCGGTGGCCTGTGGCGGCAATCACCGGGCCACGCGGAGGCTTGGCCGTGGGCATCGACATGTCTTATCCGGCCGTCTTTCGCTGCGGGTACAGCGCAGGCATGCGTGAGCTGTTTGTGACCTACGATTTAGCCTTCACCAAGGAAAAGCCGGAGGCGAGACTGCGTCTGCTGACTTTCGAATTCGATCCAAAATGGGGGTTTCGGGAAGCTTGGGATTGCTACATGCGTCTGCTTCCGGAGCACTTTGCCAGGCGGCTCTCGCGGCACGGTATGTGGATGCCCTTCGCTAAGATCAGCAAGGTGCCGCATTGGCAAGACTTCGGTTTCGCCTTCAAGGAAGGGGACAACGAGACAGCCTGGGACGATGAGCACGGCATCATCACCTTTCGTTATACCGAGCCGATGACCTGGTGGAAGGCGATGTCGAAGGAGATGCCCCGGACCTACGAGGCCGCGGTGGCCTTTGCCGAGCAATTGGCTGCTGGAGGCGATCCGCGGGCACTGGCGTGGCGGACAAGCAGTTTCCGGGATGCCGAAGACCGTATTGCGGTCCAATTGCGCGACACGCCTTGGTGCGACGGAGCCGTCTGGAGTATGTGTTCGCTCCCGCAAATCTCGGGCGATGTCACCGACTTCAAGCTGAAATGGAATGACGGATTGCGGGAACGCCTTTATGGCCCGAATCGCACGGCCGACCTGGATGGAGAATACATCGACTCTAGTGAGGGATACGTGACTGATGAATTGGACTTTCGGCGAGACCATTTCGTTGGTGATTGCCCCCTGACGTTCGACTCGCAGTGGCACCGGCCGGCGGTGTTTCGTGGCTTGATTGCCTATGAATATATCCGCGCCATTGCCCGAGACGTGCACGGGATGGGTAAATCTATGATGGCCAATGGAACGCCGTATCGGCTCTGTTGGTTGGTCCCCTTGTTAGATGTCGCCGGTACGGAGACGAATTGGAATCCCCGTGGTCAGTGGCGGCCCATGTCTGTGGAAGAATTGCTGTATCGGCGAGCGTTGTGTGGTCCCAAGCCGTACTGTTTTCTGCAAAACACGGAGTTTGAACAGTTCGGAGCGGACTTGGTGGAAAGATATATGAAGCGGTCGCTGGCGTTCGGCATGTTTCCTGGATTTTTCAGCGCCGACGCCTCGACGGGACATTATTTTACGCGACCGGAGCTGTTTGAACGCGACCGCAGCTTGTTTTGCAAGTACGTCCCCTTGTGCCGCCTCTTATCCGAATCTGGATGGCGGCCGGTGACTGGGGCTAAGACGGATAGCCCCGGTATCCATTTGGAGCGGTTTGGCCAGCGGTACCTGACGGTGCTGAATGCTTCTGACGCCGCAACGAAGGCGGTCGTGGAGTGGACGGATGACTGGCGGCCCGGTGCAAGTGTCCGCGAATTGGTGACCGACCAAAGGATTCCGGTGGCCGACGGCCGAGTCGAAATCAGGCTAAACGCCGAGGATGTTGCCGTACTCGACTTGCAAATCGAGCCGTGACCGAATCGGAATCTCCCAATGGTTATCGCAGTGGCTACGTTGCAGATACTTCGCGTGGGAAGCTCAGGCAACGTAACCGTTCACGCGTAGAACAATGCAGAAAACGCGGTGTTCTCGCAAGCCATATGGGGAAGACGCTCTGCTCGTGGGCGCCAGTTGCTCCAGGGAACTACGACATGTTGTGGTCGATACGGCTTGGTACCGCGAATCTTCTGTGAACGGTTACCAGGCAACGGTGATCAGCGTGGGTTGAGGGAGAGGGCGAGTTTCATCGCACCCGGCAGCGGAATCGAATGATGCCGCCTTCACCAGGCTTCAGAGGTTGATTCAGCTCCCATTGCAGCAGTGACGAGCCGGCCTCGTTAGCACAAGCCGAAAAGGCCGCGTCCACACTTGCTTGGGCGGAGTCAGGCTCGTATTCCAATCGCGGACCGAGATTGTCGATGATGACTGCCCTTTGGATGACCATGGTGCCTACGTTGTCAAACCTCAACGTAAAGTCGACGGTCTCCCCAGGTTGAGCTGCATCGGTGGAGGCAACTTTGACGAGGCGTAGCCGGGCCTCTCCCCGTTCGCTTTTGACCACGAAGACTTCGTGCAGCTTCGTGGTGGCGGCGGCTTCGGCTGCCGCCGTCCCATCGAGAATAACCTGTACGGCTTGATCAGCGGACCATGCCATCGCGGCCTGGACGCTTGCCGCGAGCGTGAGGACCTCTTCGGCGTTGATGATGCCATTGGTGATGATGCGGAAGTTTTCGTACGGCTTGAAGGCGTCGCTGAATCGCTGCAAGCCCGTGGATTGCGAGACTGCGCCATCGCCCTGACGAGACAGGAATTGACCGGCTCCCCGTCGCCCCGTCGCACCCAAAGGCTGGTAGCGCTGTGTTCCAACTCCCGGCTGCAAGGCCTCTTCGCCCTGTGCCAGGTGGCTGGGCAGATGGACGGCGGCGGCACCCTCCGCCTGATCGTTTTGCTGCACGCTCACGACTTGTCGCACGGAGGCAAACCGAGGGCTATAAATGAATGCACGATTAAACGGTTGCACGACGGTCTGGCCGTCAGCCGTGGTGAAATGGGCGACGGTGTCCTCGGGATTCAGGCCAATCACACCATCCTGCGATGATCCGGCGAAGGGCGGCAGGTCTCCTCCATCGGCAAGGAATTCGTCTTGGGGCCAAGGCGCGGCGATGCCCGGCGGGACCCATTGGCTTGACGGCGCGCCGGGAGGCATTCCTAAGGGCGCCGGGGCATAGGGCGGCATGACGGCGACCTCGCCACGATCGGATTCCGGCACAATCGTTTCTACATTTTGCGCAGAGACTACCGAGCCGTTGGGCCAGCCTTCATGTTCGGTGCCAACGATGCCCATAGCAGCGGATTCGTCTTGTGGTAGGGCAGGGGAGGGGAGGGGGGCGAACTGACCCGTCTCAGGAACGGTCTTTTGCAATGGCCGGCACGAGCAAAGGACGGAAGTCAGTCCTACGAGAATTACCCAGCCCAACCAAGCGGATGGCGGAGAATTCAGTCCGCGCCACACTTGCCGGTGGATCGTCATCGCGTGCCTCCTTCAACGCGCGGAGCTGTCTTGATTGCCGAAGCCGCGCGAGGCGGTCGCGGGAGCAGCTTCACTCGCGCGGGGTGAAGCACGAAGGGCGGGCATCCAAACAAGAATGCCGCGTCGGCTTGCTCTTCCGGCATGGGTAATCTCCCACCCAGACGGAAAATCGCCACGGGGCGTCCCAAAACGTCCGCTGTTGCCAGAGGATCTTGGTTTGGCGGGACATCGAACCATAACTGGTCGGAGACACTTGCCGGGGTTGGGATCGCGTGCTCTGGATCTTCCAGATACGTCACGCGTGTGACGAACTTGCCCTCCAGTGCCAATCGCAAGTCCTCGCCGGCGATCTCGACAACAATCGGAAACTGCGATTCCCGGCCAGGAGGTGGATAGGTCCGGTCCACGATTTCTAATGTGGGGAAAAGCTCCATTCCCTCTTGCTGGACGAGAGGGATTTCGGTCAAGCGAAGGCGATACACGCACCCGACCAGTAAACCAACCGTGACGGGGACAGGGCGAGGTTCGGAAAATTCTCCGTTTTCGGCCAGGGAAACGTGAAGGCCGGCCGGCCCGCGAATCTCCACCGGTTGCAGATAATTTTCGACCGGGCCGCCGCGATGAAGGCGCGTCGTTCCAATCAAGCCAGGCGGCGTTCGGGCATCGAAATAGAAATGCGCTGCCGGCGTTTGAGCCTGTGCTGATACTCCGCCCTTCACGGCCAGGCTCAGCGCTACGGCCATGATTGCGAGGCATCGCATCCAGTGAAGCCCCGTGTGGCGTCGGCCGCCGCGACGCTTACCCCGCGGAGTTGGCTTCACCTCGGGGTCCGGCGTGAATCGGTATTCGGGACTCGGGCATTCAAACATCGCGCTAATCTTCGAATTTTAGAAGGGCTGGAGTTGGCTGAAGCCTGCACTTTTATTCCGGCCACACGACCGTTGGCCATCGGTTCCGGTCACGAAAAACGGCCATCCCGTCGTGGAAGTCGTAACTCTTCGACGCGGGACGGCCGTCTGGAATGCGTCGGCGCAAGGGGCCTGGTGATCCTTGCGGCCGAAACTCGGTCGGACGGGCCGACCGCTCACTGTGGCATCGCCTCCGTGGGGCAAGCTTCTGTCGGCGCGGCTTGGCCGACCACTTCATGGCCGTAAGCCGCTGGTTGACGATATACGGTTGGTCCCGGCAACGTCTGCTCGTTGATGAACACGTGGTTGGCGGGCTTGGGATAGCTGATGCCGGGGCTCTGCTTCACATCCACTCGGAAACGTTGCGTGGGTGCCGGCACGTGAACCCGCGTGTGGTTGACCATGACGTGGCGTTGCAGCCCGGCTTCTCCTCCCAAGGGTACGTACGGAGGGCCAGGCAGCCCGATCGGCGTACCGCTAATCGGCATTCCGTATTGCGGAGCATTCACGCCGGAGATGTAGTTTTTGGGAACGGTGCCCCCGGGGATACCCATCGCCTGAGGGGCAAAGGGAGTGCCCTGCAAATTGCCGTTGGGATAGCCGGCCGGAACCACGTCTTGCGCATCGAGGCCCTCACCGGGAACTTCCAAATCACGGTTTCCGATGCGGACGATGGCCAGGATGGAGCCTCGCCGATCGGCTTCCACGATGGGATCGACACCTGGATCCAACCGAGTGCTGACCAACGTTTCCACCCCCGCCAAGGCCAGTTCCTGATAATTCGGATCCGGCAGGTAGATCACCTTGGTCACGAAGTTACCGCTCAGCACCTGATCCAAATCCTCCTCCGTGACTTGCACGGGGATGGCGTTGTGGGCGATGAAGGCCTCCGTGCGGGGCATGGCGGGGCCAACTTCCAGCGTCGGATATAGCTCGATGCCAGGACGCCCCGGAATATTCGTCAGCTTCAGCCGGTACATCGCCCCTTGTGGGAAGTTATACCGCCCCGGGCAGACCAAAGGCTCGGAGTCGAAAGCTCCAGGCGAGGTAACGTCCCAACTTACCTGCATACCTTCCGGTCCGGCGAAAAGAATTTGAGATACTGGCACTTGGGACGGTGCGAGCATCGGCATGTAGGCCGTTTGCACCCCCGGACCAGGGCCGCCCACGCCGGGGCCGGGTTCCATCAGCTGTTGTGCCGGAGGCAGGTTTTGCTGGAAAGGCCCCTTGCAGCCTATCAAGGCCAGCAGGCTAACGAACAACATGCTTCCATATCTCATTCGACATCCCCCTAATTGGAATCCGTTCGGCTGGCAGCCATGGCTCGCGCCTGATGCGCTGTACCGCTTGTGCTCCGTTTTTCTCTTCCGACCCGACCCGGGAACTCTTCGCCAGCCCCTTTGCGATCGAACCTCCAACGTTTCGGTGCGGGAAAGCCGCTCTTTCAGGGTTATCGTCGGCTGATTTTGGGCTGATTCTTTGGTAAATCCGGCAAAACCATTAGCCTGCGTATGTTGGTCTTCCGAGAAAGGTATGGCATTTTCCGGATAGACCGAGCACTAGCTTTTATCGTCACGATCCGTTCAGACGTGCCGATAAAATCCTCCCGATTGCCAACTTACGCTCAATTTGCCAATGGCAGGGGCGCCGGATTGGCTGCATCCCGTCGGCTGGTGGCCTTTGCCGAGCGTGCCACGGATTTACCAATCGTCGCAGGGACAAGACGAATCGCGAAACGGG
>DYLS01000255.1 GCA_020721965.1 Blastopirellula marina | reverse complement strand
GACGCTCGATAGGCAAAGGGCCGTCTCCAAAAACGCGAGCGAGCTGTGTCGCCCCCGGACGCGCTACGTGTACACTTGCCGCCAAGAGTGATTTACAATAATACGATGGCGAGCTGACGCAAGCACTGCGATCGGCGGGGTGCGTTCACCAAACGCCCTTTCCAAAGCCAACGAATTACCCGTTCTTCCGTGCGAGGCCAAGCATGGCACTAACCTTGACGTTTTTCTCGTCTCTAAAACTGGTGCTGATTTACGCTCAGGAAACGAGCGGGGGATCTGGTTCTGCCTGGACGCCGGGCTATTTGGTTGTGATCTTGACCATTTTGCTCGCGATCATGGTAGCCCTGGCGCCAAGTCGACGCCGTGCCGCCCCTCGGAACCTTGAGTTCGAAGGCACGACGTGGGGAAAAGTGCTTTCCGAAGATGGCAAAAAGAAAGAAGCAGTAAAAGCTCCGCCAGGCGTCTTCAACCCCGCGGCGGCCGCCAAGCAGGGACGCAAGTAGGGGCCAGCCCCTTGTCAGCCTCACAGCTTCGTCCACAATCCCACCATCCACCCGGGCCGCCCTCTCATCCTAACGCGGACGGCTCTTTGCTTGTCTCAACATCTTGTGGTGATGGAACATGCCGGACCGCAAGGTATGCTGGTCACGTGATGCAATCAGGCGGACTTTGCGCTGTCGTACTGCCGCGTAGGTACCTTATGGTGCTAGCTACGCTTCCGGCAGCGAGGACGATATCCGTTCGACAGATCGGCTCAGGAAGAGCGGAGCGGCAACTTGGGACCGCGATTTCGTGGTCTGGTAGAATTCCGCGATCCTGGCCACTACCACGTATTGCTCATCCCGCGTCAACCCTGGGAAAATCGGGAGGGCCAAGACGTCTCGTGCGGCGGCGAATGTCTCCGGTAGATCGGTCGGCGCGTAACCAAGATGGCGAAAACACGCTTGCTCGTGAAGCCCCAACGGGTAATAGATTTCGGTCCCTACCTTGCGATCCGCCAGGTGCTGCCGCAAGGCGTCACGTCGCCCGTCAGGAACGCGAATGACGAACTGATTCCACACATGCCTCGCCCTGGGAGAGGCCGTCGGCAAACGGAGCACGTCGGCCAAGCCGAATTCTTGAAATAGCCCGCGATAGGTCTCCGCTTGTTCGGACCTTTCGGAAATCCAGTTTTCTAGGAATTCGAACTTGACATTCAGCACGGCCGCCTGAAAGGCATCCATCCGCCCGTTGATGCCAATCAGGGAATGGTAATACCGTGGCTGCATCCCATGGGCACGCAACAGCCGCAATTTTTCGGCGATCTCCGGCGATGAGGCGGACAGCATCCCCGCGTCGCCCATGGCCCCAAGATTCTTGGTGGGATAAAAGCTAAAGCAACCGATGTCTCCCATACACCCCACACGGCGTCCCAAATGTTCCGCTCCGATGGCTTGAGCGGCATCCTCGACTACCGCGATCCGACAACGTGCCGCGATGGCCAGGATAGGCTCCATCTCCGCCGCTTGCCCGAATAGATGTACAGGCAAAATGACCTTCGTAGCGTGATGAACCAGCCTGGCGACCTCGAGCGGTGAAACGTTGAAGGTCGCGGGGTCGATGTCGGCAAAGACCGGCGTAGCCCCCAATCGCACTACCGCGCTGACTGTGGCGAAAAAAGTAAAACTGGGAGCAATCACTTCGTCCCCCGGTCCGATCCCCAGCGCCATCAGGGCCAAAAGCAGGGCTTCACTCCCCGATGAGCACGCCACGGCCCGCGAGACCTGGCAATATGCTGCCAGGGAATGTTCCAGTCGTTCCACCTCCGGTCCCAGCACAAATGCCCCGGAATCGCACACGCCTACCAGCGCGCTAGCGATCCGCTCTCGCAGCGGCGCATGAATCCTTTTGAGATCGAGAAAGGGCACCGAACGGTCGAGATTGCAGGAATTGACGGTGCCAAACGAGGAGCAAGCCAGCCGCTTTGAGGGAGATGATGGATTCATTTCTGACGCATCCTTGCTGAGGCCGCCGGGGTCATTCGTAACCCGTGTCTAACCGCGACGTATCTAACCGCGACGAAACTCACAGCCGCGGAGACCCAACGCCCCCAAACTAAAATGCCGCCCCAAAACCGTCAAGGTCAACTTGCGGACGCGAGCGAAAAGCTGGCACGACCAGGGGCTGACGTAGTTTTGGAATGCCGCCAGGTAAAGGCCGCAAAGCGTCGGATTCAAGCCAGCACATCACGATCGGCGGGATCATGAAAAAGGTGAGCATTCACGGGGGTCTGTAGAGCGACCACAGAACACCACAATATAGACGA
>DYLS01000254.1 GCA_020721965.1 Blastopirellula marina | reverse complement strand
CGAGATCGACCCCGCGGGCATGAAAGCCGAGTTCACGGGTGACTTCGAGCCATTCGCCTCGGCCACAACCCAAATCGAGCACATGGCCCTGGGGATGAATGTCGAGCAGCGGGGTGAGAAAAGGAGCGTACTGGCGCAGACGATCTTTGATCAGCTCGCGCGAACCCCGGTGGCGATCTTCAAACGCACGGTAAAAGGATTTTGAGTCAGGAGTTTCAAACGGTGGCTGGCTCATGGAGGCATCTAATCCTGTTGATTTTCCGCGGCGTGGCAGGTTTCATTCGGTAAAAAATCATGTATTACTCAACCCCCCTTACTGTAAGACTCATAGGCTTCTTCACTGCTCGAAAATGAAAGCAGCGCCCCCTGATGCAAAAGGTAAACCCTTTGGCAATGCTCCTTGAGATTATGAAGCTCGTGCGACACCATCACCATCGCCCGATCCTTGCGCTTCTCGAATAGCTCGGTTTGGCACTTGGCATGGAAACGTGCATCGCCCACCGAAATGATTTCGTCGATCAAAAAGCAGTCGAATTCCACTGCCATGGAAATGGCGAAGGCCAGCCTTGAACGCATGCCTGATGAATAGGTCTTGACCGGTTCGCGGAAATACTCGCCCAGTTCGGCAAAGTCCTGCACATAGTCGATTTTGTCGAGGTAATCCACACCATACACGCGACAGATGAACTTGAGGTTGTCCAGCCCCGTCAGGCTGCCCTGGAACGCGCCGCCAAAGGCGAGCGGCCAGGAAATGCTCATTTCTCGATGGATTTTCCCGGAGTCCGGCCGCTCGGCGCCGGAAAGGATGCGGATGAGCGTGGACTTGCCCGCCCCGTTGCGGCCGAGGATGCCGATCTTCTCTCCCGGGGCGATGGTCAGGTCAATCCCGTTCAGCACGGTGTGCAGCCCGCTACGGGTGGGGTAGCTCTTGTGAATGTCGGTCAAGTTGATCATTCCGGCTGCACCCTCCGGCCTGCCTCCCGGGTCAGGGCCAAGCCGAACAAGGTCATGACGAGATTGGCCGTGGCAAAGTAGGCGGGGTTTTCATGGGTAAGGATGACGCCGCCAAAATAACCGTGCCGGATCATTTCCACACCATGCACCATGGGCAACCATAACACGGCGTCCTGGGCGGCCTTGGGCAACCATTCGACCATATACATGGCGCCCGAAAGCGGAAAGAGCAGATAGGTGATGACGTGCCAGACCCGTTCGATGAGCTCCGATCGCTCGGAATAGGCCCCGACGATGAGCCCCAGGGCCAGGGCGAACCAGGCAAGCAGCAACCAACCTGCCAGGATGATGGGGAGGTCGTGGGGCCACTGCATCACACCGATGCCGGCAAAGAAGAAGGTGAGCACGACGATGGACGCGGAGGCGCCCACGAATTCGAGCAGGAAACGGGCCACGAAGATGTCCAGCACCTTCACGTTACGGTGGTACATCAGTGCCAGGTTGGGTTCGATGGCCTTGACGCAGCGGTTGGAGACATTGCGCCAGAGCAGGACAGATGAATACCCGGTGATGGCAAAGGCGATGATGGGGATGTTGGAGACCGTGTGCAGCTTCGCCAGATACCAAAGCCCCGCCACGCCCAGGGTGAACAGCATGGGTTCGAGCATCAGCCAGAGCACGCCCAGGCCGTGACGACCAAAGCGGGTGATGACCTCGCGCAGGAAGAGCGCGTGGATGACACGCAGCTGGATGGCCAGCGAACGGGTGAGCGGGGTTTCTTCTATCATGATGCCCCACGCTTTTTCTTGACGGTGTGCTTGAACTTCAACACCGCAAAGTTCAATTCGATGCTGGTTTCCGCATCGCTGGTCTGAAGGTCGTTGTCCAGAAGTTCGGCGATCAACTTGCCGCTGCGTTGCATCAAGGCTTTTTCTTGAGGTTTATCCGGCAACTCGGCTAGCGCCTTGATGTTGCGGGTGAGCTCGCGTAGTTTGGCGAAGGTCTCGATAATGCCAAGGGTGGCCTGTGTCGCAATCGGGCTCTTCAAGATGGTCGTCAGCATGTACAGGCCTTTTTCCGTAAAGGCCTTCGGATTGACGCTTGAGTGCTTGAGTGCATCGAACCGGTGGAAATTTTCCACCAGTTCCCGCTTCTCTTCCTTGCTCAACTCAAAAACATAGCCGTCAGGAAACTTGTCCGGGTTATTGCTGACCGCTTTGTTGATGTCGCGGGTTTCCACACCATAAATGCTTGCCAGATCGCGATCCACTAAAACCCGAGTGCCGCGCAACTCCAGAAGCAATGCCTCCAGATGCGGGTTGTCGATGGTGGGGATGATGGCGCTCAATCCTGATGCTCCTTGATGCCGGCGATGAGCATGGAAAGCACGCCCCAG
>DYLS01000253.1 GCA_020721965.1 Blastopirellula marina | reverse complement strand
CGCGCAATTTACGAGGGGAGGACACCCCCGTTCGTTATCTTTTTCAACACGTCATAATAAGCAGGATGTGCGGCGTAACACGAGATACAATCGCCGGGCCCGACCGGCGAGGCCAATCGGGGCGTCCCTGGCGCCAATGGGCTTGCCTGCGGGACCTCGACGCCGCGGTTTGCTGCTCGCATTGTGCGGCGGGAAGGCGAGGTCCCTTGAGATCGGATTATTCCTACAGCGCCAAGTCCGTGTGCCTGCATGATACGTTCACCATACGTCGCAATGCGTTGTTTCGCATCACGACAAAGTGTTGGGAACAACCCAGCGCTGTAGCATTATCAGCCCCGTGCCCGCATGTCCCTGTGCTAACGCGACCTTTGATTCCATGAGTGCCCGACTTCCCTTTGGTGAGTTTTTGCAAAAAGGCGTGGTCGTTTTCGACGGCCCCATGGGAACCGAGATTTATCGGCACCACGTCTTCACCAATCGCTGTTTCGACGAGCTTTCTCTCTCCGATCCAAAGCTGATCCGCCAAATCCATCAAGATTACTGCGACGCCGGGGCGGAGGTGTTGACCACCAATACCTTTGGGGCAAGCCGTCCCCGTCTGGAAAAGTTTGGGCTGGGGGAGCAGTTCGAGGCCGTGATTCGTGCGGGCGTGCGGTTGGCACGCGAGACAGCCGACGCGGCAGGTCGCCCGGTTTACGTCGCCGCCTCGATCGGGCCACTCGGCAGCGTGGCTCGGGATGAAGAGACCCATCAACATCTGGTCTTAGAGCAAGTGGACCTGATGATGGAGGCCGGGGCAGACTTTATTCTTTTTGAGACGCAGCCCAATCGGTGTTCTTTGGAGTGGTGCGCCCGGGCCATGCGCCAGCGACCGGGCGTCCCCTTTATTTTGTCGGCCGCCGTATATGAAGACGGCGAATCGGCCTCCGGGGAGACGGTTGAGCGGCTTTTCGCTCCACTTCCCGAAGGCGATCCCCTGCCGACGGCCTGGGGCCTGAATTGCGGGACGGGACCGCACGGTATGCTCGCCTCGGTAGAGTGCGCCGTGAGGATCGCCCATCGACCGCTGATTGTTCAGCCGAATGCCGGAACGCCGAAAGAAGTTGAAAACCGGTTGATCTATTACTGCTCTCCAGAATATTTCGCAGAGTATGGGAAGCGATATGTTCAGCTAGGCGCGGCCGCCGTGGGCGGCTGCTGCGGCACCACTCCCGAGCATATCCGGGCTTTGTGCGAAACCATCAAGCCTCTGGCGCGGGCGAGAACCAAACCGATCTTGAACCGTCAGGTCGAGCAAGCCGAGCTGAAACCACCAGTGCCTTTGGCCGATCGTTCCCGCTTCGCGTGGCGTCTCGCGAGCGGTCGTTGGGTGACTTCCGTGGAATTGGTCCCGCCTCGCGGCTACAACCTCGACGATATCGTGGCGAAGAGCCGCTTGCTCCATCGCCACGGCGTGGATGCCGTAAACATCCCCGACGGCCCACGTGCAAGTTCCCGGATTTCGCCGCTGATTACAGCCGATCGCATCCAGCGTGAGGCCATGATGGAGGTGATTTTGCACTTTTGCTGCCGGGACCGAAATCTGATTGGGATGCAGGCAGATCTGCTAGCCTGCGCCGCCTGTGGCATCCACAACATCCTGTTCATCACCGGTGATCCACCCAAGCTGGGGAATTATCCCCATGCCACGGCGGTCTTCGATACCGATTCGATCGGTATGGTGCAAGTGCAAAGGCGGCTCAACCAGGGCGTGGACCTGGGCGGGCAATCGATCGACCCGCCCACCGCCGCATTGATCGGCGTGGGATTGGACCCCACCGCGTTGGATCAGGCACGAGAGCTGGATCGCTTTCGGCAGAAGGTGGAATCGGGAGCGGAATTCGCCATTACGCAACCGGTCTTCGACCCCGACGCCCTGCTGCGATTCTTGGACCACGTGCAACAATACAACATTCCCATCCTCGCTGGCATTTGGCCGCTCGCCAGTTTGAAGAACGCCACCTTCATGAAAAACGAGGTGCCCGGCGTGGTCATTCCCGATTGGGTCATGGAAAAGATGGCCTCCGTCTCGAGCCGAGAAGATCAATTGAAGATGGGTGTCGATATCGCCCGGCAGGCCGTCGAACGGGTGCAAAATCGGGTGGCGGGCATTCAAGTGAGTGCTCCATTCGGGAAAGTGGACATCGCGCTGGCCGTGATCGAAGGATCGGGCCGATAGTCGAGCGGGACCCGATGAAAAAGAGGGCGGCGTTCGTCCCTCCTCCGCCCACCGGGATTCGCCATCGACCCGACACTATATATCCCGAGTAACCCTTCACGGTTGAGGTGTAACGGAAAGATTTGTGAACCAACGC
>DYLS01000099.1 GCA_020721965.1 Blastopirellula marina | reverse complement strand
CGCTGGAGGAACCACTCCAGCCGCCGCCACAGCTCATCGTGGGGAAAGAACGCGATTTGCCCTGACCCGGCCGGGGCGTATCGCATATTCCAGATCATGCCCTCGGGGATCGGTCTTTCGTCGGGACTATCGACATAGACGGTCTCGGCCCCACCCCGGGCCAGGGGTCCCGATTTTCGCCCGGCGACGCCGGCGATCGAAAAATTGTAGCCAAACGCCCGAATCCCGGCGCGGCCCACGTCCCGAATCAGCATCTGGAGCCGTGCCATTTGCCGCTCTTTCTGGGGACCGTGCAGCAGGATATCGTACCAGAGCGCCGGATCGAAGTTTTCGATGGCCCAAACGGTCAGTCCATGCCGCTGGGCCGTCTCTTGCAGCCGCGCCAGCGCGTCGTAGCTCCAAATCGGGTCGTGGGGGTCACCCGCCCAGCCCCAACCCTGATCACCGACGGGTTGATTATCCTGGGCCGCGCCACCGCGAAAATAATCCACCAGGTGCACCACCAAGTGCGTAGCCCCGCACTGTCGGGCAAACCGGAAATTGTCGTCCGTCAGTTGATGCCGGTACAGTCCAAACCCCAGCTTCATGGCTTTTCCCGTGGAAAAAAGATTCGCGTGCAAAATCGTTTCTCATTCCCGAGGAGTGGTTGCTAGCCGGGGGGCTTTCCCCAAGCGTCCCCCCAAGCGTCCCGGTATTCCCACGCATTGGCCTGGACCATCCGCCGTATTCGCGCACGTCGAATTCCCGCGTCCGAATCATTCCCGCGCGTTGGATTCGCGGGGCATCCTCCGTTACAGGTCTTTCAATCGGGGGTCCAAAGCGTCTCGGAGACCGTCGCCGAGAAAGTTCAAGGCGTACAGCGTGGTCGCCAAGGCCAATCCCGGAAAGACCACCAGCCACCAATAGATGCGGATCGGCGTGATCATCTGCAAGCCCTCATTGGCCAGCAAACCCCAGGAAACGTCCGGTGGCTCCACCCCCAAGCCGAGAAACGACAGAAACGCCTCGAACAGCATCACGCGGGGGATGGTCAGCGTCAAATAGACGATCACCACGCCCGTCAAATTCGGGATCACGTGTCGAAAAAGGATGCGGAGTGGGCCTGCCCCCAACGCTCGGGCGGCCTCGATGTACAGCTCCTGCCGAATCGAGAGGACCTGGCCGCGGACGACCCGTGCCATCGTGAGCCAATAAATGGCGCCCACCACGAGGAAAAAGACCATGATGCGTGTGATACCGAAGCGGTCCTCCAGCATGTTTTTGACAGGCTCAGCGCTGAGGATGGTGATCAGAAAGATGACCACGAAGATAAACGGTACGGAATAGAGGACGTCCACGATCCGCATCATAAGATCATCGACCCAACCGCCTGCGAGACCCGCCACCGCCCCATAGGTAACGCCAATGACAAGCGAGACCAGCGTGGCGACCAGGCCGACGGCGAGCGAGATACGGGCCCCCAAAAAAATCCGCGACATCACGTCTCGCCCCAAGCGGTCCGTGCCGCAAAGCGGAGCCAAGCTCCACTCGCCGAAGACGGCCATGCGAAGACGCAGGAGCAAGCGGCTGACCGGACCGAGGCGGCCAAAGCCCTCTTGCAACTTGGCCTCGATGGCATCCGGCGAAAGATGCGGCCGGTCGGCGGGTCCCTCGGCATCGGCGCCACGGCGTCCCAACAGCGTCCGCTGCATGGGCGGCCACACACGGGGCGGCAAGAGTTGCTGCTCGGTATCCACCAATCGGGGTGGCGTGAGGGGGAAGGCCGGTGTTAGAACGGCCGCAATGGCCAACCCCAACAAGAAGATCAGCGAGCCAACCGCCGCCCGATTCCGCAGCAACCTTCGCCAGGCCTCGGCGGCGGGTGATCGCCCGACCGGCTTGGCCCGGCCTGCAATGGTCGCTGCATCCCTGGATTCGTTCGATGTCATGTCACTTTGGTTTGGGCGATGGGGAAGACTTGGCCGCACTCGTCATGCTGGAAGACAATCCAATTTCATCATCCTCACCGCTTAACGCTACATTTGCGGGGATGGTGCCTTTGCCGTCCGCCAACGCATGTTGGACGCCTCGTGCCCCAATCCCGATCGCACCAGGTGCTCGCCTGGAACAGTGGCCCGACTCAACCTTCGGCTATCAACCGACCGTATTTCCCGCCACGAATCAAGCCCCATGACCAACCGGAATCAAGCCCGCCTGGCCAACAACTTGGGCCTGCCTCGCAACTTGGGCCTGCCTTGGCCGGGCGGATCACGCCGTCCGTGCGGCGTAGGTCTCGGCGAACTCCACGATCCAGCGGTCGATCGTCTCGCGGAATGCCTCGACATCTACCTCGCCCAAGGCCTGGAAGAAGTTGCGATTGAACAATTCTCGATCGCGGACCGTCGCCTTGGCGGCCAGGTCGAGCACGGCATAAGAGCTGAAAGGGCGAATCAACAGCTCCAAGCGACTGTAGAGATCATTGGAGGAGGTCTCGCGCCGCGAGCGAAAATCCTCGCGACTGACCGCCGCTCCCCAGCCTCGATCGGATAGGATCGTCTCGAAGCGAAATCCCGGCAAATGCCCTTGGACCTTCCGCAGGCAGGTCTCCAGGTAATCGCAAAGCTCCAGCCGATATTGCGTATGGAGTGCGCGGAGTTCAGCCTCGCTCAAGGCCGCTTGAGCCTCGGCCTGGGCCCGTTGTCGCCCGATGCGACGCCCGCGATCAATCGCCTTTTGTAGTCGTTGCTCAAAATCGCTCATGATGACCCAAGGGAATTCTGCGGTAACCGTTCACGGAAGAGTCGGGATGCCATGCCGTATCGACCACAACACCACGTGGTTCCATGGAGCAAACGGCGCCCGCCAGCGGAGCGTCTTCGTCATTCGGCTCGCGCGGCTCGCGCCACCACCGCGTTTTCTGCATGGTTCTACATTGTTCTACCCGTGAACGGCTACAATCTCCGAGTGATTTGGCTGGCGCAAATTGTACCGATTGGTTTGACCCACGCTCCGAGGGCCGCCAAAAACCGGGGTCAAACGGAGGCATCGGGGTTGTCGCCGTTGGGCGGGGTCGGCGTCCGGCTCTCCGCGTTCTCCAAGGTAACGTTAGTCGGGGAATCGGCCTCGGGCAAGGGCGGCGGAGGGGCAAGTGGCTCGGCTGCCGGTGGGGAAGGCGCCTCCGTTCGGGACGAGCCTGATGGCAGTTGCGGACCGCTGGGCGGCGTTGCGGTTGCATGACGCTGACCCTCGGCAGCCCATTTCGCCCGACCTTCGCCCGACCGGCCGTTGGCGGCCGTTCCGTGGGGCTGTCCTTGGGATCGATTCGCGCCTTTTTCACCTGGGGCGGACCGGCCTGCCCCCTTGGCGGCGAAATACTGCATCAAATCCGCAAAACTCCGCATCGGCTGCTTGCCCTCCAGCACCTCTTCGCTGAGGGGCGCCGCCGGGGCCTTGGAGGACGAGGTCAGGCGTTGCGGCAGCCGCACCGGCCGGGAAATCTCAGGCCCCTCGCCGCGCATGGCTGCGTGCCGATCTTCTCTTTCGCCCCGCCCGGCCTGCCGCGAGTCGCCGTCCCGCCGAGGTTTGCGGGCAGTTCGGACCCGGCTCCGCGAGTCCGCGGCGCGATCGCCGCTAGGCTCCCCGCCGCGCCGTTCGCCAGCCCTATCTTGTGGCCGATCTCTTCGCCGCGAGGGACGTGGTCGCCGCGTTGGGGCACCATCTTCCGTGGCAGGGGTGGCACCCTCTGCCGGTGTCGCCTGCCTGACCCCCTCGGGGCGGCGCCCCCTTCGTCGCCGACCATCGGCCGGGGATGGCATGGGCGTACCCGGCGGGATCATACTCAAGGAAATCCGACGTCGCGTCTTATCGACTTCCACCACCCATACCCGCACGATATCCCCCGGCGCTACCACCTCGTGCGGATCGTGAATGAAGCGGGGCGCCATGCGGCTGCGATGGACCAGGCCTGGGTGTTTCACCCCAACATCGACAAAGGCCCCGAAGTCCACGACGTTGAGCACCATGCCGCTCAATTCCATGTCAGGTTCTAGGTCGTCCATCTTCAAAATGCCTTTTTTGAAGATGGGTGGGGGTAAGTCTTCGCGGGGGTCTCGACCTGGCCGCTGCAATTGCTGGAGGATGTCTTGCAGCAACAGCGGTCCGCAACCCAGCTCCTTGGCTGTGGCCTGCACATCCAGGGCCGCGATCTTCTCGGCTAGTGGCTGGAGCATTTGCGGCTGGCCGATTTGTTCCGGTGCCACGCCGAGTTTCTCCATGACCCGCCGCGCGATGTCGTAGCTTTCGGGATGGATCCAGGTCGCGTCCAACGGATTATCGCCGTCGGTGATCTTCAGGAAGCCCGCCGCCTGCACGAACGTGGCCTCGCCAATGCCGGGAATCTGCTTCAATTGTTCGCGATTGCGGAAGGGGCCATGCTCCTGGCGATATTCGTAAATCCGCCGCGCGGTAAGCTGGTTCAGCCCGGATACGTACGTCAACAAGGCCGGGCTTCCGGTATTCACATCGACCCCCACGAAGCTGACGCACGACTGCACCACTTGATCCAGGGAGTGCTCGAGGTTTTTGGGCTTGAGGTCGTGCTGATACAGCCCCACGCCCAAGGCGGCAGGCTCGATCTTGACCAGCTCGCTCAGCGGATCGAGGAGCCGCCGTCCGATACAGATGGCGCCGCGAGCGGCGGCGTCGAATGTGGGCAACTCTTCGCGTCCGAGCTGGCTTACCGAGTAGACGCTGGCGCCCGCCTCATTCACGATCACGTAGGCCGGACCGCCATCCTTCCACTCATTCTGCATCAAGTTGGCCAGGAATTCTTCCGTCTCGCGGCAACCCGTGCCGTTCCCCAGCGCAATCAGCGTCACGCCGTGCGTTTGGACGATCTCGAGCACGCGCTGCCTGGCGTTCGCCACCCGTTGACTCGCCCCAACAATGAAAAACACCCCGTGATCCAGCACTTTGCCGTAGGGGTCGAGTACGGTGAACTTGCAGCCTTGGCGAAGCCCCGGGTCGATCGCCAAAATGGTATGGTTGCGTACCGGTGGCTGGAGCAGCAAGCGGCGAAGATTGCGGGCGAAGACCTGGACGGCGTGGGCCTCGGCCTTTTCGTTCAGCTCGCGGCGAATCTCCCGTTCTAGCGAGGGAAGCACCATCCGCGAAAGGGCTGCTTTTTCGCATCCCCGAAGGAACTCCGCATGGGGGTGGTCCGGCGGTACGCAGATTTCTTCCGCCGCCTTCTGCAACGATTCCGAGTCCACCTCGATCTTTACCCGCAAGACCCTTTCCCGCTCGCCCCGGTTGATCGCCAGCACGCGATGCGGCGGAATCGAGCGGAGCCCTTCCGAGTAATGGGCGTAGTCGGCAAACGCGCGCAGAAATCGCTCCCGCTTCTTCCGCCGCTCTTCTTCCTTGGCCGACAACGCCGGCTTGAGCGGAACCGTACGCGGGGCGGCGGGCGGCGGCGCGGCACTGCTAGCCACCGCGACTTGCGCAGCAGCGGTATCGACTTGCGCAGGATGTGTCGAGACCGCGGTGGCATCTGGGCTAGATGCGGGGGCTTCCGTGACCGCAGCCGGAGTTGCCTCGGCGTGCTGGCCGCCTTCGCCATGCACGGACACCTCGGCCGAGCTAGCGGCAGAGGACGAGCCGGCCGACGCCTCTTCGCCAGGATTGCGTGGTACGCTCTCGACCGCCTTGTTCTCCCCGCCCAATGCTTCCCCAGACGATTGCGGAGCGGCCTCGCTCGAAGACACCGCAACTCCCCCTTGAGCGCCAGCCTGCTGTTCGACGAATGAACCGCTGGCGGCCTGGTCGGGGCCGGAATGCGGAGTCCCTAAATCGGAAGGCTGGGGAACCGATGGCTGGCCGGGGGCCGATTCGCCGGCAGTTTGCTCGCTGGCAGCTTGTTCTTCGGCCCTTTGCTCGCCCACCCTTTGCTCACCGGCAGTTTGTTCCTCAGCAATGTGATCGCCGGCGGTTTGCGGCGCGGCGGCCTGATTGGAGGCGTCCGGCGTCGGCGTCTCTGGAGATGAGGCTGGCGCGTCCCCCGCCAAGGCCTTGGCTGCTTCCTCCGTCAATGTCGTGCTGATCCTGCCGGTTTTGAACAGGATGGCCCGGAGCCGTTGACGCAAGTCCGCGCTCTCGCTGAACCTTTCGGCCAAGATGTGGCCTGCCCCCAGCAAGGCATCAGCGCCCGAGGTAACCTGCTTGTCCGGATTGACATAATCCGCGGCTCGCTTGTCCAAGTCCGCCGCGATCTGCTCCCGATTCAGAATCTCTTCGGCGAGGTGGTCTAGCCCCCTTTCGCGGGCGACACTAGCCAGGGTCTGCTTCTTGGGCTTATATGGGAGATAGAGGTCCTCCAACCACTTCAGCGTTCGCGCGCCCAGAATCTGTTTTGCCAGACTCGGCGTGAGTTTGTTTTGCAACTCGATGGAACGCAGAATGGTTTGCTTGCGTTCAGCCAATTGCCGTTCCCTGGCCAAATGTTCGGCAATGGCCGATACCTTCTCCTCATCCAGGCCCCCCGTCTGGTCCTTGCGATACCGGGTAATGAAGGGGATGGTGTTGCCGGCGTCGAGCAACTCCACGACCGCCTGGACCTGCTCGGCAGAGACTTTCAGCCCGTAGCCCAATTGCCGTAACGAAATCGTAACTTCCGTGGTAGCCATAGGATTTCCGGAAAGCCAGGAACAGGAATCGGACACGTCGGATTGGCTAGGAGCGGAAACGACAAAGCTCCTCGTCCACCGGGCAGGAGAGTTGCCTTCCCCCGGCAAGACGTTGCGAACCGACGGCCCCACGCGCACTTTAGTGAGTATAACCGAAATTCGCGGATGCAGGGTATCCGAATGCTTGGAATGGATCTGGCTTTCCCCCACCATCCGGACAGGCAAGAGCGGGTCGCACTCGCCAATACTCTGCCGTTGCCAAGCCATTTCGTCGTTGCAATTGGCCGATGCGCCGTGTAATATGGCGAGAGGCAATTGGTCGGAGATGGGGTGATTTGCGGTTTCCCCCTGCGAGGGGGCTGCCGGATCGGCCGTGAAATGTCGGATCTTACGCAATCGCTGTTCGAAGCCGATCGTGGCCTGCCGAAGTCACACTTCAGCAGGCCTTAGGGTCCATCAATCCACAAACGTAGGGTCCGCCCAATCTACAAATGATTGTGCTACAGTGCGACTTCAGCACTCCCTACAACCTGCAAATGGAGGTTACGAGGATGCGATCAAGGTCTTGGATCGTCGCGATTGGGGTCTTGGCCATGCTGTCTCTCAGCGCAATTGTCGGTCGCGGTGAAGAATACCGCCGGCTGCCCTTGGCCGAGTATCGGGACAAGATGGAGGCGGCCTGGCTGGGTCAAATGGCGGGGGTCGGATGGGGCGGGCCGACCGAGTTTCACGCCCAGGGACGCATCTTGCGCGAGGACGAAATGCCCGCCTGGCAACCCGACATGATCAACCAATTCCACCAGGACGACCTTTACGTGGAAATGACGTTCTTGCGGACTTTGGAGCAATACGGCTGGGATGTCTCGCCACGGCAGGCGGGGATCGACTTCGCCAATAGCCGCTATCCGCTGTGGCACGCCAACCGCAACGGGCGCGATAACCTCCGCTCGGGCATCGCCTCACCGGACTCCGGCCATCCCCGCTTCAATCAGCACGCCGACGATATCGACTACCAGATCGAGGCCGACTTCTCGGGCATCATTGCCCCGGGTATGCCCAATCTGGTAATTCAGTTGGGGGAAAAGTTCGGCCGACTGATGAACTACGGCGACGGGTTGTACGGGGGATACTTCGTGGGCGGCATGTACGCCGAGGCCTTTTTCGAGCGCGACCCGGTCCGCATCGTGGAGGCTGGCCTTCGCTGCATCCCGTCCGAAAGCCAGTACGCCGAATGCATCCGCGACGTCATCGCCTGGTGGCGAGCTTCCCCCAACGATTGGCAGGCCGTCTGGGAAAAGATCAACGCAAAGTATCACCGCAACCCCAACTACCGCCGCGCCTCGTGTAGCAAGGGCGATTTCAATATCGACGCCAAGATCAACGGCGCCTACATCGCCATGGGGCTGCTCTATGGTGGCGGCGACATCGACCGGACGATCATCATCGCGACACGCTGCGGCCAGGACTCGGACTGCAATCCGGCCAACGCGGCTGGCATCCTGTTCACCTCGCTCGGCAAGGGGAATTTGCCTGATCGATTCCTATCGGCCTTGGATCGCAGCACCGTATTTTCGCACACCGAATACAACTTCGACCGCCTGATTCAGGTTTGCGAAAAGTTGGCCAAGGACGCCGTAGTGCGGCAGGGCGGGCGGATCGAACGCGATGCCGACGGCGCCGAAGTGCTGGTCATCCCGGTGCAAGAGCCGAAGGTCGGCACGCTGGAACAGTGCTGGGAGCCAGGCCCCATCGCCAATTCCCGCCTCAGCGACGAGGAAAAGGCCAAAATCCTCTATCCGCCTGGGGAACGCTGATCGGCTTGCCTGGTCAATTTCCGGCTGAAGTGATGCCCGGCTGAAGCGACGCCGGACCGAAGTGATACTTCGCTGAAGTGATGCCCGGGTGAAATCGATCGGCCCGGCGGCCCGTCCCGATCTACCCAGGTCCCCGGGCCATACGCGATTAGCGGCTTTGTTGGGCGATGCGGCAAAGAGGTTGGAAATAGTTAATAGACGTGGCAAAGGGGCTGGAAATAAAAAGGGCACTCCGGCCACCGTCGGCGACGATGTTCGACGGTGAGCCCGACTCATTTAGGGGGGCGCCGCCACTCCGCTTGGTGTGATCCGCCGACGACCGAGGTCGAACGACGGCTATACACGCTGCGGAATGTTTGCTAAGGTACGGCTCCCATCGGGCAAAGTATCGACTCTCCGTCAAAACTTCGTCATCCTGCACGGTGCGGAGTGCCGCATTCGCTGATCACGCGGCCAGATCGCATTAGGCGCCCCGCCCGCGTGATTTCATTCCACGCCCATAACATAGCACTTTTCCCTGCCCCGATCAATCACCCCGACAGGCCACGCCAAACCCGAGTTGCCGAAAAGCCGGTCCCCCATCTGAGAGCCGGCCGCAAGGGATCATGTGCTGCCGCGCGGGCCGATTCCGGAAGCCTATCCCAGAGAGCTGAGGGGCAAAAGAACCCCCGGTATCCCTCGGTCGGCCCGAGCCGGAGATGCGTGGGAAACCGGCATTCGTGATGCTAGGGCCAGATGCGGAGGAGGGGGCTTTCCGGCAGGAGGTAGCGGATGAACCAGTAGCCCAGCCAAAGCCCCACCAGGCTTGACACGACGAATCCGGTGGCCCCGATCACCCATCGCGGGACGGAGCCTCCCCAGGGCAGCGCCACGCGCGGATCGCGAAAGCGATTTCGCCCGGACCTCGCGGCGTCTCCTACAATCGGCATCTCAGGGAGGTCGTTGGCCGGGCCTGGCCCTTCTCGATCCCAACGCAAGGCGGCCCCGGCTGCCGCCTCTCCCTCGGACTCCCCCACGGGTTGCCCAATATCGCTGGGGTACGGCTGTGGGGGCAAAACGTGATCGGCGGCGCCCAACAACATATCCCGGGTGACGGTAGGGCGAGCAATACGCAAAATTGGCCCGGCCAGGGGCATCGGTTCAGGCGGCAAGAGAGGGGAACCTGGCTCGATCTGGGTACCGTTCTCGGCGATTTCGACGGGATGGGTAGATATCAAATGCTTCGCGACCGGCGGCGGTTCGCGAGGATCAGCGGATTGCCCCGCCTCAACTTCTTTCTCGATGGCCCCGGTCAACGGTTGCAGTTGCAGGCGCGGGCGGCGGCCAAGCTTTTCCGCGGCGGCCAGGCGGGGATGTTCTTTGCCCCCCAGCGATTCCGCGACTGGCGGGCCGGATGCGATGGGAGCAGCCTCTTGGGACTCGGGCGACTCGGCCTCGCTGCCCGCGGCAAGGCTCAAGCCCTCGCCCGATTCCAGCGATGGCGACGACTCCAAGGCGTCCCGCCATTGCCGCACGGCAAAGGCATCCAAGCCGCCGTCGCGCCGCAGGGCTACCTCCGCTCGACAATCCGTGCCGGGTACCTCCGCCGAGATATCCCAGCGTCCATCGGTGGAACCTCGAAAAATCACGCGAATGGGCCGACCTCTAGGCAAGTCGGGCGGCAATCCGGTAACGACAACCTCTCCCAAAGGGGTCATGGCCGCGTCCGAAGCCACCCCCCCTTCCCAAACGCGAAAGGCCAGGGAAAGCTGCCCCTCGCGTTCCGTGCAAGACACCTTTTCCACTTCCACAGGCAGGACCGTCTCGACCGGCACGATGAGGGTCGGATGCGGCGTGCCGTCGTGCGGGTCGCGGGTTTCCACCCACAGGCTCCGCGATGCCGTTTCGCGAATCCGCCATCCCGCCACGTCGTCGCCCTGCAAACGTCCCCGGCACAGCCATTCGGCAAAGATGGCGGCGCCCCGTGCCACCAATTCGTCGGGAGGGAAGGATCGCAAGAGTGGCTTGCCGGACAATCGCTCCAGCATTTCGGAGACGGCGGGCATGCGGACCTCGCCCCCCACGGCCAGCACTCCATCGAGCATGTCCCAGCCGATCCCCAGCCTCTTCAGGAGGCGCTCGGTCAGATTCCGCGTTCGCGAAAGGAGATCTGCGGTAATCTCTTCGAAGTGCTGGCGGTCGATCGCGGCTTGATAACTCCGCCCCTCCCATTCGATCAGCAGCTCGGCTCGCCTTCGCGTGGAGAGCGTATGCTTGGCCTCGACCGCGGCCGGATAGACCCGCGACCAAACCGCGGCATCGTAACGGGGGTCGGGCAATCCCTGCGGGCCCAGTTGCTCCGCCAACCACTCCACGAGTCGCACATCCCAATCGTAGCCGCCCAATTGCAGTTCGGCGTCGGCGGCCAGGGTACGGCACCCGCCGGGTTTGAGTCGCATCACTGCCGTCTTGAACGTGGCCCCGCCCAAATCGTACACCAGGACACGCATGGGGGGGAAATCCGGCTCCTGCAACCGCCCCAACGATTCCGCCAGAGCCAATACCGCGGCCGTAGGCTCGTTGATCAGCCCCAGGCTTTGCCACCCCGCGATCTCCAAGGCATCGGCGGTGGCCTTGCGCCGGGCGTCGTCGAAGTACCACGGGACGGCGGCGGCCACGGGATGCACGCCACCGGTCTCCCGCTCCGCATCCTCCCGAAGCTTTCGCAGCACGCAGGCCAGGATCACCTCTGGCGGAAGTCGTCGCCCGCGAATTGGGCGGCTGTACCACTTGGCCCCCAACTCCCGCTTGATCCATTGCGCTGTCTCGCTCGGAAAGAGCAAGGCGGAGCGGGCAGCTTCCTCGCCTACCAGAATCTCACGCTCGGCCAAACGGACTACCGTCGGCGTGAACGTGCGCCCGGATGGATCGGGGATCATCCGGGTGCGACCGTCACGGTTCCAGACGGCCACGGCCGACCGCGCCGCGCCAATATCTATCCCCGCCGCCCTGGCCGATATCATTTTCTGCCACACCCGAATCTCTGTTTGGTGCGATGGTTCCGAACGCTGTGCCTCTTCCCGCGTAACCGTTCACGGAACATTCGGGGCGCCACGGCGTGTCTGCAACATCTTGTGCTTCCCTTCAGCGATCGGCGCCCACGAGCGCAGCGTTTTTGCTACACGACTCGTGAAGACACGTCGCTTTCCGCATTCTTTCACCCGTGAACAGTTACTCGCCCGCTGACGGTTACTCGCCCGCGGAACGGTTACCTGCCCGCGACACCCTCCGCGGCATACTTGAGCATAACACGATAACGGGGGGACGACCAAATTGCGTTCGGTGGACGGCCTGGGTCGCGACTTTTTTTAGCGAAGGCACCGAAAGGGTCGCAGTGCCAGCCCGCAATGGCCGCTCGGGCGAGGGGGCTGATGCGAACCGGCGCAGACGCCACCCGGCCTCATGCCAAACCCGATCCCTCTCCCCACGGCACAGATCCCATCCCCCTGCGATGTTGTGTTCTGATGAAACGAACCCCCTCTATCAGGTGATCTGTGTCGAAAGGACGTGGTTTTTTGGCAAGATTGGACGTTCATTGGTCGAAAAGAGGTAAAAAAATATTTTTGCCTCTTGCCGGGGGGCCGGGCGTAGGCTACATTTTAGGCTGCTAAAGCGTTCGATCTGTCCGAGCCACTGGGGTCTCGGGGTCGGACGGCGGTTTTTCGGCGGTTTCGTACCGTTCATGCAAAACCCGGGGTATTCAGCGTCCATCCCACACCCCGCCCTGCCGTTTTTCTCAGACGGCTCCGCGAAGGGAGATTGGAACCGCCGAAACCCGACGTTCTGCCGGGACTCGCGAGACTGACCGAAAGCGTGAAGGTGCGGGCAAGGTCCCGCGAGTGTTTTTCGAGGAGTGGCTCGTAATGGCCGAGGGTGTTATCAAGAAGTTGGTCGTGGATCGTGGCTTTGGTTTTATCCAAGCGACATCCGGGGGTTCGATGCGGAAGTCGGATGTGTTCTTCCACTTCTCCGCGGTTCAAGGTTCTCGTTTCGAGGACCTGCATGAAGGTCAGGATGTGGAATTCGAGATCGGTTCCGATTCTCCTGGCCAAGGTCGTGGTAAGGGTCCCCGCGCGGTAAGCGTGCGACCTCGCTGAGCGGGCCGCCGGGTCCCCGGCGCCCTCGTCGCCTGAACAGATTCGTCAAGTTTGCATTCCGCCAGATTTGGCCCCTCGGTTATTCGACGGCTACGTCGCTTCGAAGAGACTTTCTGGGAACAACGCGGGCAAAACGACTATCGGCGACGATTCGTCATCAGCACACACAAGGTTCCGGGCGATGCACCATTGCCCGGAACTTTCGCTTTCTTGCCAGGCGGTACCACCGCCGGCCTTTCACGGCACGGCACCGCGGTGAAAGCGGCGGGACTAGTTCCGGACTAGTTCGGGACGGCCTGCTCGTCGGCTTCTTTCAGGGATTGAAGCCACTCGCTCCACTGCTCAACTCCCATCGGTCCCAACCGCTCGCGGATCGTACGGATCGAATAATCCAGCATCCGCTGCATCAAGGGATCGCGGACGTGGTCGCGAATCGGCCAAAGCAGGTTGAGCGTCTCGGAGGCGTCTCGATAGCGGTTCTTCAACGTCAGCACGCCGACCCTGCCTGCCAAACCGAACGCCTTTTGCTCGATTTCGCTGTCGTCCGAGGCGGCCAGGTCATCGAAAACCGCCAAGGCGTCGTCCAGGCGGTCTTCCCGAAGATAGATTTGCCCCAGCCGCATCTTGGCTTGCGAGGTCCAAAAGGACTTTTCGGGAAAGTACTCGATGACGGCTCGCCAGGCCTTTTCCGTTCCCACCTGGTTGGCGTAGAGGAGTTGTCCCAGCACAGTCTCTTGGCGCGGCACGGCCAGGGAAGTCGTGGGGACCTTGGCCAGCAGGGGTGGTTCCTGCGTGCGATAGTAGCCCGCCACCAATCCGCCCGCCACGGCCGCCATCCAGATCGGCATCCAAAGCAAGAGGAACTTCCGTCTCCGCCGCCTGGTTTGATGCATCGTTTCGTGCAGCTCTGCCAAGGCCCGCGTGGAGGTCACCGTCGAGTATTCCGCGGTCTCCAGCTCCGGCAGTGAGCTGGGCCAATCCTCGGCCACGTGCTCCGCGTAGATGCGCCGCAATTGCGAGAGCAGCAGCCGGGAGTCGGCAAAACGATGCTCAGGCTGTTTGGCCATCATCTGATGTACGATGCGACACAGGGCTGGAGGCAAGTCGGGACGATGGTTCTCCAACGGTTCGGGATTCTTTTTGAGATGCTGCACGGCCACCGCCAGCGGCGAGTCACCCCGAAACGGCGGCTCGCCCGCCAGCATCTGGTAGCAGGTCACCCCCAGGGAATAGATGTCGCTGCGGGCATCGAGCGGGCGGCCTTCGATCTGCTCGGGACTCATGTACAAGGGCGTGCCCATCGTCATCCCCACCCGCGTCAGCTCCACGCCCTCCTCCGTATTGCGAAGGCGGGCCAGGCCGAAATCCGCTACCTTCACCTCCAGGGCGTGCGTGATGAGAATGTTCTCGGGCTTGATGTCGCGATGGATGATGCCGTGCTCCCCTGCCTTGGCCAAGGCCGCGGCCGCTTGACGCATCACGATCAGGGCCGTGCGAAGATCGGGCGGGCCGTTCTTTTGCAGCCACTGCCGCAGGTTCAACCCCGGCACGTACTCCACCGCAATATAGTGCAAGTCGTCGCGGTTACCCACCTCGAAAATCTGCACGATGTTGGGGTGGACCAGCCGCGCCACCGCCTGGGCCTCGCGGCGAAAACGCTGGACGTAGGTGGGGTCCCGGGCCAGCTCCGGACGCAGAATCTTTAACGCAACCTGCCGCTTCAGCGACAACTGCTCGGCTTGATAGACCTCGGCCATGGCGCCGTTGCCGATTCGGCGCAGAATCTCGAAATCCCCGATCCGTCGTCCCGCCAGATCGGGCATTCCACCGAATTCGTTGCCGTCACCGTCTTTCGCCATGAACCGACCGCCCGCCGAACGCGGCATCCGGGCGCCGCATCGAATCCCCAGCCGTCATACCACTACAGTGCAGCATTGTTCGCTTGGCTCAACATCTTGCGGTCATCGAACATACCGTCTCGCAAGAACCGTCCCGCAAGATATGTTGCGCACCTCATGCAACCAAGCCGATTTAGCGCTGCAGGAATACCACACGGCCGTGCATGAGGGCACCGCCTCCCAAACGCGCTCAACTGTAAGTCTAGTCGCGCGCTGGCCGGAAAGCCACCACGAACAGCCGCTTTGTCCGCAGCACGCTCCGCGGGGAGCCGATCTCCCCGTCGCCTGCACGCCCAATGGCTTTCTCCCTTGGCCAAACAGGCGGGATTAGACGTGCAGCTCCACGACGTCCTTGTCTTGCAGCACGTAGTCGCCCTTGACCACCGTACCATCGTGTACCGCGGATCCCCACACCCGGGCAAACTTCAAGTTCTTGGCCAATTCCTTGTGGACTTCCTCTGCCATATCCAGCACGGTACTGCCGCGGCGGAAGGTGAACGGGCGTTGCAGGTCCGGTTGCTTGGCCGTGGGCAACTTGGAGTAAACGCGGACCACATCGAGGCTGCGGTAGATCGCGTCCCGCAAGGCTTCCAAACCGGTCCCCTGCTCCGCGGAGATCGGGTATTCCGGAAAATCCAGCGGCACCAGCTCGTGCAGCAATTCCAGGCGGACGGCGGCCTCCTCCAGGTCCACTTTGTTGGGCACCAAGAATGCCCGGGTATAGGACAGACCCACATCTTCCTCGTCCAAGTACGATTGGGCGCTCAGCCGCGTCTTGGTTTTACTCAGGTGTTCCAGCACCGCCTGACAGTCCTCGATGCCCCCATCGCTGCCCAGGTCCACCAGCAACAGCGCCAAATCGGCGCTCCGGATCAGGCCATGCATGTACGGTTCAAAATAGTCGGCGGTGATGGGCGGGGTATCGATGAGTTGCACGAACACGTCTTCCCAGGGCATCATGCCGGGAATGGGGGCCTTTGTGGTGAAGGGATAGGGGGCGACCTCGGGCGTGGCCCGCGTCATCGACCTCAAGAACGCGCTCTTTCCGGCGTTAGGCCCCCCCAGCAGGACCGCCGTGCCCGCCCCCTGCCGCGGGATGCGAATCCCCCGAGTCTTGCGACCCGTGCTTCGCTCGCTTTGCAGTTGCTTCTTGGCCTCGCTGATCTTCCGCTTCAGCTCGGCCTGGAGCTTGTCCGTCCCCTTGTGCTTGGGGATCTCTTGCAGCATTACCTGGAGCCACTTCAGCTCCTCCTCCAACGTACCGGCGCGTCGGTATTCTTCCTCGGCTTTCAGGTACTGGGGGGTTAGATTGGCCGGCATGGTCTCGGGTAATCGAAGCTCCCAATCACGGGACGCAAAAGACTTCCAGACTTGCGGGGCGCGCCTGCCCCATAACCCCAGTTTACCGCCCTCCGCAGGCCCCAACCAGTCGGATGGAAACGGCGATCCGTCACGGTGCTGCTCCCTTGGTTACGATGTAACCGTTCACGGGTGGAAGAACGCGGGAAACGCGACGGTTTTTGGCGGGCCGT
>DYLS01000098.1 GCA_020721965.1 Blastopirellula marina | reverse complement strand
ACGGCTTTGCGACGGCATCGAGCGATTGATCCGCGATGAACGTTTTCCCATGGTCCGACGGTTGGTCCATGCCTCGATGCTGGCCAGCACGCTGGATCGCTGTCGTCCCCAGATCTGGAGCGATGAAGAGAAGCTACGGGAATTGTTGCGACTGCTGGAGAATTCGATCCCGGAGGAGGCCGGGGCATTCTTTCGGGATCGCCAGGCCCCCAGCCCCACCGCGCGGCTGCTCATGCGGCGCACCATCCTCGATTACCTCCGCTTGCACCCCCGTTTTGCGCTGGAGAATACTTGGGCCGACCGCGTCCGCTGGATCGTGACGAGTCTGAGCTTGGGATGGGGCCGGGGACGCATCCCCGCCGCCTTGCCCGCTCGATCCTTTCGGCCCTGGAAGCCGATTCCGTCCGATCATGGCGATCCCTCTCCCCTCGCCCCGGCACACGAAAAGCCGTCCCCGGAACCGGCATGCCCAACCCGTTGGATCACCCTTGCGGAACTGGAATGCCCGCTGGGACCGCTCGATCGCGAGCTGCTCCGGCCCTTGGATCGGTACTTCGAGAGCATGGCGGCCACACGCCGCTTCGCCGTGCGCGGCCGGCCGGGCTGGCCGGTCACCGATCGCCTGCGGGCATTGTGCCTCTCGTTTGCCGTAGCCATGTGGATGCTGCGTTGGTCGCGGCACAAGATGGACCGCACGGAAGACCTGGGGTGGGTGACGGAAGGCGATGTCGTCGATGCCGCGATCGCCTTGGATCGTGGCGAAGGTCATGGCCCGCTCGGATCACGCGGCTATCGCCAGCGACTGCGGGCACTGGATCGTCTGGGGCAAATCCCCCGACACCTGGCCTGGTACGCTCAGTAATCGCTCCCGAAAACGCCAAGTCACCAGTGGGCGACGAAAACCCGCTACGTAACCGGCCACACCGTGGACAGCAATAAGCCGAACTTCACCCCAGCGACCGGTGGGGATGATAACTGCAAGTGATTTCAAAGCAACGATGTGCGCCGATTGAGCACGCTGATTCGCCCGCCGTTTGCTGAGTACAAGGCGAATCGCGCAACTCATCACAGGGCAAGAACTTGCGCAAAACCATTGCATGAATACAGGAGGCAGCACAAGTGAAACGGAAGTCGTTATCCAATAGTGAGTTACGGAAGAATATGCCCCAGAGGTTTGGTTTAGACGAGAATACGTCAGGAGGTTTGGGTTAAATCGGCCGTCAGCCGGGGGCGCCCTGGCGCAGTGGGCTTGACGATGTGCATACTCTAGAGTATACTGTACTCATGGCCAGTGAACGGCGGTTTGCCGAAGTCCGCAAGATGCTGGAGGCGGCCGGGTGGAAGCTGGCCCGGATTCGCGGTTCGCACCACTACTTTACCAAGCCCGGCCGTCTGCCCCTTTCCATTCCCGTGCATCGTGGCAAGGTGAAATCATACTATGTGCGCCAAGTCGAAAAGGTCTGTAAAGGCGATGGACCGGCCTTTCGAGCCTGACGTGCTCGACAAGGCCCAACGAATCGCCCGCCAATATCAGATCGTGCTTGAGCAACAAGACGACGGTTGGTATGGGCGGGGCTTGGAATTGCCGCACGTGATGGCTGACGGCCCGACAGTGGCAGAATGTGTGGAGAACGTGCGCGAAGCCCTGACGGGGGCAGTGGCCCTCATGCTCGAAGAGGGCCGAACACCGCCCGCCCCAGCGCGGACGGGCAAGCGTATCTGCCAGTTGAATGTGCGTTTGTTGGCCGAGGAGCGGGCCAGGTTGGAAGCGGTCGCCACGCGGCTGGGTTTTTCCAGCATGGCCGAATTCGTACGGACCGCCGCACTGGAGGCGACCAACCATTAAGACTATTCATCCAAGGCTAGCCATCCCGCGAATACGGCCCCGGTTTCGCTGGGCGGGAACCGTGGCCCCGGCTCTTCCACGACCTGCGGGCAAGTTTGCGAAGCTAACCTGACAGCCGAGTTTCCCCTCGCCACGGTTTGCAAGGGGATTGGCAACATCCTGACCATCGCTGCCAGACGCTAGGTAGAGCCGAGGGATGAGGTCTTCTGCAGGGTAAGCGTGGCCCCACCAGTGGCCCCGTAAACGCCTGCATTGAGCCGCGGAGAGATGAAGCCGCAGCAAGAAGAGCCGCTAAATGGCGCACACTGCGAGTGCGTGCCATCTAGTGCGAATACGGGAATGGGCGATGCGGGACTCGAACCTGCGACCCCCAGCTTGTCGAGCTGGTGCTCTAACCAACTGAGCTAATCGCCCAAATGGAACTGGATTGGAATGACGTCCGCTGATCTGGCGAATCCCTGCCACGCGGCGGCGCAAGGGCGGACCAGCTCCGACTATCATCTTCGTATTCTAACCTTCTAGCAGGCGTTGAAAAGCCCCACCGCGAGCGCATCGCGCGGACGTGCCGGGCTGGCCCCCGCGTGCGGGATTGCCGGGTTACCGTGGAGCCGCGTTGCGGTGCATGGCTTCCACCACCAGCTTACGCTGGTGGTTCGTGATTCTGCGCGGCGTGTCGATGAATGTGGCAGCGGGGGAGCCTCGTGCGTAAGCCCGAGGTGGAAGAAGCCACCACCAGCTTGCAATGGTGGCTCGTGAGTTTCGTTCGTGCAGTGTCACACCACCAGCTTACGCTGGTGGGCCATGTTGGCGGGAAATGCGGGGCGGCTGAGGTGATCCGGTCAGGTGCCGCCGAGGGTCACCAGGGCGATACCGGCGGCCTCCGCGCTATCCAGTACGTCTTGGCGGCGGAGAAGGATCGTCTTTTGGGCTTCGACGGCGAGCACGGCGCCGTGTCCTGCCGCGATGTTCCGCACGGTGTAGGTACCGATTGTGGGCACGTCGAACCGCATATCCTGCTGGGGTTTGGCGACTTTGACCACGGTAAAGCCACCGGCGCCGCAAAGTTCGCCTGCCCGACGAATGCAGGCGTCCGTTCCCTCGATGGATTCCACGGCCAAGACGGCCAAGTCCTTGACGACTACGGTCTGCCCGATATCGAGCCGGCCCATCTCCTTGGCGATCCGCCAACCGAAGGAGATATCCTGCCACTGGGCGGCGGACGGTTGCCTTCGCGTCAAGATGCCCGGTTCTACGAGCACCTCGGGGGCGAAGTCGGTGGCTGGATACATGCGGATGCCGCGTCTGGCGAAGGCCTCGCAAACCGTGTTCAAGAGCGAATCGTCGCGGTTGTCGCGGTGGCGGAGGAGAAAATGGGGGGCGAACGCGCGCAGGCCGTACACGTCGGGGAGGTGCCGCAGCCAGGCCCAGCGCTGGAACAGGATGACCTTGTGAATTTTGCCAGCCATGGTGGCGTGGGCGACGCCATGCCGTTGCAAGAATCGCACGGCCCGGCCCAATTGCCCCAGGCCAATCCATCCGAATTCTCGGCAGTAATCGCGGATAGCGGGGTCGGCGTGCCCGCGGACCCCCAGGCCGAAGACGGCCAAGCCCCGTTCGTGCAGGGTCTTGGCCAGGATGACAGGATAATCGCCCCAGCCGGCGATCAGGCCGATCTTGCTGGGGATGGTTGCGGGCCAGCGGGAGTGCTCCCGCAAGGCAGGGCTGTGGCCGAAGGCATCAGGATTGGGAACGGCGACAGACATGGCTGCGGTTACGAAAGCAAGCGTGACTAGCGGCGGATCTCCGGATCGATCATGGCCCCTTGGAAAACCGCGCCGCCAGAGCGTGTTGATGCGGCGGGCAGGCGCGCGGATTCCACGGCCGGTGACGGCGGCATTCAGGCGGCTTCGCGTTGCTCGCCCGAGATCGCGGTGGAGAGCCGTCGCACGGTCTCTTGCAGCTCTTTGAGCTGGCGTCGCATCTCGGGGAGTTTGGCGAAGGCGGCCTGCTTGAGCATTTGTTCGCGTTCGGGAGTGGCCGGGATGCCGACGTATCGGGAATGCGGCGGGATATCGTGAATGACGCCTGCCATGGCGCCCAGCACGGCGCCATCGCCGATGTGAACGTGGTCGCGCACGCCGACCTGACCCGCCATGACCACGTAATCGCCGGTTGTGGTGCTGCCGGCGATTCCCACCTGGGCGCAAAGCATGTTGTGCCGCCCGATGCGGCAATTGTGGGCGACCATCACTTGATTATCGATCTTGGTCCCTTCGCCGATAACCGTGGCGCCATAGGTGCCGCGGTCGATGGTGGTATTGGCCCCGATTTCGACATCGTTTTCGACGACCACATTTCCCAATTGGGCGGCCAGTTCGTGACGCCCGTCGCGGCAGACGTAGCCAAATCCGTAGGCCCCGAGAACGACCCCCGCGTGGATGCGGCAGTTGTCGCCCACCACCGTGTTTTCGTAAAGCACCGCATTGGGAAAGATTTCCACGTTACGTCCGATGCGGCACTGGTCGAGGATGCGGACACCGGAATGGATGGTGCTTCCGCAGCCGATGCGGACACCATCTCCAATCACGGCGTAGGCGTGAATATCGACGTCGTCACCGAGTTCGGCCGTGGGGCTGACGATGGCCGAGGGGTGAATCCCCTTCCGCGCGACGGCTCGCGGTGGCCGAAAAAAGCTGACGATGGCCGAAAAGGCCTGGTGTACATCGTCGGCACGAATCGCCGGCAACGGGCATTCGGTCACGGACTTGGGTACGACGACGGCGGCGGCCGGGGTGTTACGCAGCAAGTACATGCGGTCCGCCCGGTCCACGAGCGTGATTTGGCCGGCCTTGGCCTCGTGGATGGGGGCCGCACCATCGAGTAGTAGCTCGGCGGGTCCCTCGTATTCACCCCCCACGAGAAGACTGAGTTGCTCCAGAGTAGTGGGAATCATCGGAAATCCTTTCCGATCGGACAGTGACGTCTGGGTCGCGAGGCCTCCAAATCCACGCACTTCACCAATCCAAGTTCGTGCATCCTAGTGAAATACCTTGAACCGGGCAAGATCAAGATGGCACTGCCCACCGGGCAGACCTGCTCCCGCGGTCTAGTGCTGATATGACAGCTCAAAGCCCTCTGATTGCCTGGACGACCCAACATATCTTGATGACCTGCCCCGTATATCTTGTGAGCCGTTATGTCTTACCACCCCAAGATGCTGAGCCAAGCCAACAACCCTGCGCTGGGCTATAAGCACGGGCGAGGTACTCATCGGCTGGTTTTCGAGCAGGCCCTAGATGGTGCTGGACTTTTTGCAAACTGCTCGCTCTCTCTGAGAGACAGTGAAAAACTAGAGTGCTGGGCAATGTAGGAAAGCAAGGAAATCCTGATTCGCCCTAAACGGAATTTCGCTCATCATCTCCTAACTGGACTTTTGCTATTTGGGGTTACAAGCTCGCCCCTTCCCAGGGGAGATGGCACGGCGAGGGCTATTTCCCAAGAAAATAGCTTTCCTTATTCCTCTGAATTGTCCAGAACTCCAGTTTGTGGCCATCTCTCAGCGGGGGATGGAGCAGTTTGCAAAAGTCCAGTCCTAAGGGAAGACGGGAGCGAGTGAACCAAAATCGCAAAAGTCCAGATGGTAGGCACACACGCCCTAGATGGTAGGTAACAGCCACGGGTCGCGGCGGGGACTCTGCCGAATACCATCCAGCCAGTCATTCGCGCCCGCAGGTTCTACGAATTTCCAGTTCTGGGGATCCCAGCGGAGCGTTTCACCGGTCCAATAGGCCAGGTTGCCCAGGTGGCAGACGGTGACCGATCCTGCCCCGACCTCGACGGGACAGATCGGTTGCTTGCGTTGCAGTATCCCGTCGATCCAATCTTGGTGGTGATTGGTGGCTTCGTAGAGGCGAATCTTTTCGTTGTCGCCGAGCGGTTCCTTGACGATTTCGTCGGGCCAGCTTTGGAGCTTGCCCCGATCCACGTAAACGACGCCGTCACTGCCAACGAAATTGACGCCGCCGCGACCGTCGTAGCCGTCATGGATGAGTTCCACACCGTTTTCGTAAACAAAGCGGACGCCGTGTCCGGAGGTGGGGTTCTCTGGCGGGATGATCTGCACTGGCCCGCTTCCGTCCATGCCCAACCCCCACTGCGCGATGTCGAAGTGGTGCGCCCCCCAGTCCGTCATGCCGCCGCCCGAATATTCCCGATAGCTCCGCCAGGCCGGGAAGTGGTCGTGGACGCCGCGCGGGCTGAGGACGGAGTTGTAGGGCCGCTCGCGTGCCTGCCCCAGCCAAAAGTTCCAATCCAGGCCTGGTTCCATCGGCTCCTCGGGGAGATCGCACCACTTGCTGGGACCACCCACTGCGGCATAGACCCGCTCCACTTTCCCAATCCGTCCGTTCCGCACCGCCTCGCAGGCCACGCGAAACTCGCGGCTGGATCGTTGCTGGCTACCGGTCTGAAAGATCACGCCATGCTTGTTCACGGCCTCGATGCACAGTTTGGCTTCAGCGATCGTCAGCGTCAGCGGCTTCTCGCAATAGATATCCTTCTTGGCCTTGCAAGCGTCCACAATGGGGTGGGTGTGCCAGTGGTCGGGCGTAGCGATGACCACGGCATCGATGTCATCCCGAGCCATGATCTCGCGATAATCGTTATAGGCAGCGCAGCCCTGATGCTGATACTTCTCGTCCACGCGCCGCTTGGCGTCTTCACGGCGGGTCGTATCCACGTCGCAGACGGCGAGAATCCGCACCCGATCCATCCCCAGAAAGCGGCTCAGGTGGTGCTGGTTCTGCTTTCCCATCCCGATGAAACCCAGCGTGATGCGATCTGCCGGGGCGACTTCCTCACCAAAGCCAAGGACGCTGTGAGGTAAGAACCACGGGATGCTTGCGGTTACCGACAAACGGAGGGAATCGCGGCGGGAAAGCTTGACGGACGCGAACGGCTGGGCAGGACTGTGAGACATCGGCAGACTCCTTCTCGAAGGTATCGCAAGAACCGCTTCCCTAACTTACCGCAAGGACCGCGATCGGATTTTTCGCCAGGTTCCAGATCGGAAGATCGAGCCTTGCGGCGGCACCATTGCAATTCATACGGGAACAAAAGCAATTGAGAGTGTAAACATGCTTCTCCCGGAATGCAAATGGTTTCTTAATGGAACGGGTCCGCGGGTTGCTCTGCCGGGCTGCGAACCCCACGGGCAAGGCGTCGAGTGGCGGACTGCCGGTTGCCTGCCCCCTCGAAAAGGTGGGACATGCCGCGACCAAACCGCGACCAAACATTTGAACTCATTCGCTCGGCCTATAATACTAGAGGGATAGCAAGGGCGCTTCGTATGCCGGCCGCATCCTCGGGCCACGTTTTTTGCGGTTGGATAGGGGGCAGGTTGGGACCTCGGGTTATCAGAGTCCCCCGTATCGAAAATCGCACTGTGCGAAGTTGGGCAGTCTTATTTGGCCGGCGAAAGGTTTTAGACGAATGGGTCGATTGTTAGGGCTGGTTGCACAGCAACCGATCAGCGTTCACGTGAAGGCAGACCCAGTACCCGGGGAAAACGGCTTACCGCACAGCCCCGGGGCATCAGGCTGGGGGGTGGGTTGGTACGACGGCGCGCGGCCTGCGGTGGTCAAGTATCCCAACCCGGAAGACCGGTCCAAAGTCTCCCAGACGCTGGAGTACCGTTGTCATTCCCGGGTGTTCATCGCGCATGCCCGGCACGAAAATGGGATCCCTAGTCTGGAAAATTCGCACCCCTTCCACTATCGAAATTGGATGTTTGCGCACTGCGGAACGGTGGACCGGGCGGAGCTGGCCGAACTGTTGGAACACGCCCATCGCACGTCATTGATGGGCGAGACCGACTCGGAAGTCCTTTTTCACTGGATTCTCCAGAAGATCAAGAAGACGCGGGATATTGTGGACAGTATCCGCGATGCCCTTCGTCCCGTGGCGTCGCAGTCCATGCAATTCGTGCTGTCGAACGGGCGGTGGATTTTCGCGTATCGTACCGAGCAACCGCTCTATTGCGCCGATTGGAACGCGAGTCATTCTTGGGTGGGCTGGGGTTCGCCCATCCGATTGGAGAGTGCCGATCTGGCCAACGTGCGAGGCGTGTTCGTTGGCTCCGAGACGTGCGGCGGCATGAATTGGGAACCAATCCCAGCGGGACGCCTGTTCGCGATCTCTCCCCGGCTCGATCGCTATGAGATCGAGCTGGAAAAGGCGGCCGACTTCGTCCACTGATAGATTCTCCTATCATTCCCCTATCATCTGTTTTTTCTTTTTCCCGCCGTTTGCCGGAGCGATCCAGATTTGCAGGGCGCTGCGGACTGTGCACGTCACGAAAGGGCCGAGGCATCTTGGCACCGGCGTCTCTTGTAACGCTCTGGCTGTGCTAGTCTGTGCTGGCTCTCTTTCCAATCGCCGGCCGGGGAGAGGGGATTCGTCCACGTCGCGGTTTCTGGCAAGCGGATCCTCGCAGCAAGGCACTGGCAGGGCTTCCCTCGCGGCCGCACCAACGCGTGGGAGCAAGATTGCATCCACCCTTTTCTGGTGCCCTTTTCTGGTCGGCTTTGGCGCCCCATTCGCGTGCATTGTTACATCAGGCTGACGCCCGAGGACCACCCCGAGGCTCACGAGTTCCGGAGCCTGAACCGAGGGCGTAGCCTGGCGGTCAATACCGTCATCATCCGCCGAAAAACGCCGAAAACGGTCCATGCCGAAAATGAGCCACGCCGAGACGAGCCATGCCGAAAACCGGCCATGCCGAGACGAGCCATGTTGAACACGAGGGATACTGAACACGAGGCACGCTGAAAAAAGGCTTGCCAAGGTAAGCCAGGCGTTGGCGAATTTGGCGAATCCTTTTACTTTGGCGTATCTTCCAATTCCAATGCGTTTCCGAGGCCGGGTGCGATTTTGTGCGAAATCGCTTGACGCCGGGGTGCGCCTATTTATAATCACATGCGCCTGGCAATTTTGATGACACGTCCTTGACTGCACTCCGTTACCACCCTCCCGCGTTGCCGGTGCGACAAACGCACCATGTTTTGCTGGCGTATTCCTCGGGTGGCCATGTCCCATCCGTTGGATGCCGTTGGCATTGGAGCAGACGCATGCGTAGATTCGCGTACGCGGCAGTCGGTTTGATCTCTCCTAGACACTCGCCCTCTTGGCCGCAGTTCTTTCCAATCCTTGTACCGGTCCTGGGTCTGCTCTGCGTGGGGCCGGTTTTCGTGGCTGCGGGAGAGGCCCCTGTTCCCGAGTACGATCGGGAGGTGCGGCCGATCCTCTCGAACAACTGTTATGTGTGTCATGGCCCGGACCCCGGAACGCGAAAGGCCGAGCTTCGGCTCGACACCATCGGCGAGGCGATCGATGGGGGGTACATCGTGCCGGGCAGCAGGGAAGAGAGCGAAGTGTTCCGGCGAATCACGGCGGAGGACGCCCAGCAGCGGATGCCGCCGCCCTCGTCTGGAAAGACCTTGACGCCCCAGCAGATCGAGATTCTGGGCCGGTGGATCGACGCGGGCGCGGAGGCCAAGACGCATTGGTCATTTGTTCCCCCCGCGCGTCCCGATTTGCCCGAAGTGAAAAACGCGGATTGGTGCCGCAATCCCATCGACCGGTTTCTATTGGCTCGCATGGAGGTCGAGGGCTTGACGCCGTCTCCCGGGGCGGATAAGCCGAGCCTGATCCGTCGGGTGAGTTATGACTTGACGGGCCTGCCTCCGACGCCCGAAGAGGTGGACGCCTTTCTGGCCGACACCTCCGCCGACGCCTATGAGAAGCTGGTCGATCGGTTGCTGGCCTCTCCGCGGTATGGCGAGCACATGGCCCGATACTGGTTGGACGTTGCCCGCTACGGTGATACCCACGGGCTGCATCTCGACAATTTTCGGTCGATCTGGCCGTACCGGGACTGGGTGATTCGAGCCTTCAACGACAATCTGTCGTTCGATCGGTTCGTGATCGATCAATTGGCGGGCGATCTGGTGCCGGATGCGACGCGGGAGCAAAAAGTGGCGTCCGGTTTCAACCGTTGCAATATCACGACCAGCGAAGGTGGCGCCATCGATGCCGAGTTTCTGGTCCGCTATGCCGTGGATCGTACGGCGACCATGGGAACGGCGTTTTTGGGGCTGACCGTGGGTTGTGCGGTATGCCACGATCACAAGTATGATCCGATCTCGCAGAAGGAGTTCTATCGACTGTACGCGTACTTCTACAGCATGGCCGACCCCGCCATGGACGGCAACGCTAAACTGACGCCTCCCATCGTGAAGCTTCCGACGCCCGAGCAGGCCACGCTGCAGGCCGCGTTGGAGGCCGACTTGCAGCAGGTTCGTAAGGAGATCGCGGAGGCCCTGGCAAAGATCGAATATCACGACCCCGAGGCCGGCCTGGCAGCCGTTGCCGACCTCGTGCCTCAAGAGTTCGTCTGGGTCGAAGATGCCCTGCCGGACGGGGCGGAGGCCAAATTCGATGGGCATCCCTTGGAGTTTGCCGAGAAGGACGCCCACCCCGTTTTCAGCGGGACGAAATCGTTCCGCAGGAAAGTGGAGGGATTGGGGCAGCACTTCTTCACCGGCGCCAAGTCACCGTTGATGGTCGGCGAGGGGGACGTGCTTTTCGTGCACGTCTATTTGGATCCTGCGGATCCGCCACGGGAGATCATGGTGCAGTTCAACGATGGCTCCTGGGAGCATCGCGCGTATTGGGGCGAAAACGCGATCGAGTGGGGAGCGGAGGGGACCGCCTCGCGGTTCTCCAAAGGAGGGCTGCCGCCCGCCGGGCAGTGGGTTCGGCTGGAGGTGCCCGTCGCCGAAGTCGGCTTGAAGCCCGGCTCTCAAATCAACGGTTGGGCCTTCACGCAGCACGGCGGTACGGTGTACTGGGATCACGCCGGCATCATCACCAAGACCCCGCAAAATGGGCAACCGTATCGTTCGCTCCGCCGCTGGGAATTGGTTCTGAAGGAGACCAAGGCAGGCCGGGATGCCGTCCCCGCGCCGATTCTCGAGATCCTCGATCGCAAACCCGAGGATCGCGATGAGACAGTCCAGAAGCAGTTGCGCGAATACTTCGTGGAACACGTCTTCGCGGACTTTCACGAAACCTTCGATCCCCTGCACGCCAGGGAAAAAGAGCTGGACGAAAAGCTGAAGAAGCTGGACGATGAGATCGTGGGCACGCTCGTTTCGGCGGACCTGCCGCAGCCGCGGGAAGCCTTCCTGCTGCACCGCGGGGATTACGAAAAGCCGACGGAAAAGGTGGAGCCGGGTACCCCGGCCGCGCTGCCGCCCATGCCCGAGGACTTTCCGCGGAACCGTTCGGGCCTGGCCCGGTGGCTCGTCCTGCCGAACCATCCCTTGACCGCGAGAGTCACCGTCAATCGCTTTTGGCAGCAGGTCTTCGGGACGGGCCTGGTCAAGACCGCGGAGGACTTCGGCACCCAAGGAGAGCGACCGTCGCATCCCGAATTGCTCGATTGGTTGGCCGTGGACTTCGTGGAGAACGGCTGGGACGTGAAACGCCTGATGCGCTTGATGGTGACCTCGGCTGCCTATCGGCAGACCTCTCGCGTGACGCCGGAGCTGTTGGCGAAGGACCCGGCCAATCGGTTGCTGGCCCGCGGGCCACGGTTCCGCCTGGACGCGGAGGCCATCCGCGATACGGCCCTGTTTACCTCGGGCTTGCTCGTGGAAAAGCTGGGGGGGCCGAGCGTTAAGCCGTACCAACCGGAGGGGCTGTGGGAAGCGGTGGGCTACACCACCAGCAACACCGCCAAGTTCGTGCAGGACCACGGCGAGAACCTCTATCGGCGGAGCTTGTACACGTTTTGGAAGCGAACGTCGCCACCCCCGGGGTTGGTGGTTTTCGATGCGCCGAGCCGGGAGGCGTGCGTGGTCCGCCGACCGCGGACCAACACCCCGCTTCAGGCGCTGACCCTGATGAATGAAACAGGTTTCGTGGTGGCCGCCCGCAAGATGGCCGAACGGCTATTGCACGAGGAGGGGCTATCGCTCGAAGAGCGAATCGCCAGGGGATTTCGCCGGGTAACGGCGAGGTATCCTCGGCCGGAAGAGACCTCGGTATTGGTGGAATTGTGCCAGTGGCAGCAACGATACTTCGAGGAACACCCCGAAGCCGCCGATGCCTTGCTTGCCGTCGGCGAGGCCCCCTGTGATGGATCGTTGCCGCGGACGGAGCTGGCCGCCTGGACGCTGGTTTGCAACACGCTGTTGAATCTAGACGAGACGATCACGAAATAGCTGGGGCATCGAGACTACGCGCTCACGAAATAGCTGTGGTATTGAGACCAGGGGCTCAACAAATAATTGTGGGGGGCATCGCGTCGGCATCGAACCATCGAACGAGGGATGGGCATGGCCGCTTGCCCGGTTCGGTGCTGAGATCGCGGGGCAACGGATGGCCTGACCTCACAGGATGACAGCCAAAGGGATGCGCCCGCTAGCATAGGAGGAGACAGGACAATCATGGATCCGCGGGAAGAATTGACCCTCTTGGAAACGCGGCGGCAGTTTTTCGGTCGCGTGGCTCGGGGCTTGGGACCGATCGCCTTGGCGTCTCTCTTGGATCCCGGCCTTTTGAAGGGTGCGGCGGCCGCCGTCCCCGAGCATCAGCCGGGCGCCGCTGGCGTCCTGAATTCGTTGCATCACCCCGCTAAGGCGAAGCGGGTGATTTACATGATCATGAATGGGGCCCCGTCGCAGCTCGACCTCTTCGACTACAAGCCCAAGATGCAGGAGATGTTCGATGCCGACCTGCCCGACTCGGTGCGGATGGGGCAGCGCCTGACTACGATGACCTCCGGCCAAAGCCGCTTTCCGATCACGCCCTCGATCTACAAGTTCGCGCAGCACGGCCAATCCGGGGCCTGGATCAGCGAGCTTTTGCCGCACCTGGCCAGGGTGGTCGATGAAATCGCCATCATCAAGAGCATGTACACCGAGGCCATCAATCATGACCCGGCGATTACCTATTTGTTGACGGGGGCCCAGGTACCGGGCCGCCCGAGCTTGGGGGCCTGGCTTTCCTACGGGCTAGGCTCCATGAACGCCGATCTGCCCACGTTTGTGGTCCTGCATTCCACGTGGAGCGCCAAACGCGACGCCCAGGCGATTTACGAACGGCTGTGGGGGCCAGGCTTCCTCCCCTCGCAGCACCAGGGTGTCAGCTTCCGCTCGCAAGGCGATCCGGTTCTGTATCTGAGCAATCCGCCCGGCGTGTCCCCGGAATCTCGCCGAAAGACCGTGGATGCCGCCACGGCGCTGAATCAGAAGTTGTACGAGGCCATCGGCGATCCTGAGATTCAAACCCGTATTTCTCAGTACGAAATGGCCTACCGCATGCAGTTCTCGGTGCCGGAGCTGACCGATCTTTCCAGCGAACCCGACGAGACCTTCGAGCTATACGGCGAGGAGGCGCGGAAGCCGGGCACGTTCGCCGCGAATTGTCTTTTGACGCGGCGCCTGGCCGAGCGGGACGTCCGCTTCATCCAGATCTTCCACCGCGGATGGGACCACCACGGCGATTTGCCGCGGGATCTGCCCCTCCAATGCCGCGACGTGGACCAGCCCTGCCGCGCCCTGATCCTGGACCTCAAACGGCGTGGGCTGCTGGAAGACACGCTGCTCGTGTGGGGCGGCGAGTTCGGGCGGACGATCTATTGCCAAGGCACCCTTACCAAGACCAATTATGGCCGCGATCACCACCCGCGGTGTTATACCATGTGGGTGGCGGGAGGCGGGACCAGGCCGGGCATTGTCCACGGCGAGACCGATGACTTCAGCTACAACATCGTTCGCGATCCGATCCACATTCATGATCTCAACGCCACGATTCTCCACCTCTTGGGCATCGACCATACGAAGCTCACCTATCGTTTTCAGGGCCGCGATTTCCGCCTGACCGACGTGGGGGGGCAGGTCGTGCAGGGAATCTTGGCCTGAACACCGGTCGGTCCCAGGTTGCTTGGAATCAGCCGGGATGCCGCCGGGCGGCGATTCCGCTTTCGCCATTCGTGCCGCCCACGGCGCAAGAAAAACCGCCGCTCCAAAACCGCCTCGCGAATCGACGGGGGCAATCCTGACGGCAGGGGACTCGCGAAGCAAATCTTGGGCGGCGGTCAGTGGTTGGTTCAGGCATCGGCAGGCGTGGCCTGCCAATCATCCATCACGCGTCGAGCACGTACCCCTCGCGGTAATTCGGCTTGACGATGGTTTCCAAGCCCGACACGTTGGTCGACTTGAGGTTCTTGGCGTCCCATTCCACTTTGGGGCCGACGCCGGGCTCATTGGCCACCCACACCGCCAGGTTGCCCAGCAGGACGGTCTCGGTGAGCGAGCTGGCGTAGCCGGGGAAATTGGACATCGCCGGCGCCCCGCCCTTGATCGCCTCGACCCATTCCTCGAAGTGGCCCGGCGAACGGACGATCTCGACTTCTGGAATCTCGACCTCGGGCAGGATCGTGAACCGGTCGCAGTAGTCGCCGGGGGCGTACATGGTGGCCTTCTCGCCGATCAGCAGGGCGCCACTGCCGGTGGGTGCCTCGGGATCGTTGAACGCGGCGAACAGCTCTTTGTCGGGACGCTTGCCGCCATCATACCATTTCATTTTCAATGCTGGCCGCCAATCGTTGGCCGCGAACTCGTAAGTGATCACCGACCACTTGGGGTAGCTGTCGCGATTGTGGCCGGAGGTCTCGGCCTGAACGGAGATGGGGTCCCGCAGGTCCAGAGCGGCGTAGGGCATGTTAAGGGTATGGCAGGCCATATCGCCCAAGGCACCCGTGCCGAAATCCCACCAACCGCGCCAGGAGAATGGATGGTAACCGGGGGCGTAGGGACGGAAGGGGGCCGGGCCGATCCATCCCTCCCAATGCAGGTACGGCGGAACCGGTGCCTCGGGAGCTCGTTCGCCACCCTGCGGCCAGATCGGCCGGTTCGTCCAAACGTGCACTTCCGTGACGTTGCCCAACACACCCTTCTTGATGATGGCTGCGGCACGGCGGAGGGCCTCGTTGGCCGTCCCTTGATTGCCCATCTGCGTGGCCACGCCCTTCTCAGCGGCGACCTGGCCCAGCAGCCGGGCCTCGTAAATGGCCTTCGTCAACGGCTTCTGGCAGAAGCAGTGTTTGCCCATCCGCATGGCCATCAGGGCCGCCGCGGTGTGGCAGTGGTCGGGCGTGGAGACCGTGACGGCATCGATCTTTTCGCCCATCTCTTCCAGCATCTTGCGGAAGTCGCTGTACTTTTTGGCGTCCGGGAAGCGCTGGGCAGCCCCATTCAGGGTGCGATCGTCCACGTCGCAGATGGCAACCATGGCACCGGCGTTGCCGGCGTCAGCCGAGTCACTCTGCCCTTTTCCCCCCACTCCGATCGCGGCGAACTGGATCTTTTCGTTGGGGGACTTGCTCTCCTGGGCCTTTACCCCGCCTGCAACCCAGTAACCCACCCCGATTGCCGCCGAGGTTTGCAGGAACCGCCTTCGACTTGTGTGCAACTTCATCGCGATGACTCCTTGCGTCAAAGAAAGCCGAAACGAACTACAACGGGATATCCCTTACCATAATCCGCGACCGCGCCGTGAGCAATCGCCCGCATTCCGGTCAGAGCTGTGCGGTCGTGTCCCTCTGTGTACCTCTTTGCGGCAGGCGGCCAAACCCACCTGTTCGAGCGAGGTTGGCTCAGCCTTGTCTTTCGCCGCGAGGTGCCTTTCGCCTTTGGGGCAAATGGCGTGGTTTGGCAACAGGCGGGATGGCATCAGCGCCGGCGGGATTCCACTCTTGGCGGGCTGCGGAATACGCACGCTTTTATGATACCAAAAAAAGTCGCCATGCCATAGCCGCGAGAACGTCACCTGCCGTGCCAGGCATTGACCTCGATAACGGGGACCTGCGGTTACGGAGACATCGTTGGTGCGTTTGCATTCACCACCAGCTTACGCTGGTGGCTCGTCATTTGATTCACCACCAGCTCATGCTGGTAGCTCGTGATATTGCGCTGCGTGTCGAGGGACGCGGCAGCGGAGGAGCCTCGGGCGTCAGCCCGAGGTGGAAAATCACGAAAATCTATGAACCGAAGCATCCGCCGCGTGGGGTGCTCCACGAGAACCAGCCTGTGCAGACCAAGAGGTACCGCCCTGGCCCACCTGATGGAAATCGTGATCTACAATC
>DYLS01000097.1 GCA_020721965.1 Blastopirellula marina | reverse complement strand
CATTTGTGGAATCTCCCTGGTCTTGCTTCGCGTCTCCCTGGTCGTGCTTCGCGTGGGAGGCGAGGCGATTGAGCGCCACGGCGTCAAGGTTCCCGGCAAGGTTCCCGGATGAGAGGACCGCGGGGGTACCCGCCCAGCCCCAGCCGCCTTAAACCTTCCTCGGAATGTCAGCATAGAAGCGATGTTTCCAAAATGCAAATCAAGAGGATAATAGGGGTATTGCAGCCCTTGAGGAACCTCATGCCCGAACTGCGCAAAGATCCGATCGTCGATCGCTGGGTGATTATTGCGGATAATCGTGGCAAGCGCCCGCAGGACTACGCCTTGGCCCCGCAGCGGTCATCGGGGCGACTATGTCCGTTCTGCGAAGGCAACGAAAGCGAGACGCCCGGGGAGGTCGCGGCCGTTCGGGATCCGTCGTCGCCGCGTAACGGGCCGGGGTGGAAGGTTCGCGTGGTGCCCAACAAATACCCGGCCGTCCTGCCGGACCAAGGCGATCCAGTGGGGGATGGTGGGGTCGCATGGTGCGATGCGCAGCCCGGCCGCGGTATCCATGAGGTCATCATCGAGTCTCCGCGGCACGTGACCAGCCTCACGCAACTGAGCTTGGAAGAAATATGCCTCGTGTTGCGAATCTACCGTCAGCGGTTCCGCGAGCTGGCATTGCGGGGGGACGTGAGTTCGACCATGCTGTTCAAGAACATGGGGGCGGCCGCCGGGGCGTCGCTGGAGCACATCCACAGCCAGCTCATCGCCTTGCCCACCATCCCCACCCTATTGGCCGCCGAGTTGAACGGCGCGGCAGCCTATCACGAAAAGTGGGAGGCGTGCATTTTCTGCGACATGCGGTCCTGGGAGCAACGCCTCCCGCGTCAGGTGCTCCTTACCGAGCGGTACACGGCCTGGTGTCCGTTCGCATCGCGATTCGCCTATGAAACCTGGATTCTGCCCAATCGGCACGCCTCGCATTGGGAGTCCATCTCGGATGAAGAGATCGTGGATTTGGCTTCTGTTTTGAAAAGGGTGCTGTCCGCGGTGGAGCAGGCGGTCCGCCCGCCGGCGTACAACGTGGTATTCCACTCCGCGCCCCTGACCTCGCCCGCCCTGCCGCACTATCACTGGCACATCGAGGTCTTGCCGGCGTTGGCCAGGGCGGCAGGGTTCGAATGGGGGAGCGGCTACCACATCAATCCGGTCTATCCGGAACAAGCGGCACGCGAGTTGAGGGAAACCCTCCAAAACCCCCATCAAAATGAAGTTAAAGCGATTAGGCAAACTGAAGCGAAGGGCGAAAGATTGCCGATGCCATAAACATGATAGGTGACTGGCAGCCGACGCTGCTGGCAAGGAATTCCCGCAACCTCTAGCCCCGTGTGAAGCAACCACGATGACCCCGACGGCCCACCTCGTTTTGCTCCTGCACAACCATCAGCCCATCGGCAATTTCGACCACGTCTTTCGCCAGGCCTACGAAGACAGCTACCGCCCGTTCCTCGAGGTCTTTGCCCGCTTTCCCCAAATCAAAATCTCCCTCCACATCAGCGGCCCCCTGATGGAGTGGTTGGATCAGCACCAGCCCGGCTATCTCGACTGGCTCGCCTCGTTGATCCGCGAGGGCCGGATCGAGGTCATCGGCGGCCCCTTTTACGAACCGATCCTGGCGATGATTCCATCGGGAGACCGCATCGGGCAGATTCGCCGATACACCAAATGGCTGCGCGACCGACTGGGGACTGAAGTTCGCGGGATGTGGTTCCCCGAACGGGTCTGGGAGCAGTCCTTCACGCGGGACGTGGTGGATGCGGGGATCGAATACACCGTCCTGGACGATCATCACTTCAAGAGCGCCGGGTTGCGTGACGACGAGCTCGACGGCTATTACTTGACCGAAGATGAGGGGCGATTGCTGGCCGTCTTTCCCGGCAGCGAACGGCTCCGTTACACCATCCCCTTCGCCGACCCCCAAGCCACCATCGATCACATGCGGGGCTTGGCGGAGCGGAGGCCGGGCGCGGTGGTCGTCTTCGGCGACGATGGCGAAAAATTCGGCACCTGGCCGGAAACCAAAAAGCACGTCTATCAGGACCGGTGGTTAGAGCGGTTTTTCGAGGCCCTTTCGGCAAACGCGGATTGGCTTCGCGTAGCGACCTTGGGTGAGGTGTACGACCACGCCCCCCCCCGCGGCAAGGTATATCTTCCCGATTGCAGCTACCGCGAAATGACGGAATGGGCACTTCCCGTCGCCCGACAATTGGAGCTGGATACCTTGCGGCACGAGCTGGAGCACGATCCCCGCTGGCATCGCATTCAGCCGTTTTTGCGGGGCGGTTTCTGGCGGAACTTCCGCGTCAAGTACCGCGAAGCCGACGAAATGTACGCCCGCATGATGCACATCAGCCGCCGGTTGCAGGCAGCCCTTCAGGGCGACCCGGCCAATGCCCGGCTCCGAGAGGCGCAGCTCCACCTGTATCGCGGCCAATGCAACTGTCCGTACTGGCATGGGGCCTTTGGCGGCATCTACCTGCCGCACCTCCGCCACGCCATTTACCGCCACCTGATCGCCGCCGACACGGCCCTGGAGGAGCATTCCAGGCCAAGCCAGGTCTGGGTCACCGCCCACGCCGAGGACTTCAACTTCGACGGCAAGCCCGAGGTCCGCGTGGCCAACGACCAGATGGTGGCCTTTCTCTCCCCGCACGAGGGAGGCATCTTGTACGAATGGGACATCCGCGAAATCGGCTTGAACCTAGGGGCGGGGATCACCCGCCGGCCCGAGGCCTATCACCAAAAGGTCCTTCAAGGCGAACATCGTGACAACGGCAATTGCGCCAGCATTCACGATCGAGTCGTCTTCAAGCAGGCCAACCTGGATCGGCACGTCCGCTACGATCCCTATCCCCGAAAAAGCCTGATGGATTTGTTCTTCAACCCGGATACCATATTGGCGGCCGTGGAGTCTGGTGAAGCCGTCCTCGTCGGCGATTTCCACGCGGCGCCGTATGAGGCGGCCATTCACGCCAATCCCGACCGCGTCCGCGTGATGCTGTCGCGCGAGGGGACAGTCAGCGGCCAGACCATCCGCCTGACCAAGGCCGTCCTCCTCAGCGAGGGGAGTTCGATCCTGGAGATCGCCTATCGGCTGGAGAATCTCCCGCCGCACTTTGCGTGTCAATTCGCCGTGGAGTTCAACTTTGCGGGTCTGCCCGGCGGCGCCGAAGATCGCTACTTCGTGGATCCCTTTGGCAAGCGACTAGGGCACCTCGGCAGCCGCGTGGAACTCTGCAACACGGCTGGATTGGGGCTGATCGACCAATGGCAGGGGATCGACGTGCGGCTTCTGATGTCAGTCCCCGGGGGCATCCGTGCCTTCCCCGTCGAGACGGTCAGCCAATCGGAGGGTGGCTTCGAGTTGGTCCATCAGTCGGTCGCGGTCCAGCCACACTGGCTCGTTCGGCCCGACGAGAACGGCCAGTGGTCGGTCACGATGCGATTGGCGGCCGACACCTCGCTGGCGAGGGAACGCCGTGCTACTACCCCGGAATTGGTCCATGCCTGCACCTCGGGCTGACGCCCGAGGCTCCTGTCTGAAATAATGCTCCACCTCGGGCTGACGCCCGAGGCTCGCCCGGCGCCGCACGGTGCATGGATTAGCCTTGCGCGCAGTTGCGTGAACCCCCGAGCCGCCAGCGTAAGCTGGCGGTGGTGCCACGGCGAATCCGCCTTGCACCTCACGCCCGCAGACTCCCATACTTGCCAAGCCGTCCATTTGCGCGTACCTTGCGATTAGCGTCGCTGGCTCACCCCGCGGCGTCTGTCACGGCATGGTACAGCAACGTTCCAGGATATCCACGCATGAAATCCCATACCGAATACCTCACGTTCAACGTCCCCCAGCGGATGGATTTCATCAACATCACGTCACAGGTCCAGGCGGCCGTGGAAAAGAGCGGTATCCGCGAGGGCCTCTGCCTGGTCAACGCCATGCACATCACGGCCAGCGTCTTCATCAACGACGACGAGCCGGGCCTGCACCAGGACTACAAACGATGGCTCGAAAAACTCGCCCCGTTCGACCCATCGCCGCAGACCTATCAGCACAACCGGACGGGCGAGGACAACGGCGACGCCCATCATAAGCGCCAGATCATGGGCCGCGAGGTCGTGGTGGCGGTTACCAAGGGGCGGCTCGATTTCGGGCCATGGGAGCAAATCTTTTATGGGGAGTTCGACGGTCGGCGCCCCAAACGGGTATTGATCAAAATCATCGGCGAATGATCACCAGCGATAAGCTCGACGGGCCTTTCCCCAACGCATTTTGCCCCCGCGCCGAATAAACTTGAGCAACCATGCCGGAATCCACTTCCACCTTCACCACCCCCGATGGCATCCGGCTTTTTTCTCGTCGCTGGGAGCCGGCCGGTAGCATTCGGGCTGAAATCTTCGGCCTGCACGGCCTGCTGGAACACTGCGGGCGCTACGAGGATTTTGCCGCCCGACTGAACGCCGCCGGCTACGCCTTGCAGATGATCGACCAGCGGGGGCACGGGCAATCCGCGGGATCACGGCTATTCATCGATCGGATCGAGACGCTGGTGGACGATTTCGACGTCGTGCTGGCGGAGTGGCGCGAACAGCACGGACGCAACCCGGATTTCTTGTTCGGCCACAGCATGGGAGCGGGCGTGTTGATCCTTCACGCGGCGACCTGCACGCCGGCCGTGCGCGGGGCCGTGCTGAGCGGGCCTCCCGTTCGTATCGCCGCCCGGGTACTGCCGCCGCTCCGGCATTTGGCCTACCTGCTCAGCCGCATTTGGCCGCACTTTCGATTGGCCCGCTTGAGGACGGCCGAGCGGTTGGGCGCCCATGCTGTCTCGCGAAACCCTCAAGTGATCCAATCCCTGCGTGAGGACCCGCTCGTTTTTCGTGGGCGATTTCCCGTCCGCACAGCGGTAGAGATCCTCGATTTGCCGCGCAAGCTGGAACCGGCTGCCCGCCGCTTCCACTTGCCGTATCTCTTCCTGCAAGGTGGAGCCGATAAGCTCTCCGCCGCCTCCGGTGCCCGCGACTTTCACGAGCAATCGCCATCCCCGGATAAGACCCTGCGCATCTATCCCGGGCTATATCATGAGGTCATCAGCGAGCCGGAACGAGACGTGGTGATTGCGGATGTGCTTCAATGGCTGGACGCGAGGATCGCATCCTGAGGGTGCCCCGACGCTGGTTACCCCGGCGCTCCGCCGGCAGCGTGAATCATTGCACCGCCGCCACCGTAGCTCGGCGCACCACCGCCAGCTTACGCTGGCGGCTCGGGGGTTCACGCAACTGCGAATTGCGAATCCATACACCGTGCGGCGCCGGGCGAGCCTCGGGCGTTAGCCCGAGGTGGGGGCATCGCGAAAACGCACTCCGCAGGGGGGACCGACTTGCACCAGCGGATTTTTCTGGTTTTTTCGCTTTTCAGGGTATAATAGGGGCGCTGGAGAATCCGGCATCAGCGGCACCGACGAGCGCGAGACGGCGGGCCACAGTCGCCCGTTTTCATAGTCGATGGCGTAAAACGCTGCTCTTTTCTTTTCGCTCGAGGGAGGGTGCCATGACGGATTTACGAGAACCGAAGGTCTCCGCTCAAGCCGAGCGTGAGATGCGGCGGTGGGACGTCGCACAACGGGTGGCGGAGCATCTGCTCCGCGTGGATGCGCCGCACATGCGGCAGGCCGCCGTTCGCGAGTACGTCTTCATCTCTCGCGAAGCCGGCTGCGGGGCCGAAGACGTGGCCATGCTGGTGGGGAATCGCTTGAAGTTTCCCGTTATCGACAAAGACGTCCTCAAGCTCATCGCCGAACGTTACTGCGTGGAGCCTTCTTTGCTGGAATCCCTTGACGAAACCAAGGCGAATTGGGTCCGCGATCTCTTGGGAACGTGGCTGGACGCGCATCTGGTCACCAGCGACAAGTTTCTGGTCTGCTTGGAGCGGGTTGTGTCGGCGACGGCCAAACGGGAGCACGCCATCTTCGTAGGCCGGGGTATCAATTACATTTTGCCGCCCCAGCAAGGGCTTTCCATTCGGCTCGTGGCCTCCGAGCGCTTCCGCGTTGCCCGCGTCTGCCGGGACCATCAAGTCAGCGACGGGGAGGCCCGCCGCCTAATCCGAGAGTGGGAATCTGGACGCCGAGAATTCGTGGCTCGATTCTTCCACCGGGACGTGGCCGACCCCCACGGTTACGACATGGTCTTGAACGTGGAGCGCTGGGGCAACGAGGCGGCTGCCGATCTCATCGTGGCTGCTTTTCGCCAACGCTTCGGCGAACAGGAACCCGACACGTCGCAGGCCGCGAGTTGACCGGCGGCGGGGCAGAGCACGGAACTCGCGACGCGATCGCGGCTCGTCTCCAGGCACCGCAATCGTGCGGATAAAAACGCCACGGGATGCCAGCCGTGCAAGACGCTCCATGCGCACCATCCGTTGCCGCTGAGCGGTGCTCAGCGATATGCCCCGCCGCGCAGCCTGACTCTCACAGGGGGTCCGTTTCCATGTCTCCTTGCAATCAGTATGATGAAAAGGCTTCGCAAGCGCGGATCGCCAGGCCCTTGGCGCGGGTGGGAAACGGCAGTATCGCACTTGGCCGGGGCCCGCGGTGCGGTCCGCGATGCGGTAGCGCACCGAGACATTCACCGCGACCTTCAATCTCCGGAGAATCTGTATGGAACAAACGGCCCTGGATTTTCTGACGAAACTTTTGGAAACCCCCAGTCCGTCGGGCTACGAGAGGCCGGGGCAAGACGTTGTCCGTACCCATGTCCGCTCTTTCGCCGAGCAGATTCGCACCGACGTGCACGGAAACGTCATTGCCGTACGCAACGCGGCCTCCCCGTTCCGCGTCCTGCTGGCCGGGCATTGCGATCAGATTGGCCTGATTGTGCAGTACATCGACGACAACGGCTTCATTTTCTTCCAGGCGATCGGCGGGTGGGATCCGATCAATCTGGTCGGCCAGCGCGCCGTCATCTGGGCGGCGTCCGGTCCCGTGGCTGGGATCATTGGTCGCAAGCCGATCCACCTCTTGACCGAAGAGGAACGCAAGACCGTCCCCAAACTGAGGGATTTGTGGATCGATATCGGTGCGGCGAGCAAGGCCGAGGCCGCCGAAAAGGTCCGCGTGGGGGATTGCATCACCATCGAACTCGCCCACCGCACGCTCCTCAACCAGCGGATCATTTCCTCCGGCTTGGATGACAAGGCGGGGGCGTGGACGGTGATCGAGGCCTTGCGCCGGGTTCAGCCGGGCAAGCTCCGCGCCGCCCTGTACTCCGTCTCCACGGTGCAAGAGGAGCTAGGGCTTCGCGGAGCGCGGACCAGCGCCTTCGGCGTCGATCCGCACGTCGGCATCGCGGTCGACGTGACCTTCGCCACCGATTGCCCGACCCTGGAAAAAAAGGAAGAAGGCGACATTGCAATCGGCAAGGGCCCGGTGATCTATCGCGGCCCCAACATGAATCCCAAGGTCGTCGACCGGCTGATCGCAGCGGCGGAAAGCAACGGCATCCCCTATCAATTGGCGGCCGCCGGAAAGGCCACCGGCACAGACGCCAACGCCATCCAGGTGAATCGAGCAGGGGTGGCTACCGGGCTGGTCAGCATTCCCAACCGCTACATGCACAGCCCCGTGGAGCTGGTCAGCCTGGAAGATATGGATCACGCGGCCGACCTGCTGGCCCGATTCGTCGAGTCGATTGGGCCGGACGACGACTTTACGCCGTGATTCCACGCAGCTTGAACGATGTGAGCTTCCCATCGCTAGCGTCAGCCGTTTCTTCGCCAGTGCCGCCTCGATTATCACGTCAGGCGGCATGAGCCGGCTAGCTGCCGTCTTACGGCAAAAACTGAATCCGCTTCAGCACCTCCTCTTGCGTCCAGTCGCCATCGTAGGCCAGGGGCAAAAGGAGATAGGTGGCCTTCTCGGAGCAGCCATCCAAAATGATTTGATACTCATTGGGCACGGCGTACCCTTGCGGGGCGGGTTCGTGCCCGTTGATCAACAGGTTGACCCGCATCAATCGGCAAAACGTGCGGGCATTCTCCTTGCGATAATCGCGCCCCCAAACCAGCCGAAAAACGGCCCCGTGCTCTAGAAATTCCACGGCATCGATGGGGTGATCGAAGACCGAACCATCGAAGCCGGAGCGGTCCACGCTCTCGGGGATGCTATGCGTGAGCAAGACCCCGCCCGGCAAACGGACGCCCAGGGGACAGCTCTTGAGGAAAGGGATGTATGCCTGGCGGACTTTTTCCGCGGCCGGGCCATACGCATGTTGCAACCCCAGCCGAAACAGCAGATTCAACATCTGCCGATTCTTTTGAATGGGATAGTCGGTGACCTCCGCCAGCTCGTGGTTGCCCAGCAGAAAATGTACCCGATTGGGGAATTGGACGATCAACTTGGCCACATCCTCGAGCACGGTGTGCGACATGCAGCCGCCGTTTTCAGGGTAGGTCGGCCCCCCGTGGCAGACCTCTTGGATCACGAGATGCCGGCGCGGATGCCTGTCCAGGCCTGCCAGACGGCGGATGACGTTGAAGTTCTTGCGGTGGCCGTGAAGGTCCCCCGTGATCATGATTTCATCGCCGTCCGCGGGAGTCAAAACGACGAGGTTCCCTTTGCGGAGAGGCGATTGCGTATTGGCCTCCGCCGCCTTCTGAAAATTCGTGATGATCCGCTCGATGTACTCGAAGGATGCCACCATGGGAGGCTCCTCGGCGAACACTTCGCCATGAGGTCACCGGTTTCCTGGACGCTATTCCCACAGGAAGTCCATTATGACCGCATCGCGGAGGGGCGTGAATAGGCGGTGCCTTGACCGCCGGGGCGTGGATCGCTGTTCAAGACTAGAACCATCGCTAGCCGACGGTGGAACAGCGGCAAGAAAGGGGACGAGGCTCGACCTGGCGTCGTGCCGATCGAGCCTCGGTTCCGTGGTGTTTCGGGGGTGCGCTCAATCTCTCGGCGCGGGACCGTTTCTTTTCCTATCCGCTATGCCGTGGGCAAGGCATCGCGGCCGGGCCTCCGCCGCCGCAGCCCCATCCACATCGCCAGGGCCGCGCCACCGCTGGCCAGGCCGACCAGGGAAATCGGTTCGGGTACCAATGCCGTAGTACTGTAGCCGAGCCGGGTGATCAAAATATCGTGATCGATGCCCTCTGACGGATTGTATAACCCGCTCGCCATCACGTACTTGATATCCGGACTGGAGAAGGAGATGGTGGCGGTAAACATGGTTGCATTCGTAACGATAGAGACGGGGACGGTAGAGATCGGAGTCCCCACCGAATTGAACGCCGTGAGAAAGGCCAACTCATCCGTCAGCGGCCCGCCCGAGAAGTCGTTCCGATAAAAGTCCATGGAAACGACGGCCACGGGCGAATCGAACTCGGCCTTAAGCACCGCCCATTTCTGCCGCCACGCCGGCTTATCGACCACGGTGCTCCCATCGAGTGTCTTCCAGCCGAAGAAGTGCATGTCGGAGGAATAATGCCCCTTATCGTCCGCCAACGCATAGACGGTGGGCGTAGAGGGCGGCGACTGCGTCGTCGCCCCTTGGATAGCCTGCAGCGTGACAAATGGCGGCGTAATGGCGGAGCCAAGGGAGTAAGTGTTGGGATCCACCCAAACGATGGCCGCCGAGGCCTGACCGATGCCCAGAACAAGACCCACCAGCGTCACCGCCGCGATCAAAACACCTTTCCAGTTCAGCCTGAGTTGCCGAATCATGCTGCGATTCCTTTTACCTCTCTCTTCTCTCGTCACCCTTGCCGTGATCTGTAATCGAATACCTATGCCTCCAACCAATTCACCGCCCGGTTGGGGGCATCATCCGCCTGCTACACCGCCGCCCATCCCAAACCCTTTCGGGGACGATTTTGGCAGGCACATAACTGACCCTAGCCTCTATCATAATTGAGACAAACTGGGATGCAAGCGTAATGTGCGATTTCCAAGAAGATTTAGTCAATTCATTCCCTGCAATCGAGGGGAATCACGGTGTGTTCTAGGCACATCCCGTGCCTTAAAGCGATCTTTACGGCGGAAATGCTTGCAATGGCCACGAAAATGGGTCAGGAACGGGGCCATCACGCAGGAAAACAGGCAGTTTGGGTGCTATGGAACAAATTGAACCCAAGAGAGTCCCGCATCGATTCGCATGCTGCGTGTATCACAGTGATACACATGTCTATAAAGAGTGCACTCGGACTGCTCGGCCACACCCAGGCTGCTACCCCACCCAAGGATTCCTGCTGAAAGCCGCCCCATCGTGGTGCGGCATCAAAAAGCATTCAAAAGATCGGTCCGCAACACGAAGAGGCGCTCGATCTTTTTTCGGTTTGCCGGTCAGGTCGCGGGCAGGGCGCGGGCGAGATACCGCGCGGTGTGATTATCAGGGAGTCCGGCCAATTCTTCCGGGGTACCTTGGCCCACGATGCGGCCTCCGCCAGCTCCACCTTCCGGCCCCAGGTCGATGATCCAGTCCGCCGACTTGATGACATCGAGCTGGTGCTCCACCACAATCACCGAATTGCCTCGTTCCACCAATCGGTTCAGAACGTCCAGCACTCGCTGAATGTCCTGGAAGTGCAGGCCGGTGGTAGGCTCGTCGAGGAGATAGAGCGTATTTCCGCTCTCGATCCGCCCCAACTCGGCGGCGAGTTTGATCCGCTGAGCCTCGCCCCCGGACAGCGTGGGAGACGACTGGCCCAGCCGCAGATAGCCCAGCCCCACGTCGCACAGGCCCGCCAGCAGCCTTGCCATGGCGGGGAAATTGCCGAAGAAATCGAGGGCCTCTTCTGCTGACAGATCGAGAACCTCTGCGATATTCTTCCCGCGATACCGGACCTCGAGGGTGGGCCGATTGAACCGCGTCCCTTCGCAGACGGGACATGGTATGAAAATGTCGGGCAGAAAGTCCATCTCTACCTTTTTGCGTCCCTGGCCCTCACAGGCCTCGCAGCGGCCGCCCGGGGCGTTGAAACTGAAGCGTGCGGCAGTGAAACCCAGTCGTCGGGCCTCCCGCGTCGTTGCAAACACCTTGCGGATCTCGTCGAAAATTCCGCAATACGTCGCAGCATTGCTTCGTGGCGAGCGCCCGATGGGCGACTGGTCGATCTCCACCACGCGTTCCAACTGGTCGGCCCCCAGCAGCTTCCGGTACGCGGCGCCTTGGGCGGGGACGTTGTAAAGTGTCTGCCGCAAGGCGGGCGCCAGGGTCTCGCTCAAGAGCGAGCTTTTTCCCGACCCGCTCACTCCCGTCACGCACGTCAACACTCCCAGCGGGAAAACGGCCGTGATGTCCTGGAGGTTGTTGGTAGTAACGCCTCCCAGAACAATCGCCCGGTCTTGCGAGACGGGCCTGCGCCGCGGCGGCACGGGAATCGAGTCGCGACCGGAGAGATAGCGGCCGGTGGGCGAGTGATCACACTGGGCGATGTCCGCCACGGTGCCCTGAGCCACGAGTCGGCCGCCGTCTTCTCCCGCTCCCGGCCCGATGTCGAGAATCCAATCGGCGGAACGGATGATGGCCTCGTCGTGCTCAACCACCAGGACGCTGTTGCCGCGATCGCGGAGGCACCGCAAGGCGTGGATGAGCCGATCATTGTCTCGGGGATGCAGGCCCACGGATGGCTCGTCCAAGATATAACAGACGCCGGTCAGAACGGCACCCATCCCCGCCGCCAACTTAGCCCGTTGCAGTTCGCCGCCGCTCAGCGTATGAGTGGGGCGATTCAGTGCCACATACGTCAGACCCACTTGAGATAGGAACCCCAGCCGGGCCAAAAGCTCCTTCAGGATCGGCTCCGCCACGGGCCGACTCGCAGCGGGCCAGGGGAGACTGGCCAGGAATTCGGCCGCCTGATCCGGGGTGAGCGCGGTCACATCATGGATCATTTTTCCGCCGAGAAAGACGGATCGTCCCAACGGCCCCAATCGGGAGCCGTGGCAATCGGAACAGGGCACGCGCGTGCGGAATCGCGACCATGCCTTGCGCGTCCGACCGTCGTCCAGCATCTCGTAATGGAGTTCCAGCAGGGGCAAGATCCCCACGAATCGCCCGGCCCGCCGGCTTGACGGCTGGGACTGATCTCCGGTCGCGGCATGGGGGACCACACGGTCGCCGTAAATCAGGATTTCGCGAGTCGCCTCGGGGATTTCTGCCAGCGGTGTCGCCCAATCGAACGCACCTTGGTGCATCAATCGCTCAATCTTGGCGCGATGGTGCTTCAATTCGGCCTTCGCGTCCCGCCATAAGCGAACCGCCCCGTTTCCCAGGCCGCGCGAGAAATCCAGCACCAATTCGGCGGCAAAGCGATCGGTGTATCCAAACCCTTGGCAGGTCCAGCACGCCCCATGGGCGCTGTGAAAGCTGAAGGTCCGCGGTTCGGGATCGGGGTAGCCCGTGCCGCATCGCCCGCAATAGCGGCGACGGCTGAAGACCCGATCGACCCATTTCCGCTGGCCGTCGCCATCGGTTTGCTCCAGGGCCACGCGGAGCAGTCCGTTGCCATGTTTGAAGCCTTGGCGGAGCGATTCCGCCAGGCGGGATTCGACACCCGGCCGAAGTATGACGCGATCGATGACCGCCTCGATGCTGTGCCGCTGGTTGGAATCCAGGGCCGCCACGTCCTCCAGATCGACGATTTCACCATCGACCCGGGCCCGCAGGAAGCCCAACTTGCGGATTCGGGCAAGGACCGTTCGATGGGAACCCTGCTCCTTGTGCACCAACGGCGCCAAAATTACGGCCTTCATCCCCTCTGGCATGTGCATGAGTTCGGTGAGCACCTGCTGGGAGGTCTGTTTCGCCACAGGCTCGCCGCATTGGGGGCACCGCATTTCTCCCAGCCGGGCGAACAACAGACGCAAAAGGTCGTACACCTCCGTCACGGTGGCAACCGTCCCGCGAGGATTGGCCGTGTCCGGTTTTTGATCGACACAAACGGCAGGGGGCAGCCCTTCGATGCAATCCACATCGGGCCGCTCCAGCATCGGTAGCAACCGTCGAGCCGAGACCGAGAGCGTTTCCAGGTACTGGCGCTGCGACTCCGCGTACAGCGTGTCGAAAGCCAGGGAACTCTTGCCGGAACCGCTTGGCCCTGTAATCGCCACGATACGATCTCCCGGGATATCGGCACTCAGGTCCCGCAGATTGTGGACCCTCGCGCCTCGCAAGCGAACCACCGCGGTCTGGCAAGTCGTGCCGTTTTCCGAGGCGACCGTGGAGGCCATGGCGGGCGGTTCTCCTCTCCTCGATTGTCCGGTTTCCTCATTCATCCGGCTGGCCGGCCCCGCTGGCTGTCTCGTCATGCCCGAGGGCGAGTCACCTCGTGCCAGGCGTTCAGAAGAGGACCAGGGTCAGCCGGCGGCGGTACTCCTCGGTGAGCGGATGAGCGCTGCCCAGCACTTGAAACATGCGGAGCATCAAGGCGCGGCCTTTTTCGCGGAGGTCGCCGCGGTCCCGGGCCACCACGTGCAGAGCGTGCTCCAGGGCCTTGGCGTAATCGTGCCGGGCGGCCTCGATTTCAGCCAATCCCAGGGCGGCCTCGCAGTCGTTGGGGTTCGACGCCAGCCTGGCCTGCAAATCCGCCGGGTCGCCCTGGGCCTGCGCCGATTCCTGGAGACGAATCTCCGATAGCATCCGCTCGACAGCCTCGTCCATCCCCCCCAAGTCGGCCAGTTCTTCTAACAGCGGCTTGGCCTCGGTGGACCGGCCGGCGGCGCAAAGCAGCTCGGCGAGCACCCGCCGGGCGGCCTTGCTCGCAGGAAACGCCACCAGGATTTCTCGCAGGGCCTTTTCGGCGGCGGCCGGATCCTGGGCCGCCAGGGCGCGGGCCGCTTCGCACCGCCTTTCGTCTTCACTCGGAAGGATGCCCTCCAGCCAGGCCCGAACCTGCGACTCCGGCAACGCCCCGGTGAACTGATCCACGGGCCGCCCCTCCCGAATCGCGAAGACGGCGGGAATTCCTTGAACGCCGAACGCCGCCGCCAAGCTCGGTTCCTCGTCCGTATTCACCTTGGCCAGCACAAAGGCGCCATTTTTCTCACGAGCGAGCTTTTCCAAGATCGGCGTCAGAAAACGGCAAGGGCCGCACCAAGGGGCCCAGAAATCGACCACCACCGGTACCTCTTTCGAGCGATCCAGCACATCGGTTTGAAATCGAGTGGCGTTCGTTTGGATGATCCAGGGCGACTGCTCGGCCATGCGTTTCCACTCCACAGAAGGTAATCATGACGGCCCCACACCGGCCCCGCCGACTTGCGCCGAAGGTTGCGTCGAAGGTTCCGCCAATCGAATTTTGCAGCCCCGGCCTGCCCCGCCAGCAAGTCTGCGCCGCTATTCCCTCAAGCTCCCCCCCTCAGATTGGAGAAAGGCGGCGATTGGAGGACGCCGCTGCGATCCTCTCCAAGTCGCGGCTATCGGCAGAGGCCCTTCCCCGATCCTCACGTGCCCCCCGTTTTGTCGCCGAGCGCGACGGCCGAGGCGGCACATCCACTCACTTTTTCGCATTAGCGCATTATATCGCAATGCCACCCTCCTCTGTTTATGGGGGGACAGCACCTGGGAGAACCGCATCGGCAAGCCCCATAACTCGGCCCCATACCCTGTCGGCAAGCCCCATACCTGCTGGAACGGCTGGGCACGCTGCAAGTCGGCTTCGAGGGCGTCGCAAGTGCGGGCCCTCCGCCCCCGCTATCATGCGCCCCGGCGAGTCTTGCGATCCTGCCACCCACACGCCCCCGCGACTCTTGCACCCCTGCCAGCGACGCGCCACCGAAACCCACGTGCTCCTGCCCCCTACGCGCCGATGCAACGCATGCGTCTCCCCTGTAAAGAATGGGACTCCACCCGCTCCTGTTCATCGCGACGATTGGTCAGGCCAGGGTTTGGTGAGTACACTGGAGAGATTGGGACACATCGGCACCACGAGATGGCGGCAGTTTGGGGTGGCAGTCCGAGGCCAGCCCGGCGGACCCCATGGGCACGGAGTGTGCCCAAAAGCCGTGGCCTGAACCGATCGCCGGCTCTGGAACGGCCACATATACCCGGCGTCCGTCCCCGCCTGTACGCCCTGCTGAGGACGAAAAGTACACGCATCGGATACGCCCGGCTCGGATTGGTCGGCTCGATGCAATGTGGTATCCTGGGCTAGAGACGTGATCCGCGAAGGGACTCATGAAGGGGCTTTTCTTTGCCAGGATCGCCGAGGCGATGCCGATCTTACCCCGCGAACCCGACATCTATCCCGAAGACTTGCTCGACCACCAGCCCGCTGGGGAAAAGCAGTGGTGGGTAATCTATACCCTGGCGCGCCGGGAGAAGGCCTTCGTGCGTCGGCTACGAGAGCTGGCAATTCACCATTACTGCCCCTTGTTTCCCCACCGGGTCAAGTTGGGCGACGGCAGGATTCGCACCTCTTGGAATCCCCTCTTTGCTGGCTACGTATTTTTGCGCGGGGACGAAGGGGATCGACACGCCGCCATGACCACCAATTGCGTCTCCCGATGTTTGTCGGTCCCTAACGCGGAACGCCTGGTGCTGGACTTGCGCCGAATCCGACAGGCGATCGAATCCGGCGCACCGATCACGCCCCAGGACAAGCTGGAGCCGGGGAAAGTCGTGCGAATTCGCAGCGGTCCCTTGGAGGGCCTGGAAGGCGTGATCGTCAACCGGCGCGGCAAACATCACCTGATCGTCATGGTCTCCTTCATCCAACGAGGCGCATCCATCGAACTCGATGTCGTGGACGTGGAACCGGTCTAGCTTGCCGCTTCCTTTTGGCCCGCATGAGCCTTGGACCGCATCACACTCGTCAGCCCATGCTGTTCCCAACAGGCCAATCTACACTCCGCACGGCACGGCCGGCTGGCTACTGGATTGCCGGAGGGTTATTGGGGGCCACACGAGAGTTTCGGGTTCAAGGCCGGCTGGTCCAGCGGGCTGCGGAAGCGAAGCATCGATGCGGGGGCTATCCGGTGACGCACAGCAACGCAGCGCTGGCCCACGCAAGCCTGTCGGCGGCTGCGAGCGACTCCACCACCGACGCGAATCCATGCGATTCCCGTGATACGCTATTGCATTTCCACACCGTGCAAACAGTAAATACCCAATACCATCCGGCGAAATACCATCTGCCAAGCCTGATGCTTTTACAGGATTTGCGGGTTGAATCGCCTGAAAAGGCGGTTATGCTTGAAAGATGGTCG
>DYLS01000009.1 GCA_020721965.1 Blastopirellula marina | reverse complement strand
GTAGCGGGGTACTGGCATGGTTTCGCAAAGGTTGGCCCGCAACTATAATCGAAGCAATTTCGCTTTGGCGAGTGCCGAGCGGCTGAATTCCTCGCAATTGGCGCTGTGGACTCGTTCGGGTAAGACTGTCTTCTGGAGGTATCACAATGGCCCGTGTCAGCAGGCGTCGTTTCGTGGGCATATCGGTGGGGTCGTTAGCTGCCACCTTGGCCGTGCCGCGCATTGGGAGAAGTCAGAGTCCCAACGAAAAGGTGGGTATGGCCATCATCGGGATTCGCGGTCGAGGTGGTGAGCACATCAGTGCCTTTTCCGACGACCCGCGAGTCCAAATCCTTTACTTGGTCGATGCGGACCGCAAGGTCGGCGAGGCCCGCTTGGAAGGTTTGTACAAGACGAAAGGTTATCGCCCCAAGCTGGTATTGGACATGCGGGAGGCGTTTGGCGATCCGGCCGTCGATGCGATCAGCACCGCGACACCGAACCATTGGCACGCCCTGTGCGGCGTTTGGGCGATGCAAGCAGGGAAACACGCCTATATCGAAAAGCCGCTTTGTCACGACATTCCAGAGGGCGAGGCGCTGCTGGCGGCGGCAGAAAAGTATCATCGCGTGTGCCAGGTGGGAACTCAGTGCCGATCCAATCCGGCGATCATCGAGGCGGTGGAGTTCCTCCGGAAGGGAGGAATCGGCGAAGTCAAGCTCGCCCGCGGATTGTGTTACAAACGCCGCAAATCCATTGGACCGAAGGGGGATTATCCAGTCCCACAAGAGGTCGATTTTAATCTGTGGAGCGGTCCGGCACCGTACACGCAACCTCGTTGCACGCGGCCTCAATTCCACTACGATTGGCATTGGCAGCGTTTGTATGGTAACGGCGATTTGGGGAATCAAGGACCGCACCAGACCGATATCGCACGCTGGGGCCTGGGCATTACAACGCATCCGCTGTCGGTGATCAGCTATGGCGGTCGCCTGGGATATCAAGCCGATCGCAAGGACGATTCCTACGTGGATGCCGGCGACACTGCCAACACGGAGGTCTCGATCTACGATTACGGCGACAAGTGCATCGTCTTTGAAACGCGAGGACTATCCGTCGCCAACTCCGCGGATGAGGAAATCAATGCGCTATTTCAGACGACGGGCGAGGGCCGGATCGGTGTCATTTTCTACGGGACCGAGGGTTACCTGTCGCAACAGACCTATTCGCGTTGCGTGGCCTTCGATAAGAACATGAAACCCATCAAGCAATTCGGCGGCAGCGGCAATCACTTCAAGAATTTTATCGACGCGGTACTGGCGGAAGACCCCGGCAAACTGAACGCCCCTGCTAGAGAGGGGCACTTGTCGGCGGCCATTAGCCATTTGGGAAACATTTCTTACTATCTTGGCGAGCAGAACAAGGTCTCGCCCGATGAGGCCAAACGCATCCTAGACAGCGTCAAGAGTTTGGATGATAACGCGGCCACTCTGGATCGCACCTTGCGGCACCTGACGGATAACGGCGTCGATTTGCAGAAGTACCCCATTTCCCTGGGGCCGCAGCTTCGATTCGACCCGGAAAAAGAGGTGTTCGTGGATTCCGCCGAGGCGAACGCCCTACTGCACCGCGAGTACCGCGAGGGGTTCATTTGCCCCACCGCCGACAAGGTTTAAGGCGTTCAAGCCCGTTCTAACTGGACTTTTGCAAAGTACCCGATCCCCCCTCTGAAAGAGGGCTACGGACTGGAGTCTTGGACAATTCAAGAAAGCAAGGAAATTTGTTTTCATGGGAAACTGCATTCACCCCACCATCTCCCCGGGGAAGGTGGGAGCTTGTGACCTTAAGTTGCAAAAGTCCAGTTCCAAGGCCAATTTCGAACCGGTGAACCGGCGAATCGGCTGACGCCCATGGGACGCGTGAGGTGGGGATACCACGCATTGCTGCAATCCCCGAGCCGGTTTCTCCCCTTGTTGCCCTCTTTCGGAAACTTTATGATACTGGGCTGTAGTTACTGGAGAAGGCGGCTTTATTCCTTAGGGGCACCCTCTCGCGGTTTCATCAATTGCCACGGATGGGGGGGCTTTGGCCGCTGTGGTTAGTGTGTTTTTAGGTTGATGGCGGCGATCGCCTGGTGTGCATTGCTGTACGTGGATGTAATCTGTTGTTCCCATTCCGGGGTCTCGCCGCTTTGTAGCAACTGCCTACAATACAACAAGAAGAGGAATGATGGTTGATTTTGGTGCATGGGTCATGTTTGCGGAGGCGGGCGCCGCGCCCGGCGGGGACGGGGCTGGCGCTTGGTTGACGCTGTTGAGTCTTTGGCTTCCGCTGATCGTCATCTTCTACTTCATTCTCATTCGGCCACAGCGACGGGAAAGGCAACGCCGCGAAGCCATGCTAGCCGGTATCAAGAAGGACGATCGGGTACTCACCATCGGCGGTATTTACGGCGTTGTGGCCAACGTCAATCGCGATGGTCCGGAACCGTCGGTGACCCTTCGAGTGGATGAAGGAAATAACGTTAAAATTCGTGTGGCGCTCTCGGCGATTGCTCGTGTCTTCAACGCCGAACCGGCGGGGACCCCTTCTTCGAAAAGTTGATCGACGGTGATGACGCGGGATTGTCAAATGAACGCGATCACCGCAGACGCGATGATGGGGAGCTGCTGCCGGTTATGGTCGAGAGCGAAGAAAGCGAGAGCGACGAAATAGAGTGACGAATGTGGTGGTCGCCGCCAACGGCGAGTCGTGTTCGTTGCACATCGCGAGTATATCGCGATTCGCTCTGGCGACCGTTGCAATAATCGAACCGATACAGGTTGATCGAATCTGCACGAGATTTTACACATGCGGCAAAAGCGCTTAAGTTTGGGAATCGGGCTTTGGGTCGTAGCGGCGTTCCTGGTGCCTATGTTGGACCGCGGGGCAGGTTGTCCCAGTGCCTTTGCAGAAGAGGCCGCGGGAGCAGCGTCTCAAGACGCGGCGTCGGCCGGGGCATCGGACGCGGCCGGGCCGGAGCTGGGTACGCCTTCCCCTGGACCCACTGCGCCCGAGGCGGATGCCCAGACGAATGGGGGGGCTACGAATGGGGGGGCTGTGAATGCCTCACGAGACGCTTCCGCGGCACAACCTTCCGGAACTGCGCCGGTGACCGATTCGCAAGCCGCACCTGGGGGTGGGCAGTCGCCCGAGCAGGGGGGGGCCCAGCTTGCAGGGACAAAGGGTGGCCAAGATACGACTCCCGGACCGAATGCAGCTACGTCGGGCCAAACCGTGGCCGAAAGGGCGGGCGGCGGGCAGGCGACGCAGCCGGGATTTCTCACGCGTCTTATGAACGCGGTCATCTTTTTTGGTACGTTGGCTTTGGTTCTGGTGGTTCCGATCACGCTAGGCTATTTGTTGGCCAAGCAGATGCGCTTGCCCGATTACGGCGGAAAACTGGCCATTTTCTTTTTCACGGTGGCCGTGAGCCTGTTCATCGTGTTAACCCGTTGGCCGCCCAAGCTCGGCATCGATCTCAGTGGTGGCGTGACGCTGGTGTACGAAGTGGAGGGAACCGTTCGGCAACCGGGTCGTGGTACCGGGCCGGGGGCGGCTGGAGAGGCCGCCGAAGTCAACATGGACCAGCTCATTGCGGCGTTGAACAAACGCGTGAACCCGTCCGGCGTCAAGGAAGTTACGATACGCCGCTTTGGCCCGCGACAGATCGAGATCATTGTGCCCGAGGTCGATGAAGACGAGGTGAATCGTCTGGAACGGGTCATCAGCAGCGTGGGGACGCTGGAGTTCCGCATCTTGGCGAATGCCCGGGACCACCGCCGCCTCATGGAGCGCGCGCAAGCCCTCAAGCCTGACGAACTGGAATTGTACGACGATCAGGGGAATCTATTGGCATGGTGGGTTCCGGTCGCTAACGGACAGGAGCAAGGTGTTGGTAGTTTCGGGGAGGTGGCGATCCGGCAAGGAGAATACCGGGGCGAGCCTTGGCTCCAGGTGCTAGTCGTGAAAGACCCCTACGACGTGACGGGTGCGGACCTGTTACGGGTCAGGGAAAGCGTTGACGAGAGCGGGCGGCCTTGCGTATCGTTTGTGCTCCGAGTCGGCAGTGCCCAGCAGCGGTTCGCTACGCTGACCAGCGAAAATCGCCCCGACCCGAATACGGGATTCGAGCGGCGGTTGGGTATCGTCTTGGACGGTTACCTGTATTCTGCTCCTACGATTCGCTCGACGATTTCCGCCCAGGGGCAGATTACGGGCAACTTTACGCAGGAAGAGGTGCGGTCTCTGTTGCAAGTTCTGGAGGCTGGGAGTCTTCCCGCCATGCTCAGCCCCCAGCCGATCAGCCGCCTGATTACGGGTCCGCAACTGGGTCGCGACACGATCCGGCAAAGTGTGACTTCGATGATCATTGCGTCAATATTGGTCTTTGCATTTATGATCGCCTACTACCGCTTCGCGGGCGTGATCGCGTGCGTAGCGGTGGTGCTCAACCTTTTGATGTTGGTGGCATTGATGATACTCGTGAAGGCCGCCTTTACCTTGCCCGGGTTGGCGGGCTTGACATTGACGGTGGGTATGGCGGTCGATGCAAACGTCCTGATTTATGAACGGATCCGCGAGGAACTGAGCCGCCAGGCCACGGTGCGGATGGCCATTCGCAATGGCTTCGAGCGGGCCATGAGTGCCATCATCGACTCGAATATTACCACGATGTTGACGGCTGCGGTGCTGTATGCCGTGGGTACCGATCAGGTGCGAGGTTTCGCCGTAACGCTGTTTCTCGGTTTGGTGTTGAACTTGTACACCGCTGTATTCCTCGCTCGCGTGGCGTTTGAAATCTTGGAACGGAAGCGATGGATCAAGAAACTGACGATGATGCAGGTCATCTCGGCCACGAACTACGATTTCATGGGCATGGCCAAGTATGCCGTAACGGCCTCCGTAATAGTGATTGTCTTGGGAATGGGTGCCCTTTTCCTACGGGGACAGGGGGTACTGGACATCGACTTTACCGGCGGCGTGGCGGTGGAATTGCTTTTCAAGGAGCCGAAGGATATCGGCGAGGTGCGGCATCGTTTGCAAGAGCTGCGCGACCTGGCCGTCAGCGATGTCCGTTTGGAGGGTGAAGAGCCGCATCGCCGCTTTGTGATCAATACGGCCTCCGAGCCAGGCGTAGAGGCCCAGGACTATTTGGATCAGGTCAAGAAGCGGATCAGCGAGATATTCGGCGACGAATTGGTCCATTATTCGCTGGAAGTGCAGCCGGTGACCGAGGCCGGTGCGTATCTCGCTCCGGGGGGTGGTGGAAGTCTTGCCGGAATGGGCGGATTGGCTCTCTCGCCTTGGATATTCGGGGAATCGCCTGAGCAGGGTAGCCCTTCTGCGGCCACGCCTGGGATCGAACCTGCCCCGGCGAATGCACATGGTGCGACTTCAACCGCGCCGGCGACCGGATCGGCGGGACCGGTGAACGAATCGGGGGGCCCCACGCCCATGCGCGCTGCCCAGTCGCCCAGCGAGGGCGGGGCGAGTGCGACACCGGCACCGTCAACGGCCCAGACAGAAAAAAATTCTTCGAGGTCTGGAGCACAGGCTGTGCGAGCTTGGCCCACACGAGTCAAGTTGCTTTTTGACCACAAAATCGACTACGACACAGTCAATGGCTTGTTTGCGCAACAATTAGGCAAACTGCCCGGACCGGATAAGAATGCCGATTTCGAGATTTACAATCGGGAGTATCGGCGGGGTGATACCGCTGGTTACAACGAATGGGAGGTCAGCCTGGACCTGCCACCGGAGAAGGGCATGCAGGTAGCGGAGCAGGTCCGCACGGAGTTCGATGCCATCCCTTATTTCCCGTCCTCGAACACCATAGGTGGAAAAGTGGCCGGCAGTACTCGCATCCGAGCGCTGTATGCCCTAGCCCTGGGTGTGATTGGGATTGTCGCGTATCTATGGGTACGTTTCACACGGTTTAGCTACGGCTTCGCGGCGGCGGTGGCACTCTTGCACGACGTACTTATTACGGTCGGTATGATCGCTTTGAGTGCCTACTTGACCGGAGTCTTGCAGTTCCTGCTCATCGTGGAATTCAAAATCGGCCTGTCCGTGCTGGCGGCCCTTCTGACGATCGTAGGTTATTCCGTTAACGATACGATTGTGGTATTCGACCGTATTCGCGAGGTTAAGGGAAAGAATCCTAATCTCACAATCCGCGTGATCAACGATAGTATCAACCAGACGTTGAGCCGTACATTAATCACCGGTCTCACGACGCTTTTCGTGATCATCGTGCTCTATATTGGTGGCGGGGCGGGAATTCACGCGTTCGCGTTTACGCTTTTGGTAGGCATTACGGTTGGTACGTACAGTTCTATTTTCATTGCCTCGCCGATTCTGATATGGATGACCGCTGTCCCGGAGTCTCAGGGCAAGGAGGCAAAGGTTCCCCAGTATGTCTCTTGAGAGCAGGGGACGATGGAGAGCACCGGGGGACGGTAAGGGATTGTCTGCCGCTTTGCATGTTGGGTCATCGGGGGCAGACATCTCGCACAGTTGACCTGCGCGTCGGGAATGTTTGCCGACGGAGAAGCGTATTTGGATTCTTCGAACGGTAACGATCCGGGAAATGGGACGGGCCTGCCTTGGCGAACTACATCTCATCGGTCAGGATGCCCGATACTGAAAAGGAAGGCCGGCGATCCTAGCCGGCCTTGTGTTTGATCCGGGCGTCGTATGCCGAAAGGAGTGTCTCGGCATCCGGGGACTTCACGGATGGTCGCACACAAGACGCTTGTCGTCAAGACAACCGTTCGAGGGCCTTCCCGTGGATCGCGGCCTATGGGTATTCTTGATAGTCGCCGTCATGTCTTGGGCGACAGTGTGGGCCGTGCTGATGCACCCGCGCGGCCGACTTCGGTCGAACCCGGATTTTACGACCGAGACTGCTGGTGATTCATCGTCAACGGATTCTCTCTTGTCCATCCAAACAGCATCCAAAACGGATGACGAGATACTAACAACACGCGGCATGATTCCTGCCGCGGACAGCTTGTTACGACAAATTCGGTCCATTGAAGCACGCCTGAACGATCACCAGTCCCTGCCCAGAATCGGCTCCGGGTTCCCCGGTCCTGGCAGGAGTTCTCGCGAAACGGATGTTGGGGCGGTAGTCGCGCAGGCACATTCAACGCCGATCAGGACAACGTCGCGGACCGGCACAACTCAAGGGAGCGTTGCGACAGAAGAAGGCCGTGGTGGGGAGCTCCCCGCAAACAAGAGGGAGCTATCTACCAACAAGGGAGGGCGACTGTCCGTCCTCGCCCAATCAGCCCCACATACTTCGAATTCTTCCTCGACCATCCATCGGGTGCAGGATGGCGATACGCTGCCAGGACTGGCGCAACGGTACCTGGGCGATGCCTCACTATGGTCCATCCTGTATCAACTCAATCGGGATCGTATTCCCTCTCCGGATTTACTTCCTCTTGGGACGCCGCTCCTGATTCAGCCTTTGCAAGCCGCGACAGGGCAGAGCGGCGAGATCCCGCTTCTGAGAATCAAGCCCGAGGATGCGAGCGATCTCCCACCGTTGGAACCCCTCAACAAGGCCCCGTTGTGAATGTGTCGGGCAAAGAATCCGGTGAGAGATAGGGCCAGGCTCTACTTCCTGCCCGTTCGCTCCTGCCAAGGAATCGGGAGCTGGGCTGCGCGGTCATTGAGGAAGCTCAGGATCGAGTCGAAAATCTCCTGCTCGAAGCGGGCCATCAATTCGCGGCCCTGCAAGGAGGTGGGAAGTCCTACGAAAAAGAGGTCTTGCCCCTCAACGGTCTGTTTAGGGTCGGGAACGCGGTGGTATCGCGCGAGCAGGTTGTAGATTCGCCGTGCTTCGCCCACGTCGCGAGCGGACTCCCTCCCTACGATAAGATACACTGAAATCTGTTGCCGCACGCCGGGATGATTCAGGGCCGCTTGGACGGATAATCCAGGGACCGACCAACGCGGGGAAATAAGGACGAGCGCTTTCACATCTTGGCCCTGCTTGAGCCCCGGATAGATCGGCCAGCTCCAATCCAGACGTGCCCAATCCAGAGCCACGGTGGCACCTACATCCATGCCAATCAGGCTCAGCTTCTCGATATTGAGTTCTCCGGCATTGTGTTTTTGCTTGAGAAATGCCTTGCATGCTTCCAGATCGAATTGCACCATCCGAGCGGTTTCGGCGGGGGGCATGAGATCGACTTTGATTGTAGTCATGGTCCCGCCGACCATGCGTTGCGTGCTGTCACCGTGGCCGCGGAGATCGGGTACCAAAACCGCGTATCCGGCCCCTTGCAGAACCGGTGCCAGCCGGACAAAGTCGCGGCGACTCCCCTTCCAGCCGTGAAGCAGGATCACAGGCACGCTCTCTTTGCCCTCAAGGGAAGGGTAGAAGGTGGCGCGGAGCTGGACGCCATCCTTGGTTAACAAGTCGCTGCCTCCGATTTCGATAGGGGCAGGCAAACGCTGGCGTGCTGGGGCGGCGGGCGGTGCGTGCTGGGCAGGAGCAGGAACAGGCGGCCGCGCCGCTGGGGCTGGAACGGGCGGTTGCGGCGGCTGTTGACCAAAGACTTTTCCGCTCCACGCTGCCAGCCCCATCAAGATGCCCAATGTCACGAGCACGATGACGACCCAAAACGGCTTGCGCATTACCTCGATACCAGGAGTCGACCTCGCAATTGCTCGCCGCATAAACGATCTCCCTGAAATAGGCCCGATCTGGTTCACTTGCCCCGCAAGGCTCCTCGGTCTCGAATTCTCAGCGACTGTTCATTCGCAATCGGGTCTTGCCACGATCGCCAATCGACCTCAATATCGAATCGTAACTTGACGGCGCGATGCCGTCAATGAAAAGTCAGCATTCAGCAAAGGAGCAGGCGAAATGCGGGCCTGGTGAAATGAGTAAAAAACTCGTTTTGGTACGCTAGAATCGCGCTCGCCTAGCACTGGCCGTTTGCAAACTGTTCGCCTCCCCTCTGAGAGAGGGCGGCAAACTGAAGCTCTGGGTAATTCAGAAAAACCAGGAAGGTCGTTTTCGCACTAAACTACCGTCTTCCTTCAATCCCACGAGGGGAGAGCGGAGTTTGTGAACCCAACTTGCAAAAGTCCAGCTAGTACTGCAGCGCAAGGTCCGACGGATTGCACGATGCGCTTGCCATATATTGTGAGGCGTTTTGTTCCATCACCGCAAGACGTTGAACCCAGCAATCGCCCCTGCGGTGGGCTCTTCGGATGCGACCGGCCGTCGCGATCAGCGCATGCATGATGATTCGGGCAGATGTTTCCGGGTGGCGTTACCTCAAGTCTAGGACCTCGATCTGGAGTTGACCGATTGCCTGCATGAGGGGTAGGAAATCGACCAGGGCTTCGGGAGCGGCAAGATTGCTTCGCGCCAGAGTGATGTGCCCCACGCCAACCCCACCCAGACCAAGCGTGGCGTCCAGAGGAAGCCAGCAGCCTTCGATCCAGATCTCGGTCCACATGTGATAGTAGAGTGCGCGTTCGTGGTATAACAGGCCCATCGCCAGTCGGGCTGGAAAGCCGCGTGCGCGAGCCAAGGCGGCCAATAGTACGGCGTGTTCGGTGCAGTCACCCTCCAGGTTTTTCGCGGCATCCAAGGCCGTGGCGAAGGCGTTGCGATAGTTGCGATCGACCATCACGCGGTGAACGTAGGCCTCTATCGCCGCGATCTCTGCCAGGGCATTGCCGGAGGGGATGTCGGCAACCGCCTCCTCCGCCATCCGGCGAATCTCGACAGCGTCCGATTGAATGTATGTGTTGGGCTTACGATCTTCGTCGCTGGCAGGATCAACGCAGTCGGGTAGCTTGCCTTGGATGTCGGAAAGACGCCGGGACTGAACTTCAATCTCCAAGGTGTGGGCATCGATCACGCGAACCTTTTGCCGCGAGTCGGCGAGCACATGCATCTCCCACCCCTCGGATGGGAAACGTAGCCGGTAGACCGCCGTGCGAGCGGAGGCGATTTTGTCGGGCGCGACATCCACTGGAATGCGGATGTCATTCACGAGGTCCAGCATGGCCGTCGGATCGGCCACGGCCCGATCTTTGTCGGTCAACTCCGAAATCACGTTCAGCGACTCCAGACGCTGTCGCAAGATCAGGCCGGAGGCGTCGCACCAGAGGATCGCATGAAGCGTTGAGGAGTTGCCGATCTTCGTGGCGACTCGAATTCGCAGCAGTCGCGCCGTTGTATCGAGTAAGGTTACCGATTCCCAAGCCTCCGAGCTTAGGATCGCCTCTCCGACGGCGTTCAGTCCCGGCAGGAAAAGGTGTAGGGTTCGTCGCTCTCCCGGGTTCATCGGCTGACGCCACAAACTGGCTTGAATGCCAAGAAGGCCGCCGCAATGGGGCGGGAGATGAATGGCGACGGTGCTCCGCCGCCCGGCTGCCTCGACTTCCAGTTGCAAGCGATCGCCGTCTCTTCGACCGCGCTGCCGAGTGATTAAAGGGCCTTGAATCATTTCCAGCTCAAAGTCCCGCAATTCCCCCGTGGGCGTCTCGGTGCTCCGGTACCGCATCGCGATCTCGATTGTCGTGCCGGAACGGTTGACGGCCAATCGATTCTCGCCGGTGACTTCCCACATAGTGCCCTGCGACGTCGGAACGGGGCGAATGGATTGATGTTCGTAACCCACATGCCGACCGAAGACCGATTGCAAGTACCACAATTCTGCTCGGGGTGGGGCGTCGCGGCCTGTGGGGGCAGGCGTTGCCCTCTCTGTCGTGGGCTGGGGCTGAGTCGCCGGACGACAACCGAACACCACCCCGGCAAGCAAGAGCAAGGCCCATACCCTCGGGACAACCGCCCACGCTATCATCGGCGACGAGCCTACACGGCTCATGCACAGCGACGGTGATGTGAAAAGCATCGATGAGAAAGAGTATGCCACGTAGTGCCACGCATTCCAGCGAGATACGGTTTTCTACCGCGAGGCCGTGGGGGCGGGACGCGGCGGACGCCGCTTCTCCTTGAAGTCCCAGTAGGGATGGTTGCGATGTTCGGTCCGCAAGATTTCCTCGATCCGGGCGACGATGTCGGGGTGCTGGGCGGCAACGTCCGTCGTTTCCTGGGGATCGTTTTCCAGATCGTACAGCATCATCGGCCCTTCCGGAATGCGGTAGCACTGCTCCCGAATGCCCTTCCAACGCCCCATGCGCACGGCTTGTTGGCCTCCGTAGCCGTAGAATTCATAAAATACGAATTCGTGTTGTTTTTTCTGCTCGCCTCCCAGCAATGTGGGAAGAAAGCTGATGCCATCGCAATCGGGCGGGGCGGGACAGCCTACAAGTTCGGCAAGCGTGGGTAGCAGGTCGTAGAAGATGCCAATGTGCTTGCTGACGCTTCCAGCGGCGATGCGACCCGGCCATCGGGCGATGAAGGGATCGCGTACGCCGCCTTCGAAGACGCTCCCTTTGAAGCCGCGCCACGGCCGGTTGCTGCCGAAGAATTGGGTATCGGCGCCGCCCACATCCTCAGGAGGGCCATTGTCGGAGGTAAACAGGACCAGCGTCTCTTCGGCCAGTCCCAGTTCATTCACGGTTTTCATGATGGTTCCCACCTGGCGATCCAGATAGCTGATCATTGCGGCGAGGCACGCCCGCGGCGTCCTGTGGGGCAGATAGCCCTTTTGCCCCAAATAGGGGGTCTCGGGAAACTTTCCAACGTATTCCGCCAATGACGAGTCCGGTACCTGCAAGGCCAGGTGCGGGATGGTTGAGGGGAAGTAAAGGAAAAAGGGACGATCCTTGTTCTCTTGGATGAAACGGACGGCCTCCCTCAGCATGACGTCGGGGGCGTAGTCGTTTCCTTGATAGCGGGCGAAAGAGTTTGGATCTTCGGGGTTCGCTCCCGTCGGAAACTTTTGATGGGCTGCGAAGTCGGGGTTGTTCAGGGCAATCCTCTCCCCGTTGCGGTACAGATAGGTGGGAAAGTAGTTGTGGGCGTGGCGCTGGCAGTTATAGCCGAAGAAGAGGTCGAATCCTTGACGGTTGGGATCGCCACTGCTGCCGGGAGGTCCCAGTCCCCACTTGCCGATGGCAGCCGTTCGGTAGCCCGCCCTGTGTAACAGCTCGCCCAAGGTGATTTCCTCATCGGGGAGCGGCAATTGGCCCTCGGGCCGAACTTCCGAGTTGTCACGGATCGCGGCGTGGCCCAGATGTTTACCGGTCATCAGCACGCATCGGGACGGGGCGCATACGGGCGCGCCGCAATAAAATTGGGTAAACCTCATCCCCTCCGCCGTCAGACGATCGATATTCGGCGTTTGGATTTTCTCTTGTCCGTAGCAGCCCAGGTCTCCGTAGCCGAGGTCATCAGCCAGGATGAGGATGATGTTGGGGGGCTTTTTCGCGGCGTCGGACGAGGCTAGCTGTGGCTCCTCCGTGCCGGTGGTCGCTTCCCCGCGTTGCCCCGTGGCTTGGGCGTGAGAATCAAGGAGACCAGCCTGGGCCGGATTGGCTGCTGTCAGTTGGTATGCGGCCACGATCGTGAGCACGGCCATGAAAAACCGCCGGGAAAGCACGGTCCATCGTCTCCCAGCGTTGTGTGCGGCTGGGATCGCCGCACGCTTGGTCCGCTGCGGGCCTACCCGAAACTCGCCGCGGCCTCCGATCAAGTCGCAAGGCCGACTCAGCAAGGACCGACGTGCGAAGACACTGGCTTGCGGCTTCATCATTCCAACCTTCTTGATTTCCACTAGGGCTGTGTTGCTTGTCCCCGAGGGCCGAGTTGCTTGCTTGGATGCGACTTTGAGGACCGAGTCTGTTGTAACACTTAGCCATGCGTCTTTCAACGCGCCTCCCGATATTGCCGCGGGAACCGTTGCCGCGGGAGCCGGTTTATCGATGCTGGTTCACTCTTCGTTTCACGGTGAATACTTTGCCGGGGTTGCAGACTCTTCGAAAAAAGAAAATCGCTTTCGCAGGTACCGCTTCCCGCCCAAGTTTTTTCACGTTCCCATGCTCACTGTCGCAATTCCGGTGCTAGAGTTCAACTAAAGCGACGTGTGAAAAGCACGGCGGTCGCGGTATTGATTGGAAGCGTGGCCGACGGGTGCCCCGCGCGTATTGCAAAGCCGTGGCGGCCAGTGACACGGATCGTGATGGATTTGCCGAACACAAGGGGCATAGGCAAAGCGAAGAAGGAAAAATCGAGGTTACGCCTCGGAATTATGACGTACCTTTGTGTGGAAGGAGAATCGGACGGCTACGCGGGGGCTGGAAACAGCAAACTCATTGTGATCGAGAAGTATGGCGTTGAGGTTTTTTCGGTCCAGCAGACTTCGAGAGTTGGCCGGCCAGCGAGATGGAAATCCTGGGATTGAAAGCGATGGTACGGATGACATCGGGGGGAGCACAGTTATCTCCATTAAAATAGGCAGCGGAACTCGAGAGCACCGATGGGCTTCCTGAAAAAATTCATTCGAAATGTCACGCGGGAAGGCGATGCGGCAACGATCGTTGGCAGCTTCGAGAACCTCAGCGAAGAGGAACTCGAAGCTCACTTGCGGATCGCGCGATACGGCCGTTTCACGCTTACTGATGCTGTTCGCCCTTCCTATGACCTCCAAGTGGTGCCGTGCGAAGGGTACCGGCATGACGTGTATCGCGACGAAGAGAGCCGCATGACCATTCCGGTCCTGATGGCCGCGGTCTCCAAGGAGCGGTTGTTCGACGTTTTCCTGGAGATGCTTGATCCGATGGGCACGGAGGTAGACGTCGTGCTGGAAACCAGCCACTGTCGCACCCAGCCGGGCCACCAGGATCTCTACCGGGAACACATCGATTTGCCTGTCCTGAAGAGTACGCTCTGGGAGTTCGAGGACCTCCTGCTGAATGACGGTTGCGCGGGGATTGCGGTCCTCAATCCGGACGTGCCCGTCGAAGTACAATTCGACGAGCACAAACTCCTGATCGCGTACGGGTCGGATCTTCGGCCGTTCGAGCGGATACTCAAGGCCCACGGTGTTGCGTGTGATGAGCAAATCCGCTTCATCACAGAGGCGGAACACGTTCATTCCTCAACCGATCAATATGCTCGACGGTTCGAAGAATTGAAAACGTGCTTAGGCATGGACGGCGGATATTGCGATTGACTCAGGGGCCTCGCCATGGTCCCAAAGTCCGATTCGAGAAATCACAGCGTAGCACCAGGGCACGGGGAGTAGCCCTAGTCGCCGTCGCAGTCCTGCGCATACGCAAAATCCGCACCCCGGTGACAGCCGCACAGAGATCGGTCGGACCTCGCCGCATTCGTTTCCGGCACGCTGGAACCTAGCCAAGGCGGGGTTGGCTCTTTCGCGAGGCGCCCGTCCTTTGATTTCGTTTCCCGGCGGATTCTATGGCTCGATCAAGACGGCCTCCTGGTCGACCTTCAAGAGGACCGGTTCATCAAAGATCATGTATGGAGTTACCTGACGCCCGTACCGCTGGGCCAGCTCGAAGTACTCGTCACTAAACTGCTTGATTCGCCGCGGGTTTTGTTGCTGCTTGTCCGTGAGGGTCGAATCGATCCATTGGCCTTGACGGCGATAGAAGACCCGATTTGCGACTTGCCGCATCGTTTGCCCCGTTGCCGCTTGGTCCATCTCTGGGGCGGTCTCGGAGAGAGCGGGCGTCTCGGAGGCCGCTGCTCCGGACGGGCTTCCGCTGGGCGATCCAGCGAGTCCGCCGTGTTCGGCAGAGGGAGCGGTGGCAGGCTCCCTGCCATTGGCCAGAGACCAGCCCAACGAATCCATGGCGATGGCTGGGCGGTCGACCTGTTGGAGGGCACTTTTGGCCCTCCGCTGCGCGAACCCCAGGCGTCCTTCGGCGGCTTCCAAACCGCGGAGCCTCTCGGCTGTGCGGCGGGTGTTGGCAGCCGTATCGTGGAGCGACACATTTTCGTCCGCGAGGTACGAGGTGTACGGCGTGACGATCCCGTGCTTGAGGGCCAGCTTCGTCAGTTCCTCGATCAGCTCCTGATTCCGCCCGTGCAAATCGATCTCGTCCAATAGGTCGCCCACCCTTCGAATCGCCCAGACGCGTTCCACGAAGGCGGTGGACTCGTCGCCCGAGCGGGAAGCGAATTCAACGGGAAAAGAGAATTGCTGCTCTTCGCCGCCCATCCGGCCGCGGAGAATGACTTTGGCTGGGCCGGCGCGACGATAGCGGCCCGTCAACGCCAATTGATCGCCCGCGGAGATATCGAACGGCGGCACGGGATTGAGGCGATAGACGGGCGGGGGGCCTTCAACGCCGTCATATTCCCATTCCAATTGGACATCGGTCAATACCGGAGCCTCAATCCGTCGATACAATCGGGCCACGTGGTCCTCGATGGATTCGTCAGGCTGGACATACGCGGTATAACCGCGGCCGACGCGGGCCAATCGGTCGAGAAGTCGGCTGTTCACGTCGTATCCGACGCCGAAGGTGAAAACGCGGGCTCGAACCTGGCTCGCCTTTTTCAAGTTTTCGACGATTTGCATCTCATTCGTGACGCCGGCGGTGGGAAGGCCGTCGGTCAGGAACAAGATATAGTTGGGCCGATTGGCGTCCTGAAGTTGGGAAAGAGCTGTGCGTAACGCCCCATCGATGTTCGTGCTTCCCCCCGCCACCAATCCCTCGGCGAAGGCCAGGGCTTCCCTACGGGTCTGGTCGTTGTATCGTTGCAATTCCGGGCGGAACAGTTCGACCTCGTTGTCATAGGCCACGATGTTGAACAGGTCACCTTCGCGGAGGTTCTGAATAATGAATTTCATCGCCTCGCGAAGTTGCTCGATTTTTTTCCCGCTCATGCTTCCCGAGCGATCGGCCGCGAACACGACCGTTTTCGGCAGCGGTTTGGTCCGCTCGGGAATGGCGGGGGATACCAGCAACAGGAAAACCCCGTCTTCCTCCTCTGGAGATTTGTAGCTCAAAAGCGTGGCGGACAAGGGGTCGCTGGAAACGTTGAACATCAACCGGAAGTCCGCCAGGGGAACGACGTCTCGGGCGGAGTACTGGACTGTGACGGAATTGGCGTCCCCACGTTTCACCTCCACGTCGTGATTCGGGGAATAGACGTTCTTGATCTCGCGTTCGGCTTGCAGATGGAGGCGTATCGACAGCTCCCGGAGCGGTTTGGATGTGTACTTGGCCGCGCTTAACGGGAAGAGGAAATCAACCAACGAATCGTGTTTTCGGCAGAGCTGCGTATAGTGCAAGGATACTGTCCGCTTTTGGCCTGGCGGGATCGGAAAGACGCTGGTTTTGAACATGCCTGTCCCGATCCATTCCAAAAGGGCAGGGTCCTTGTTGCGTCTCACGATCCGTTCGTATTCCTGCCGCGCCTGATCGGCTTCTAGCATCCTGGCTGGAATTTCCTTCCCGTCCACCATAAAGGTCATGCGATCCACGGCCCCGTCGTACGGCAGCGGAAACACGAAAGAGGCTTCCAGGGTGCGGCTCCCCGTGTTCAGAAAGGTCTGTGCGACTTCGACTTGGGCTACCTGCCGGTCGATCCGGCCTTGCACGGAGAGCGAGTCCACACTGTAGCTCACGGCGGGTGGCGGGGGCACGGGCAGAATTGGGGGACGCGGTGGTGGAGGAGGGTAGGGCGGCCAAATGATGATCGGTCGCGGCAAGCGAACCCCATCATCCGGTACGATCAGGAATCCTTGCCCCATGACCGTCGATGCCAGCACCATGTCAGCGACTAAGAAGAGTGGAAGAATCCACCCACACGGTCCCCATGTACGTTGACAGCTCATCGTCCTACCTCCTTGAAAAAATCCGCTCGAATCGATCCGCGCGATCACATCACGGCGTTACGCGATGCCGATTTCGATACCATCCAGCCTGCATCGAGTTGCGACTTCGTTATCCTCGCGGTCCGACCGTTCGCAAGCTGTCTTGCGGTTCCGGTGCCGATTGGTTTCATGACGATGGGACGCTCGGTTTGCTGGTCGCCACTAGTGCCGTTGTGTTTTCCTTTGTTGTGACAAAGTGGCCAGGCTCCCTGCAAGCGACGACGAGGGCGATGCAGCGGCACGCGAGGGGCGTACGAAGGGCGCGCGACGGTTCCACCTCCGCATCCCAACATCTCGTTCGATATTTAGACGATTGGCATCCTGTTCGATACTTAGACGATGGGGTTGGGCATGGAGTTCCGGGTCTCCGCCGTGAGCGAGCGAAACAGGATGTGAAACTTGACTCGGGCAGGCGAGATTTGGCTCCGGCTCGCCCTGACGGTCGGTGAGACGGCACCGGTTTACCAAAAGGGGGAGCTCGATTGTTGACCTGGGCCGCGATACACGTATTCTTATTGTGTGGGATGTCGGATTCTTTTTGTGTGGGATGTCGGAAGGCCGACGAAGCGAGTCCGTCTCGAGGGCCTGGTGTTAGGGACGGGCGAAGGGGGGGCTCAGGGCTTTGCCAGGGAACGGTTTGACGTGGTATTCGCTCGTCGGCGGAATGTTGGCGGCGTAAGCCGCAAGCTTTAAGAAAGGAGGTGGTAGCAACATCGAATCTTGATGGCGGATATTGAGCACGAATTACCGGGTGTTATAGAGTCCCATACTTCTCGTAAACACAAGGAGAATCTGATGGAGACGGCGAAGCAGATTTCCGTGCGGTTAATCAACAAGCCCGGGCGGCTAGCCCAACTCCTGGGGGCTATGGCGAAGTCCAAGGTTGGCTATCGGGCCTTGGTGGTCATGGACTCGGGTGATCGCGGCACGGTGCGTTTTGTGCCTAAGGATGCGGACAAGGCTGTGGTCGTGTTGACGCATCTCAATTTGCCCTATGAAGTAACCGACGTGCTGTTGGTGGATGTGCCGAAGCAACCCGGCGGGTTTCGGAAGATATGTGAACGATTGGCAGAACAGCGTCTCAATATCGATTACGCTTATCATTCTTTCGGCAGTGAGACTGGCGCCAAAGGGGGCGGGGTGGCGGTCATCAAAGTAAATGATCTCAGCAAGGCCCAGCGGACACTTTCCGCAAATGACACGGTGGGCAAACAAAAGACCTCCGTACGCCGGCCGGTTTATGCCCGGTGATCGGTGATCGACCGCCGGGGAAAGGCGATCTGAGATCGTCTAAGAAGCAACCCAGAGAGGACAATGCCACTGGGGCGCGCTAAAGCGTCACGGGATGCGGTGGTGTCGCACGCCATCGCGTGTCGTCTGGAATTGCCCTTGCGTTGGGTGGGCGGTTTAGGGAAACTTTGCCCCAAGGGGGAACGGGGTTTCCCCCTATGGAGAGGGATTCTGAGAGCGACCGAACCGACGGCAGCATTGGGCAAATCAGGTGTTGGTGCGCGGGATTTGTGGATTGTTGTTGACGGTTCTGATATGTGTGGGCTGTACCCGCACGTGGTTGATGGATGCGCCGCCACAGATTTTGGCCCCGTACTACCCCAACCCAGTTTTCGTGCAAGCCCGAGATCCTATCATCCTATGGGAAAACCTGGTCGACGTAGTGGACAACTATTTTAAGATTGCCTCGGAGTCGCCCGTCCGTGATCTCGGCGGTGTGGTAACGGAAGGCAAGCTCGACACCCGACCCAAAATAGGGGCTACGTTGCTGGAACCGTGGCACCGGGACTCCGCCGATCAGTATTCCCGCCTGGAAGCGACGTTACAGACGATTCGGCGCCGGGCTGAGGTGCAAGTCTCTCCGCGGGAGGGTGGATACTGGGTATCGGTCCTCGTCTTCAAGGAGCTAGAGGACCTGGCGGCCCCCACAGGGGCCACGACATCCTCGGCTACCTTTCGGAATGACAGCACCCTGAATCGCGTGGAAAGCCCGATCGGGGAGGCGGAGGTCCATGCCGGTTGGATTTCCCTGGGTCGGGATACGGCCTTGGAGCAGCGAATTGTGGAGGAAATCGGTGCCAGGTTCGGCGTCGTCCCAGCAGCCACGGTACCCGAAGGGATATCGGCACCATCCGAGAAATGAGTGCTGGCGGTGTCCCCCTGGGGCTTTAGCTCGGCAAGGAATCTCCGATTCAACAACAAAGCGGCGGCGTGTTGCGTTGCACGTGAGGGAACATTGCTCCCCGTCGGCATTGGGCGAGCGGTATTCAACTTCCGTGATCGGCAAAAGATGGAGCGGCACCGCCTGAAGCTACGGAATGTGTAAGCGGCGGTGCAGGCCTGGCCCGTCCGGGGGCCGAGGCTGGCCGATCATCGCAAGTGATCCCAGATAGCTCACCGCCGGGGTTTTCTGTCTCCAAGGTCTTTACCGCCCCGGCCTTGACGGTGGGAAGCCGAATGGTAAAGCAGGTCCCTTTACCCAGAGCGCTTTCGACTCGAATGCGGCCACGGTGGGCTTCAATAATGTCTCGGCATGTGGATAGCCCCGTGCCACTCCCCCCCTTGCCGCTGGTATCCGGCCCCTTTTTGGTCGTAAAATATGGGTCGAAGATATGAGGCAGGACATCAGGGGCGATGCCAGTGCCGTAATCACGGACCTGCAAATCGACGGTTTCGCACTCGCGATTGTGGCTCAAGCGAATACTCAAACGGCCACCCCGCGGCATGGCCTGTCGTGCGTTCACCAAGAGATTGAGCAGGACTTGTTGAATTTGATTCCCGTTTGCCAAGACGGACGGGACGTCTTCGGCCTGGACCTCGACCCGCACGTGATATTTATTCATCTCGCGTTCAAGGAGGAGGAGTGTGTCCATAAGTAGCCTACGAAGATCGGTAGGTTCCATCTCGCCTGAACGGTTTCGCGCCAGGCCGAGTATGGTTTGCGTAATCTTGCTGCCGCGGTTTGCGGCATTGAGGATGGTCTCGAGGGCCTTTTCCCGAGTTGCATCATCTTTATGCCGCAGTCCGTGACGCGCCCAATTCATGATCGTTGTGAGCACATTGTTGAATTCGTGCGTGGTGGTGCCTACCAGCTCTCCCAGCGCCGTCATTCGTTCGGCGTGGTGAAGCCTCTCCTCGAGAATTCGGACTTGTTCTTCGAGACTGACTTCAGGCTTGGTTTGTGTCACGGGCGATGCCTCACTGTTGATTCTGGGTGTCTGTGGTGAGTGTATTGTGTGAATAGTTTGGGTCGTATACAAAGAATGGGATATATAGTGTTCCCTTGTGGTATAACTCGACCTGATGCTGTGCGTCCTTTTTCCCAATTCCAGGTGAAATATCTGTGCTCGTACCAGATGGATTTTTACAAATTGCGATCACAAGCTTACCTCTCTCCTTAAGGAAGTGGCAGGTGAAGGCACGGTACTTCGCAAACAGATTGTGTAGTTTTTCTAAATCTCTTATTTGCCCTATTCTACGCTATCTCCCAGACGGAGAGCGAACAGTTTGCAGAGGTCCAGCACCACGATTGAAACGACGCTAGGATGGTGGACGCTGACAATCGTATCGACAATTTCGCGTTCCGGAATCGACACAGGGGTGCTACAATCAGCAAGATTTGTCCCGACGCCGCAAAGCCCAGGTTTCAATGGATTGGGAGATATGGGATAGGAGTTCCGAAATGGGCAAAGTGGAAGCTGTCAGGGGATTGTTGGAATTGGCAAGGGAAATGGGATACGAAATCCGCGAAGAGTGGCTTGCGGGGACCGGCTGTTCTGTTTGCGAGTTGCGGGGCAAGCCGGTCCTTTTCGTGGATGCCGCCTGCTCAGCCCAGGAGCTGTACGAGCAACTGCATCAAATCCTGTGTCACCCGGAGGGGATCGCAAACTCGAAGTAGAGTTGGATCTGGTTCAGATCGGGGGCCTGTCAGCTTCCAATATAGCGAACTGGACTTTTGCAACTTGGGTTCACTGGCTCCCGTCTTTCCTTATGACATGGTGGGGCGAAGGCAGTTTTCTAGCGATACGGTTTTCCTTGTTTCCCTGAATTGCCCAACACACCAGTCGGTCGCCTTCTCTCGGAAGGAAATCGAGCAGTTTGCAAAAGTCCAGTAGCTAACGGTGATCGGTCCGTGGGAAGTCAGGGCCTGTCGTCCGAAGTGGAAGAGAATGCCCCTTTTTTAGCTCGATTGGGGGAACTCACTAGTAGTAGGCTGGTACAAGCGATGCATGGAGATGTAGGCCTCAACCGCGCGGGGCACGCGAAACCGAATACTCTTTCCCGCCGCGACCCTCGTGCGGATCTCTGAAGCGGAGATGCCAATGGCGGGCATCTCGACACGAAAGGAGCCGCGTTGTGGGCGATCTTCGGGCGGGAGAAACGAGAGGGTCTCGGGGCCCGGCTCACGACTGCCAGGGCGGCAAACAGCTACGGGTGTCGCCAACCGGCAAATCTCACGAGTCTCACGCCAATGTGGCAGATCGTGCCACATGTCGGCCCCGATCAATAAGAAAAGCTCTGCGTCTGGCCATGAGGCACGGAACCATCTCACCGTATCCACCGTGTAACTGACGGCTTCGCGATCGATTTCGTAGCGACAGACCTCGAAGGTCTCCTCGCCGAAAATGGCCAATTGCAGCATGGCCAAGCGATCGGGTGCCGCGGTGACTGGCGTTCCGCGTTTGTGTGGCGGAATGCCGGCGGGAACGAAAAACACCTTATCTAAAGGGATTTGTTCTCGGCAGCTTTCCGCCAATAAGAGGTGGCCGATATGGATCGGATCAAAGGTCCCGCCGTAAATGCCGATACGCATCTTATTTCGACTGCCGAATTGCGGATAATGAATTACGTGAACTACGAATAATATCGGGTACGCGCTGATGGCCGAGGCATTTCCATTCCGCCCCGCGTATGGCGTGGCGGAAACCGGTTTCGCAGTGCCCTAAAAAGGATGCTACCTTGGGAGCCAAGCCACTGGGGCGGTGTCTGGAAAGCTCCGATCGGTAGCGTGCCTGCCAATGACCCGTGACGGGGCTCATGATGGAAGGCTAACGTACGCGACGCATCGGAGAAGTACGGCTATTTTATCGACTGGTGCGGCAGATGGAACGCCCAGTCTTTGCGATGATCGCTGCCTTTTGCGGCAGAAGTCAAACCCAAAGTGGATTCGATCCACGCATTTTACCAGCTCGCCGGTTGAACGATCCGCAGAATGCAAGAACGACAAAGAACGCTGTTTGACGACTCCCCGGCTATGGTGCCTTGGGATGCGCCGGAAGAATTTCCCTTGGCGGTAGTCGTTTTTGGGCAAGGGGCCAAGGGTGCCTTCCATTACTTGGTGCCGCAAGACCTGACGGGCGCCGCCTCGCCCGGCAAACGGCTGGTGGTCCCGTTCGGGCGGGGGAATCGGGAGCGGATCGGGTATTGCGTGGACGTGCTTTGGAGGGCGGGGGATAAAGGGCGTTACAAGAGCGTTTGCCGCGTCTTGGATGAACGCTCGCTACTCTCGCCCGCCATGCTGCAATTAACCGCTTGGATTGCGGATCGTTACCTCTGTGACTGGGGGCAGGTCCTGGATGCCGTGGTCCCGGCCAGCGTTCGAAGGCAGGCTGGGTCGCGCTGGCGGGTCTTCATTCGGGCGGCAGTTTCCCGCGGCCAGTTCGAGAGCCTCGAACTCACCACCAAGCAGTGCAGAGTATTAGAAGTCCTACTGGAAAGCGATCGGCTCTGGGACCCCAACGAGCTGGCGGCAGTCTCGGGTTGCAAGTTGGGCGTTGTGCAGCACCTCATCCGGAAGGGGTGGATTCAGAAGGAATCCGTTCGCATCCGGACGCGGAATAGGGAGGAGAGCGGATTCGCTCCAAAACCGGCTTTTGTTCTGACCGAAGAACAGCGGGCAGCGAGGGACGCCATCCTGCAAGTGCTGCGTTCCGGTAAGCACGGCACCGTTCTGCTCCAAGGGGTGACAGGGAGCGGGAAGACGGAGGTTTACATCCAAGTCATCGAGGAAGTGGTGTCTTACGGTAGGCAGGCTGTGGTCTTGGTGCCGGAGATCAGTCTGACGCCGCAGACGCTGGATAGGTTTCGATCGCGCTTCGCCCATGTGGCTGTTTTGCACAGCCACCTTACCGACACGGAACGGGCCAGACAGTGGGAGTGGATCGCATCCGGGCAGGTGCAGGTGGTCGTTGGAGCCAGAAGTGCCATTTTTGCCCCGACGCCTCATCTGGGACTGATCGTTCTCGATGAGGAACATGAGACGTCGTTCAAACAGGAGGAAACGCCGCGTTACCATGCCCGGGATGTCGCCTTGCAACGCGCCCGGCTGGAGAACGTTCCGCTAGTCCTGGGATCGGCAACGCCCTCTCTGGAGAGTTGGCATGCCGCGCAGCGTGGTGAATACACGTTGGTAAAACTTTCCCGGCGGATCGAAGATCGCCCCTTGCCGGCGGTGCGTACGATTGACCTGCGCCGACCGCCTGGCAAACGGGGAGAGAAAGGGGCGATTACGCGGCGGTTGGATGCTGCCGTCCGTCAAGCCTTGGACGACGGCGGGCAGGTCATCCTGCTTTTGAATCGGCGGGGTTTTGCAACGCACATTCAGTGCCCGCGTTGCGGGTATGTCGCTCGTTGCCCGGATTGCGATATCGCCCTCATTCATCACCGTTCCGAAGCAACCGCGGTGTGTCACTACTGCGATTATCGGACACCCACGCCAGCTCGTTGTCCAGAATGTCATTTCGATGGCATCCATTTTGGCGGTCTGGGTACGGAACGGTTGGAAGCGGAGATTCGGGCACGGTATCCGGGAGTGGCTTGCCTGCGCATGGATGCCGATACGATGCGGAGTCGTGGCTCGCACGAAAAGGCTTTGGATGCCTTCCGTCGCGGCGAATTCCAGATTCTGCTGGGTACGCAAATGATAGCCAAGGGATTGGATTTTCCCAACGTCACGCTGGTGGGGGTGATCAACGCCGATACGGCACTGCACTTTCCCGATTTCCGCGCTGCAGAGCGTACCTTCCAATTGGTGACGCAAGTGGCCGGGCGAACGGGGAGAGGAGAGCGGGGGGGAGAGGTGTGGGTTCAAACGTTCGACCCGGAGAACCCGGCCATTTTGGCGGCCGTGAGGCACGATTATGACGCGTTCTCCGCCTGGGAAATCCCCAATCGCCGCTCGATGCATTATCCGCCATTTACGCAACTGATTCGGTTCGTCGTCCAAGGGGTGCGACAGGAGACCGCCCGTCTGGTTGCCCAGGCCCTTGCCGAGCGGATTCAGCAGGCGTGGGCGTCGGGACCGACGGAATCCGCGGCGTTCCGCTTGTTGGGGCCTGCCCCGGCACCGCTGCATAAGTTGCGGGGGAGATATCGCTATCACTTTCAGATTCAAACCTCGGTGGGCGAGCAGCTTCGGGGTATGATCCGCACCGTTCTGGACGAGGCGAGATTTCCCGAGGGCGTTGCGTGCACGGTGGACGTGGATCCGATTGATATGCTGTGACGGCGTGGCGGCACGCCGTGCCTGTGCGCGAGAGGGGACTGATGCGGGAGGCCAGGGGCGTATCGTGTCCCCGCGGCACCCGGCGGCGACGGGTTGGCTCTGAATTTGCCGCAACGCCTTTTCCTGGAGGGTGGAAACTTCGTATGATGAAAAGCCTTGGGGCAGGATTACAAAAAAAGCCCGGTTCAGGGCAAGCCGGCCCGGAAAGGCCCCGAGAAGCTCAGAAAACCCGTGAACGGTAATAAAGAGGCGGAATTTCATCCAGGGGGGGTGATGGTACGCCTCGTATACCTAGTTGCTGGGCCTGGGTGCTTGAAGAACCGGCTGTGGCTGGGCAAACCACGCGAGCCGAGTCGGCGTGCGTGATGCATCGAAAACCAAACTCGGAATCGGCGGGGTCATGAGTCGCCGTTTGGATCGTGCTCTCATTGAAACCAGTCTGGAGGTCAAGTGCCTTGCGCTCTTTGGCCTGTTCTTGGTGTTGGTAATCGCGGTCAGCGTGCTGCTGTATTGGCGAGTGACCGGAGAGGTGGTCATCCGGCAGAACCCGGACACCGCCCGGCTGCTGGTGGATCAGGTGATGCTGACAACGCATTACCGGGCCATGGAACCCCGCAAGGATTTCGTGGAGTATCTGACCGGGGTGATTCGCAACCGGGAATTGCAAGGCTACCGTTGGCGTTTTGTCCGCCCACCCGAGCGTCGGTTCCAGGAAACCGACGAAGGAGGGCCGCCTCAGGATGCCCTAGAGTCCGAACTGCTGCAACGATTTGTGCGGATGACCGAAGACGAACGGAGTCAGGAGGACGCGGTACTGTTCGCGGATCGATTAGTCGACGGCGGCCGCGAGTATCAGTATTACCAGCCGATCTGGGCCGATCGCTCGTGCGTGGATTGCCACCGTCTTTTGGAGGGTGAAGGATATGTCCCTGGCTCGTCGGGGCCAGCGGTTGCACCCATACGCGAAGGCGACTTGATGGCCGTGCTTCAGGTAACGATTCCCAACGGGCCTACCCAAGCCGCGGTCATGAAGTACTGGAGCATGCTTTTGGCGGTGGCCATCATCACCACTTTTCTGGCCATGATCGCCTTTTACGTGACCATCCGTTACGTCATCGTCCGGCCGTTGCGGCACTTGCGGGCGGTCAGCGAGGCCATCACGGAAGGGAACACAGCGTTGCGGGCGAGAATCCATACGCGAGACGAATTCGAACTTTTAGCCAATGCCTTCAACCGGATGTTGAGCCACCTGGTGGCTGTGCAGGATCAGCTCCGCGACCTGAACGCGGAACTGGACGCCAAACTGGACGAAGTGGCCCAACTCAACATGCAGCTTTACGAGATGAACCGGGTGAAGAGTGATTTCATGGCCACCATGAGCCATGAATTGCGAACGCCATTGAACAGCATTCTGGGATTTAGTGAGGTACTCAGTTCGATCCAGTCGCTGGATGACAAGCAGCGGCGCTACGTCCAAAATATTCAAAAGTCCGGGCGAATGTTGCTGGATATGATTAACAACATCCTGGACCTGGCGAAAATGGAGGCGGGGCGGATGGAAGTCCGTCCTACCGAGTTCTCTATCGAGCAGGTGGTGAATGCCCAGTGCGACATGGCGAGGCCGCTTACGGAAAAGAAAAATATCGACCTCAGCGTGGATATCGAACCGAACGCCCCACCGATGTTTCAAGATCAAAATCGCGTTGCCCAGATTTTGAACAACCTTCTTTCCAATGCGATCAAGTTCACACCAGAGGGCGGCTCCATTCGCGTTTCCGTCCATTGCGATCAGCAAGCCTGCATGTTGATGTGGGTGGCCGACACAGGGGTGGGAATTGCCGAGGAGGACCGCCAGATCATCTTCGAAAAGTTTCGACAGGGACGGACTGCGATGCCCGACGGCGATCCCTTGAAGCGTGAGTATCCCGGCTCCGGCTTGGGGTTGTCGATTGTCAAGGAACTGTGCCGGCTGCTGGGCGGAGAGATCAACGTGCAAAGCGAGCTGGGGCGGGGGAGCGTGTTTACCGTGCGATTGCCGTGGCGATTGGATATCCAACAACTCGAGGACCGTCCTCTGGGGGAAGGTTTATCCGATTTCTGGCGAATGCGATTCGATCGGGATCGCTCCGCATCGTCCGGCTCTGCTGTCGCTGGGACGTAGCTCCAACCTCACCCGCTGATTTCGTGCCGTGTGCCGAGCAGGATTGCCCGCGGACTCCTGTCGGAGCGGCTTGAGTTGGCATTGGAAAACCGGGGCCGCGGAATTGCGGAATTTGTGAACAGCCTGGGGTGATGAGCGGTGTAACCATTCACGGGTCAAACAATGTGGCAAACTCGGTGGTTTCACGGGCATCGAGGGAAAAACGCACTGATCGTAGCCGCCGATTGCTGAAGCAAGCCACAAGATGTTGGGGTCGCCCCGGCGCGACGCCCTCAATGCCCCGTGAACGGTTACTAAGCGGTGGTCCCATGGCCGTCACGCACGGTAACCATGATTCGGAGAGTCGTGCGTGACTCGTCGATCGAGCTGCCGTTGATGATGTAAGTTATGGCTGGAGGCCAGGATTCGAGATTTCGAGTGCGGCGGGTTGCAAAGTTGGAGTTGCCGAAGGGACTGTGCGAGCACGCGAATGAATGGATTCAGTGAGACCGTCGGTGAGGAGGAAACACGGCAAACCCGGCCGGAGCGGACGCCCGCGGCTGAACTGCCGGATGTGCTCCTGTTTTCGGATGGGGCTTGTTCGGGGAACCCGGGGCCGGGCGGCTGGGCCTTCATCCTACGGCATCCCGCCAGTGGGAAAGAATTGGTCCAGTCGGGCGCCGAGGCGGATACGACCAACAACCGCATGGAACTGACCGCCGTCATCCGAGGATTGGAGGCCCTCCGCCGGCGCAGTCGCGTTACGATTATCACCGATAGCCAATACGTGGGAAAGGGCTTTTCGGAATGGTTGCCGAATTGGCGCGCTAACGGCTGGAAGCGGAAGGTCCAAGGAAGGCTCGTGCCGATCAAGAACGACGATCTTTGGCGGCGATTGGCTGAACTGTTGGATAAGCATGAGGTGCGATTCCAGCACGTCCGTGGGCATGCCGGACATGCGGAAAACGAACGCTGCGATCAATTGGCGGTGCAAGCCTATAAGGAGCTGATGGGGCAGAGATGATGAATCGCAGGGCAGGGGAGACCCGGTGCCTGCTGCTCCGGTGGGGAGGCCAAGACGCTGGGTAGATTCCGCAGCGAGAGTCGCCCCAGATTGGCCCATCCGTGGGCTGCCTCGCGATCATCCGACGTCCCCCAGGTCCAGGGTTCTCCCGTAGCGCTTCAGCATCATTGCCCGCAACCGCGAGTGCTCGGCAAGCCGCAGGCCGGGGTCTTTTTTGACCAATTCCCAGGCGTCGTGTCGGGCCTCTTCGGCGATCTGCCGATCGCGAATCAGATCGGCGATACGAAAGGGTGGTAGGCCGTGCTGTCGGGTACCCAAGATTTCACCCGGCCCGCGTGACAGGAAATCAATCTCGGCCAATTCAAAACCATCCGTGGTGTTGCAGAAGGCCTCGAGACGTTTTCGTGACTCCTGCGAAGCGGCTTCCGTGAACAAACAGCAATGCCCGGCGGATTCTCCGCGGGAAACTCGGCCGCGAAGTTGGTGCAGTTGTGCCAAGCCGAAGCATTCCGCGTTTTCGATGGTCATTACGGTGGCATTGGGGACGTCGATCCCCACTTCGACAACGGACGTGCAAATCAGCACGTCGATTTCATGGCGGTAAAAGCGACCCATCACAGCCTCTTTTTCGAGGGTCGGCATGCGCCCATGCACGGCTGCCAGGCGGAACTCCCGCAGCTCGCCGGCTTGGAGGTCTTCGTAGGTGGCTTCCACGCTTCGTGGCCCCGCCGCCTCGCTTTCCTCGACCAGCGGCACGACCACGTAGCCTTGTCTTCCCTCGCAGAGCTTGCGGCGAAAGAACTCCCACCATTGGCTCCGTTGATCGGGCGTTGCCAAATAGGTTTTTACCGGTTTTCGGCCTGGCGGCAATTCCTTGATCACGGACACGTCCAGGTCGCCGAAGAGAGTCATGGCGATCGTGCGAGGAATGGGAGTGGCTGTCATGATGAGGTAGTGAGGCTCGGTTCCTGCCTCTTTCAGCGCCGCCCGTTGACGGACACCAAACTTGTGTTGTTCGTCGATCACAACGAGGCCAAGCCGATGAAATCGCACGCTCTCTTGGGCGATGGCCTGCGTCCCCACGACGAGGTCCAGCTCCCCGTTTGCGAGGCGGTCGAGGATCGCCTTGCGCTCTCCAGACGGCAACCCACCCACCAATAAGCCGCGCCGCACGCGGCTCTGCGATAAGAGCCGGTCCACGGTTTGAAAGTGTTGCCGCGCCAGGACCTCGGTAGGGGCCATGAGCACAGCTTGGTGCTGATGGGCTACTGCCGTGAGCATGGCATAGACGGCCACCACGGTCTTGCCGCTGCCCACGTCCCCTTGCAGCAACCGGTTCATGGGGACGGTTCGCGCCATGTCCGCCGTGATTTCCTGAATGGCCTGATCTTGGGCCTGGGTCAAGGGAAAGGGCAGGAGTCGGCGGATGCGGGCATCGATCTTCGCCGTGCGTGGCAAGGCTGAGGCCGTGGCGGCTTCGATTTGCCTTGCCCGTTGCACTGCCAAGGCCAGTTGCAAGATGCAAAGCTCTTGATGTACAAAACGCCGCCGAGCCAGCTCCACCGCCGCCAAGTCCGGTGGAAAATGGATGGTTCGCACCGCCTCCACAAGGGGCATCAGATGGTGCTGTGCTCGATAATCGTCTGGGAACACGTCTTCCAAACGGTCGGCATAGTTTTCCACGACCCTCCGTATGATACGGCGCAGCTCCCACTGCCGGATCCCCTCAGTCAGGGAATAAATGGGAAGCGGCGACATCCGCGGCGTTTCGTCCTCGGCCAGGATGTGAGCCTTGGGGTGGGCCATCGTCCAAACCATCCCCTTGTACCGGGGGCGCCCGGTCAACAACACGCGCTGGCCTCGTCGGAACATCTCTTGGCGATAGGGCTGATCGAACCACAGGGCCCGCAGGAAGGACTCGCCGTCGGTAATTAAAACCCCGAGGACAAAACGTCCCGAAGAGGACGCACGTGCTTCCACCTCGTGGACCGTTCCGATTACCGATTGCAGGGCATCGGCTTCCAATTGGGCAAGGGATCGTACCTCGCGGGCGTCTTCATAATCGCGAGGGAAGAAAAAGAGTGCATCGGATACGGTACGCAATCCCAGCCGGGCTAGTACTTCGGCCCGGCGTGGCCCGACGCCGGGCACGTACTGGAGTGGTCGCTTCAGTAGCTCCGAGGCACTATTGTCGCTCATGCGAGTCCGGCCGTGGTCAATATGGCGGAATCCGCGAGGTCTGGAGATGGTAACCGATCACGGAACATTTGCGGTGTCGCGCCCTGTTGCTCACAATATCTTGGGGTACCCGTGAGCAATCGGCGGCTGCGAGCGGGGTGTCTTTTCGACGCGGCTCGTAAGGACACCGCATTTTCCATATTCTTCCAAGCGTGAACGGTTTTCCGAGATTTTACTGGACTTTTGCGAATTAGGATCGCAAGCTCCCATCTCCTTTCGGGCAATGGGAGGATCAAGTCGTTTTATTGGAAAAAGGGCTTTTGTTGTTTGCCTGAATGGCCCAACTGTCGAGTTTGTCGCCCTCTCTCAGAGGGAGGAGCGGGCAGTTTGTAAAAGGACAGATTCTACTCCTGCGGAATGGTTTCCACTTCCCAGTCTCGACCCTTGCGTCGCACCCGCCGATACAGGCTGTCCCGCTCGACGGGTTCCCTGCCCACCTCACGGATGAGACCGCAAAGTTGATCGACCGTCAATACCTCCGGCGCGTCCGATCCAGCCTCGTGGTAAATGCTTTCCTGCCGAACGGTGCCGTCCAAATCGTTGGCGCCATAGGCCAAGGCTGCCTGTGCCACGCCTACTCCCAGGGAAATCCAATACGCCTTGATGTGGTCGAAGTTGTCGAGAAAGAGTCGTGAGACGGCGAGCGTGCGAAGATTGTCCATGGCGGCAGGCTTGGGCAGGTGCGCCAGCGCGGTGGCGTGGGGGTGGAATGGCAATGGCACGAAGGCTTGGAACCCGCCCGTCTCGTCCTGCAATTCCCGCAATCGCAGCATGTGATCGACGCGATGCCACGGTTCCTCGACATGTCCGAAAAGCATCGTGGCATTGCTGCGCAGACCCAGTTGGTGGGCGGCCCGGTGAACAGCCAACCATTCCTCCGCGTCGGCCTTGCCCGCCGAAATCTTGGATCGCACTTCGGGGTGAAAGATCTCGGCACCGCCGCCGGGGAGGCTTCCCAGCCCTGCCGCCCTCAGCGTCTCCAAGACCTGCGTCGGAGATTTTCCGCTGATTCGGCAAAACCAAGCGATCTCGACAGCCGTCCAGGCCTTCAGGTGGAGTTTGGGGTACGCATCGTGCAGTACGCGGAGAATTTCCACGTACCATTCGAAGGGCTTGTCTGGGGGCAATCCGCCCACGATGTGCATTTCCGTGCAGCCCGCGTCCCAGGCCTCTTGGCCTCGCCGCAAAATCTCATCCACCGTGAGATAGTAGCCCTCAGCGTGGCCAGCGGGACGATAGAACGCGCATAGTTTGCAGCGATAGACGCAAACATTGGTCGGGTTCAGATGGCTATTGAGGTTATAAAACACCGTGCGACCGTGCTTCTGGCGGCAGGCCTCGGCCGCGATTTGTCCCACAACGTGGAGCGAAACTTCCGGTCGAAAGAGGAGCAGGCCGTCTTCCACCGTTAGCCGTCTTCCGACCGCGACCTTATCCAAGACGCCGTCCAGACGACGTTGAAAGTCCGTGCCTCGATCATCGTCTACTACGCTGTAGTACATGGATTACCTCGCTTAGATCGCAATAGGAGTACATCCATTATCGCAAAGACCAGGCTTGAAAACAGAGCTGCTTTACACAGAAAGATAGCAACGGTTCTACAGCGGCAAGATAGCGACGGTTTTACAACAGAAAGATATCGACGGTGCCAATCACGAAGAGGCCCATGCTGATGATTGCATTTGCCGTAAAGAACGCGGCATTGAGCCGGGTGAGATCGTTCGGGCGAACGAGGATGTGTTCATAAACAAGGATCACTCCCACACCGACCAATCCTGCTCGATAGAGTGTCCCAAACGAAGGATATGCGAAAGCCAGCAGAACCAACACGCCAAGAAACAAGACGTGGCTGAGCGCGGAAATGCGGAGGGCGCCCGGAATTCCCAGCCACGCGGGAATGCTACGGAGACCAATCTGCCGGTCGAAGTCGGTATCTTGGCAGGCGTAAATGATATCGAAACCCGTGACCCACCATATCACTGCCAGGCTGAGCAAGATGGGTGGGATGGCGAAGCTGCCCGTCAAAGCCACATAGGCGGCTAGGGGCGAGAGGGCCAGAGCAGCGCCCAACCAGATATGAGAGAATGAAGTGAATCGCTTGCTGAAGCTATATCCCAGCAGAAACAACAGAACGGGCAGGGCGGCCGCGATTGGCCACGGGTTCGGCAAAAACAAAAGCGTGGAGGCGATGAACCCCACGCAGGATATGACCGTGAATGCCGCTACCGACGCGCGACTCACCAGACCGCGCGGCAAGTGCCGTTGGGCCGTGCGAGGATTCATGGCGTCGTAGCGGGCATCCGCCCAGCGATTGAAGGCCATCGCGGCGCTCCGCGCGAAAACCATGCACAACAGGATGCCGAAAAGGTGCCGAGGCTGGAACGGAACTTCATGCCAGGCCATCGCCGCGCCCAATAATGCGAAGGGCAACGCGAAAAGCGTGTGGCTGAAGCGAATCAGCTCCAAGTAAAGGCGGATTCTTCCCAAGAAGTGGCTTCGGAACGAAAGTTCGCTCACGTCGCTTCGGCAACTCACCGTGAAAACCCTTATGATCGATCGCTTGCATTTGGGAGCGGCTTACCGACTCCAACGGGTGGGCCGACGTCTGGGAGTGATCCCACGACGTGACGGCATGGCTAGGTAGAGTTCTCCCCCCAGCGAGAGATCAGGGCGTTCTCGATTCCCAACTGATCGGCGATCCTAGCGACGATGAAGTCGATCAGGTCGCGGATGCCCATTACGCCATGATAAAAGCCCGGCATGGCTGGTAACACCACCGCCCCATATTCCGACGCCATGAGCATGTTTCGCAAGTGCACCGTGGATAGCGGCGTTTCCCTCGGGACAAGGATCAGTTTGCGGCGTTCTTTGAGATGCACTTCGGCCGCGCGATGGATCAAATTCGTGCCCCCGCCGTGGACGATGGTTGCCAGTGTGCTCATGGAGCAGGGGCAAATGACCATGCCGTCCGTAAGAAACGAACCGCTGGCGATGGGAGCCGTAAGGCGATTGAAGTGATAATAATTCAGGTTTCCCGGTTCCCCCGTCGCTACCGACAGCACGTTGCTCGACTCGCTGGATAGTCCCGCCAAGGATCGTACCAACTGCAATTTGGAGTCGTCCAGGGCACGCGTGTCGCCCAACAGCAGCATGTTGGGCTGGAAGTCCTCGAGGTTCACGGAGAGGTCCAGCTCTTCCTTGAGGACCGTGGCGCCCGCTCGGCTGATCGTCAGGTGGACGTCGCAAGCGGCGGAGAGCAAGACTTCAATCAGTCGCACCGCGTAAACGACGCCGCTACCCCCAGTGATGGCCAACACGATCTGTCGCTTCATTTGATCCCACAATACAGCGTTGCTATTCCGAAGGTCATGGAGAAGGCTTTAGGCTGCCGAAGTCCGGCTGCGGCCATCCGCTGCAAAAAGGCCTCGCCCTGGGGGAACTCTTCCACACTGGCGGGCAAGTAATTGTAGGCCGATTGCCGATTGCGGGCCAAGGCCTGCCCGATTCTGGGCAAAATACGATGGAAATACCATCGGTAGAGTTGGGCGAGTAGAGGAATACGCGGGAGCGTGAACTCCAGCACGAGCACACGTCCGCCGGGAATGCAGACGCGAGTCAACTCACGCAAACCAGCATCGGTATCGGACACATTTCGCAGCCCGAATGCTACCGAGACCAGCCCGAAAGTATTGTCGGGAAAGGGCAGGTGCAGGGCGTCGGCCTCGATGAAATAGACGCTCGCTTGTTTCAGTCGGGCAGCCTTGCGTTTGGCGATGGCCAGCATGGGACGGCAGAAGTCCGCGCCGATGACGCCCACGGCGGCCGGATGTTCGCGACGAAAGGCCAAAGCCAGGTCCCCCGTCCCACAGCAAACGTCCAGGATGGGCTGACCGGCGGGGTCGCCCGCCAGGCGAACCGTCCTATTTCGCCAACGAATATCGATTCCCATCGAGAGCAGATGGTTTAGCAAATCGTAGCGGGGGGCGATTTCGGCGAACATCGTCCGAATCCGCCGCTCGCTCTTGTCAACCGATGGCGATGGCGATTGCGGAGTGGGAGTCGCCAAGGGAATCTGGGAGCTTTCTGTCAATTCAGGTTCCGAATGAGGCCGCTTGTTCACGATAGGCACAATTTCTCTTTGGGGTGGTAATCCACGCTTACTTTTCCTAGGATATCAGGGTACGGCTGGCAAACCGTGGAACGCGGATCGGCCCCCCTCCCACGGTGGTGATCGCGTCGCGAGGCCGGTGCCGCCGGGGCATCCGTGGAGTTGCATCCGTCTGGTTGTGTCCCGCCGCCGCGGCTCGTGTTTTCCCGACTGAGTTCTTGATCCTCCCGAATACGGATAAAGCACCTCGACGATATGCAGCCAAAAATCTTCGTTCATGCCTTGCCACATCTGGTCGAGCCAGAGGAGTTGGCAGCCGGCACGGTGGTCGTGATCGACGTCTTGCGTGCTACGACTTCCATTGTGCACGCATTCGCCGCGGGGGCAAAGGCCGTCTATCCCTGCCAGGAGATAGAGGAAGCCGAGCAGATCGCGTCGGAACTGCGGCGGTCCAGGCCCGGCGAGGTAGTACTCCTGGCCGGAGAGCGCAACTGCTTGCCGATTGCAGGATTTGATTTGGGCAACTCGCCCGCCGAGTTTGACGATCGGGTCGCCGATGCTTGGCTTCTTTTTACTACGACGAACGGGACTGTGGCGTTCAGGCGTTGCCAGGAGGCATCGCGAGTGCTCGTTGGAGCGTTCGTCAATGCCTCAGCCGTGTTTCGCGAGCTGGCGGCCGAGACGGCGGTCATCCACCTGCTTTGCGCGGGAACAGACGGTGAGTTTGGACGGGATGATACGCTGTTCGCAGGTTTCTTGGTGGATCGTTTGCAACGAGCCGGTGGGTTGCCATACGAACTGAACGTCCAAGCCTTGACGGCTCGCGAGAATTGGCGAGCCGCCTTCGCAGAGCCTTATGCCATCGGCGCGGAACCCATCCCCCAGGAGCTGTTGGCTGCACAATTGGCCAAGAGCGCTGCTGCTGAAAAGTTGGTAGCGGCGCGTTTGGAACGAGATATCCTGGATGCCGCAGCGATGGATCGCTTCAACATCGTGCCTCGCTACCGGCGTGAAACCGGCTGGATTACTCGGACGTAAGCGGCGTTTGGCAAGTCGGGTCGGTTTCTAGGGAAGATTCGTCCCCCGTCTTCCGACTCAATAGAACCAGGCAGATATCGTCCATCTGCTCGTGCTGGCCCGTGAATTTCTGAACTTCCCCGATCAGCGCTTCTCCTGCCGTCTGGGCGTGATGGGGTGCCTTGGCGAGCGTTTCCAGGATCCGTTCTTGTCCGAAGAACTCCTCACGACTGTCCATCGCGTCGGAAAGGCCGTCCGTGTGCAGAAGGAGCAGATCGCCGGGATTCAGTAGAATGGTTTCCGCGGTGTAACTCGCCGCTGGATCGATCCCCAATGGCGGACCGGCAATGTCCTCGGCCACCGTGATCACGGAAGCGTCGGTGCGACGCAGCACGCCGGGGCAATGGCCGGCGTTGACGAGCGTCACCCGGTGCGCAATGGGGTCCAGCACCGCCAACAGAAGGGTGATGAAGCGATCTTCCCAGCGAGAAACGCAAAAGGCACGATTCAACTTCGCCAAGGCCTCTGCGGGGGATGTCTCGCTGGCCAGGCAATAGCGGGTTTCTGCCGAAAGCTTGGCCATCAGCAAGGCCGCGGCAATTCCCTTGCCAGAGACGTCACCCAGCACGATCGCCAGACGATTCGCCGGTAGCACGATGTAGTCAAAGTAGTCGCCCCCCACCTCGTGGGCGGGATCGTACAGATCGAAAAAGTGGTATCCGGATACGTGGGGCGGCGAGGAGGGGAGGAATCCCTGTTGCACCTTGTGCGCCAGCGAAAGTTCTCGCCGCAGGACCTCTTCTCGCAAAGAGGCCTCATGGAGCAGGGAGTTTTCCAAGGCCACGGCCGCCTGGCCGGCCGCCGCGGCGAGGACCTCCAGGTCCTCGGGCGTGAATCGCAGTTTGCGGTCGCTGGTATCGATTTGAATCGCGCCAAGGACCGTCCCATCGCTGGTCACCAAGGGAGCGCACATCATCGAATGGATGGGAAAGTCGGCGATGCTTTGGCTGAGGTCGAACCGGGAGTCCGTGGATGCGTCCGCCGAGAGGACCGCTTGCTTGCTCTCCATGACGGCTTGGACGATCGTTTTGCTCATGCGGATTTCGCCGCCGCGCTCTTGCCGCGAATGCACCACGCGAGGCACCAATTTCCCCGTCCGAGCATCTTTCAAGACCACAAAACCGCGATCCGCTTGAAGGAAAACGTTGAACAAGCTCCTCAAGATTTTCGTCAAGACTTCGTCGGGAGAGATCGCTTGCCCCAAATTCTGGCTAATCTCGAGAAGCGCGCGAAGCTTGGCCTCCGGATTTACTCGCAGCCGGATCCCCGCCGCACCAGAGGAGACGTCGAGCTTCGACATGACCGTGGAGGCCGAATGGAGGATAGGCTCGTCCTCGACCCAGGCCGCCCGAGTGTGTTGGTCTTGGTCGAGCGGTTCGCCGGTGGCGGGATCGCTGAACGCGAACAATAAGTCACACATGCGGATTTGATCGCCGTCTCGCAGGGGTTGGCGACCTATGACACGCTGATTATTCAAGAATGTGCCGTTCCGGCTGTTCAAGTCTTCCAGGTAATAGCCGTTTTCGCTTCGTATGATCCGGGCGTGTTGACGGCTGACGGCCCCGACCTCCAGAACGATGTCGCAGTTTGGATGACGCCCTAGGATCGTGCAATCCTTGACAAGGGGGTACGCCGACTCTTGTCCAGTGCCGTGTACCAGTTTGAGCTGCGCCATCTTTGGAATGCCCGAAATAAGGTGTCCGTTTGTGAAGCAAGCACCGGAAAAAGCACAGGGGGTAGGCGGCGACCGTGCTTGCGGGTTTTCTCCACCAAAAAGCCGGGAGACTTGGACCGTCCGCCCGCCCCGCCCGCCATGCTCTTTCTGCCGCCATTATACCTTCCACTCTCTGTTGCAAGAACGGTCTGACCGGGGTCGGGGCCAATCCTCGCATCGCGGCGGGACGCACGGGCTTGTTTGCAGGTCAAGGCATTCCAATCCAGCGTGAAGGCATGGTCGTAGGTCAGCGCCTTCCAGTCCATAGGTGGACGGCGGACAAAAATGGGCCGCTACTTTCAGAAAAAAATACGGCCATGCGGCGAATTTGCGTCAGCGGAGCCGGCGCCCCTTACGACTTCACGCGACCTCCTGCCGGCGTGGCCTGCTCTTGACGGCTCTTCGAGCAGGCAATATCTTACGATAGTGCGGGTTAAGAATATGTTGATCCCGACGGCGGTACGATCGTAAACGGATCGTCCGATTTGTTTTGTCGGTTAATCCCGCGTCATGGTCTGTCGTGAATCGGTAATCGGCGCGGGCGATGTTGGGGTATGGTGTAACGGCAGCACGGCTGACTCTGGATCAGCTAGTCTAGGTTCGAATCCTAGTACCCCAGTTTGGTAGGATAACCCGCCAGTCCCCGGGCTTCTCGCACTGCGGGCGGCATCTCATCTGGTAGCCATCGATCTTAATTCGGCAGAAGCTGCGAGCCGCCGCCGATCGCCGCAAGCACGCGGGCGGTCATCTTGGGTCGATGGACGGGCAGGGATGGGCCAGGAGCGTCCGTTGAAGCGACTTCATTAACACGTAGTCGCGCCGAGAATTTGAGATCCGCCCGGACACGCAGAAGTCCCGTCGAACGCTGGAGACCGCCGATGTGTTGGTCGAAAAGGCAGAGGGGGCTTGCATCCCCGACGAGCCTCCCATCTATCGGCGATGCTCCCATCTGGTGGCGATGCTGATGTGAAAGTAGTTTGAGGTACGGGCAAACGTTGTGGCAAGGGCATAGACGACCATCAGAGGAGGAGGCTACCGTGTTCGTTTTCTCATTGCCGTCTTTTCTGGTCCTTGTAACGGTCCTCTTGGTGAGTCCGATAACAGCGGCACCCCCGGAAAGTGACCGTTTTGAGGTCGCTGTTTACTACTTTCCCGGCTACCATGTGGATCCCCGCAATGAGGCCCGGCTGGGCAAAGGCTGGACCGAATGGGAATTGGTCAAGGCGGCCCGGCCGCGCTTTCCCGAACACCGTCAGCCTCGCGTGCCGCTCTGGGGTTACGAGGATGAGGCGGATCCGCAGGTCTTTCAACGCAAGATCGATGCCGCAGCCGATCACGGCATTACGGTGATGATTTTCGATTGGTATTGGTACGAGGATGGGCCCTTCCTGAACGGAGCACTGGACCGCGGCTTTCTGAAGGCGAAAAATGCCGACCGAATGAAGTTCGCGCTGATGTGGGCCAATCACGATTGGGTCCACATTTTTCCTTACAAACGAGGTACGCCGCGGACCGTCGTATATCCGGGCAAGGTGGACCAGCAAGTCTTTGACCACGTTATGGATCACGTGATCCAAGGCTATTTCCGGAAACCGGACTACTGGACAATCGAGGGCAAGCCGTACTTTTCGATCTACGATTTGGGAACGCTGCTGGAAAGTTTCGGCAGTATCCCGGCGACGCGAGCCGCATTGGATGCCTTTCGCCGCCGGACAATCGAGGCTGGCTTTCCTGGTCTGCACCTAAACGCCGTGGCCTGGGGCCGACCGCTTGACCCGGAGACCGGCAATCCCGTTCCCATGGATCGCCTGATCCAACAGCTCGGTTTTGACAGCGTGACGTCTTACGTCTGGATTCACCATGTCCCGCTGCCAGAGTTACGAACGGATTACCAACGGGTGCAGGAAGCGTATTTTGACTATTGGGATCGGGCCAAAGGGATGTTCAGCGTCCCCTATTTCCCCAACGTCAGTGTTGGATGGGACTCCAGCCCTCGCGCCGACCAGTCGGACGAGTATGGTAATTTCGGTTATCCCTTTACTAACACCATTGCAGGCAACACACCGCAGCGCTTTGCCGAGGCCCTGCGTGCCGTCCGCCGACGTCTAGAACAGCAAGCACATGGCCCTCGCGTCATAACGCTCAACAGTTGGAATGAGTGGACCGAGGGGAGCTACCTGGAACCGGACACCGAGACGGGAATGCAGTATCTCGAGGCCGTGAAGCAGGTGTTCCCGCCGGCCGATGTGCCTTAACCTCGCTCCGCTTGGATTTGCTTGGCGGCTTCCGGGGCTTGTCTTTTAGACGAGTGTTTTTAGTACTGGACTTTTGCAATTTGGGGTTACAAGCTCGCCCCTTCCCAGGGGAGATGGCACAGCGAAGGCTATTTCCCAATAAAATAACTTTCCTTGTTCCTTTGAATTGCCCAGAACTCCAGTTTCTAGCCATCTCTCAGAGGGGGATGAAGCAGTTTGCAATAGTCTAGTCAGTACCGCGGGCGTTACGCGGCATCTACCTGGACGTTGCAGTAGGGGAGATCCATTGCGGTTCGGGCTGCCCCCAGAATGTGCCTTTTGGAAGATGGCGCGCCTGGCCGCGGAAGACGAATTGGTCCTGATGATCCAGGCAGTATCGCACGATGCGATTGGTTTGTTCCGGGGTGGTAATACCTGCGTATACCGCGAATATGGACCCCCAAATGCTTGGCTGAGGCCAATCGACGCTAGCGGCCACGAATAAGCCCTGTTTTTCGTCCCAGAGGCTGGTTAGGCCTGCCTTCACGCGCGCGGCCTCACGGCGCCAATACGCGGCTCGATCCGGTTTGCCAGCCGCCTCAAACATCTCGCCCAGCTTTTGGCAGGCGTCCCAGAATAGGACGGAATCGAACTGTTGGTCCCCGACCAACGGCACGGTGTCCAGGAAGCTGTAAGGCCGGAAGAGTTTCGCATCGGAGATGTGCACCAGACCATTGGCGGGGTTGCGCGGGGTGAAGTGCATGGCCTTTTCCAACCCCGACGCGGTCTGCTGAAACAGACTCAGGTCGTCCAGCAGTTTCCAGCACTGATGGCACAAGATGACCATGAACGGCGACTGATCGACCGAGCCGTTGGCCGAAAGCGGGTTCTCCTCACCGCCTGGCGAGTAAATGCCGTGACCATCGGCCGCCACGCGGTCAGGCATGCACCCGTCAGACCGCTGGGCGGCGGCTAGAAACAGGTATCCTTCCCGCAATTCGACTGGCGAGAACGCTTTCGGGCATCCCTCGATGCTGTATGACCAGTCGCGGACCCAGAAAGCGCCATAGCCCCCCGTCGCGTCTGGCGTGAAGATGCGCACATTGTTTTTGCCCACTCGCGAGCTGCCGCGAATCACGCGCTTGGCCTGAGCCTTAAGCCAGGTTTCGGCGGCATCCAGGCGATGTGCCAGGTCTGCTGGTAGTCGCGTGCCGGTCTTAGTTAGATGTTCACGCAGTTGCCGTACTCCGGCCAGTGGCATAGCCGCGCTGGCACAGTAGTCGTGAACGCCGCAGCGCTTCACCGCATTATCGTTGACCCATTCATTGATATCCTGGCGAGCTTGGAAATCCTCTACGGCCTCGCAAAATAGCAGGGCGGCCCTGGCCGGATCCTCACGCATCACGGCAACCATCAGCCAAGGCAAGGGTGTGGCCCAATACCCACCGTTCTGATATGTCCCGTCATCGCGGAGCACGAGGGTCGCGGTTTCAGACCTTTCAGCTATCGCTATTCGAATTTGCAGGAGACCGACGGCTGCACCGAGAACCAGAATGGATCGCAGGGCAGAATAGTCAGCGGCAAGCATGATCCGTGATCCCTTTCGTTGAGCCGATGTGCTGGTGTACCCTTCGCGGCATTCCATCCGCGAGGTGGAAAAGGACATTTTTGCAATCGGATGGGCCGCTGTCAAATCGCATCAGACCTCGCTGTTGCGATGCGGCCGCCGCCCGTGCCGCCAGCGATTCGCAATGTTGGGGAGGAATCTTGCCACCTGGCATCTTTTGGCAAGACACTGACCATGCCTGCCTAGCGACTTGCTTGCCCGAGCGAGCGTCCAGCAGATAAAGACGCCTATGCGGGAACGTGAATTTGGGGTGAAATGGGAGGTGTTCGAAAAGATATGGCTGGAAGAATCTTCGGGACGGTTTCACCGCAGCGATCCGCGACGGCGAGCCGATTTGACCTTGCCATGCGGGCAGGTTGACGGTACAAGTTGTTAGATTCCACGTTGGTTAGTCGCCTGCGAGTCTGAATGACGCGGGCGAGGGACGTTGCAGGCATGCCTTCCCTCGGCTGCCAGGCAGCAGGCGTTCTCGGAAAGGGTTCTTTCGGTGGCAAAAGACACGGAGGTTGCGCCATGGCGGTGAAGATACATCCTTCGGCGATCGTAAGTTCCTTGGCAGCGATCGGCGATGACGTGGAGATTGGGCCGTTTTGTGTCATCGAACCAGAAACCGTTATCGGCGACCGATGCCGCCTGGAGAGCCGTGTCGTAATCAAGTCGGGCACCGTACTGGGGGAGAACAATTGGGTTTTCGAGGGTGCAGTGCTGGGGGGCATGCCCCAGCATGTGCACATGCCTGAACGGCCGGGCAAGGTCATCATCGGGTCCGGCAATGTGATTCGCGAAAACTGCACGATTCATCGCGCGCTGGACGAAGAGGATGCCACGCTCATCGGGGACAACAATCTTTTGATGGCGAATGCCCATATTGCCCACGACTGCCGGGTTGGGAATAACACGATTTTCGCCAACAATGTCTTACTGGCAGGCCACGTCACGGTTTCGGATCGTGCCTACGTCTCGGGAGCGGTGGCGGTCCACCAGTTTTGCCGGATCGGTTCTCTCGCCATGGTGGGTGGCCAGGCCCACATCACGCGCGACGTGCCGCCGTTTGTCACGATCGACGGCCTCAGCAGTCACGTCGTGGGGTTGAATCAAATCGGTATGCGACGGGCAGGATACTCCACGGAAACGATTGACGTTCTGAAGGTGGCCTATCGCCTGATTTACCGCAGCGGTTTGATGTGGAATGACATCCTGGAGCATTTGCAGACCGATTTCGCGGAACCGCCTGCCTCGCTTTTCTATCAGTTCCTGGCCACGACGACACGGGGGATCATCCCTGAGCGTCGCCTCCCGCCCGGTGCTACTCTCAAGCTCCGTCGCGCCGATGAGAGCGAGAGCAACGCGGACGACGGGGAAGGGCAGTGGCGCGTACGGGTGACGGGCTAGCGCTCCGGGTCTGGAAGGTCCACAGCCGAATGCGTTCCCGCGGCAGAACGATGAGAGCCTGCGGCCAGGGCGGTGTCGCGTCTGCATACCGTTCCAGATGCCGTGGGTCGAACACCCCGAGGCGATCACCCGGCCGAATCTGACGCTAGATTGGCTGGCCCTGGCACTGCGCTCATGCGCCGCGACGGCCAGGAAATCTTCGCCCGCGCGCCACGCAATTGGCACGGACAGAACTTTCACCCCTTCGCCTAGTAGGCGATTCCAGGCCAGAGAAACAAACGAGATGGGAAAGTTTTAACTGGACTTTTGAAACCTGTGCGCTCTCCCTCTGAGAGAGCGTGACAAACAGGAACTCTGGGTAGTTCAGAACAACAAGGAAGGGCGTTTTTGCAGTAAATTACCGTCCTTCTTCAATCCCGCGAGCTGAGAGCGGAGTTTGTGAACCCAATTTGCAAAAGTCCAATTTTAAGCGGAGGGCACGGGACTCGAACCCGCAACCCCGTGAGGGGCACCTGATTTCGAGTCAGGCTGCTCACCAATTCGCATACCCTCCGGACCGGGGAGGCGGTCGCCGAAGGATCGGTCCTCCGCTCCCCACAACCGAGGCATCTTAGCAAATTCGTTGGAGCCTGGCAAGCGGCAGGCCAGGGCCGACGGGCGGGAATGCCGGGAATGCGGTTCTGTACAGGTTGCTGTAAAAGGCGTTCGCTGGTCAAGTCACTCATCGGCCAACGCTTTGCGAAACTCCGCTCTGGTGGAATCGGCCGATCACGGCAGGCTTTGCAAAAAAGCCCCCAAAACGGCGTTAAACTGATCGGGGTTCTCCATCGGCGTCATGTGGCCGGCTCCAGGGATGATCTCGAAACGGACGCCGCGAATCGCGCTGGCCATGGCCTGCATCTCAGCGGGCGGGGAAAGTTGGTCGTGCTCTCCAGCAATCACGAGGGGCGGGCAGGGGACCGTTGCCAATAGTGCGGAGGAATCGGGACGCTCCGCCATGCCCAGCGAGGCTGCGGCAATTCCTTCGGGAGCTGCACGGCGCACCATGGTGAGCAGGCGATCGACACAATCCGGCTGGTTCCGACGCGTCTGCTCGGCCAGTAGCTTCGGCAGCATCTGCTGGATCAAGCCGTTCGGCCCGTCTTGACGGACGGTGGTGGCCACCCGGTAGCGATTTTCTCGAACCTCGTCCGGGTCAGCGGTGGCTCGTGTGTTGCATAGCACCAGCCCTCGCAACAGCCCCGCATATTTCCTCAGGAATTGGAATGCGATATAGCCGCCCATCGAAAGACCGCATACGACGAGACCATCGGAGGTCAAGCCCAGTGTCTCGGCCAATTCGGCGATATCGTCGGCATACCTTTCCATGGTCACCGTGCCCGATGTGACGTCGCTTTCGCCGAACCCTCTCAGGTCGGGAACCAAAACCAAGTATTTCGTAGAAAAGGCCCCAATTTGGGCCACCCACATGCTGTGATCGAGGGGAAAACCATGGACGAAAACGATCGGCAAACCCTGGCCTCGTTTTTCAACGGCCAATGTTGTACCCGCCACTTGGATTCGCTGCATGCGTCACCTGCCACATTGATACCGGGGGTGGGACCGGAATGGCCTTCGACTGGACCGAGTGTGCGCAGCCCAACGATGAACGCGCCCTGGCTTTAGACCGCGGCAATACCCTTCTGTTGTCACCAGAGGGGAGCGGACACCACCTACGATATTTTACAAGAGGTCGGGCAACACGTAGACGACCAGCGTGCGTCCGGGCAGGTTCAAAGTCCAGTCCGGTGGGGGAGGGGGGCCATCCAAATCGGGGTAGATGTCCTCCGGTGGGAAATGGCTGGTATCGAGAAACAGTCGCCAGGACAGGCTACGGGCGTAATCCGGAAACGCAAATCGTGTGGGTTCCGGCGCCGGGTGAAAGAACATCAGGATGTGATGGTTGGGGCGATGGGGATCTTCGCGATGGGGAAAAGCCGCCAAGAGGCAGCCGAGACTTCGCCCCCCGTTGGACCAGTCCACTGCGTCCCCTTCGGTATTGAACCAGCTCACGTCGGGTAATCCCCCCGGCCGAATTGGTAGGCCCGTCAAAAAGTCCTTCCTGCGTACCGTCGGTTCGCGGCGGCGGAACTGGATCAGGGCTTGGCAGAATCGCCAGATTTCGCGATGGCGCGTGACCCGCTTCCAATTGAACCACGACAGCGAGTTGTCCTGGCAATAGGCATTGTTGTTGCCGCGCTGCGTGCGCCGACATTCATCGCCAAAAAGCAGCATCGGCACGCCTTGACTCAACAGCAAGGTGGCCAGAAAGTTCTTGATTTGACGGATACGGATGAGTTCGATCCCGCGGTGGCGCGTGGGGCCTTCAACGCCATAATTATAGCTGTTGTTATTGTTGTCGCCGTCGCGATTCTGCTCCCCGTTGGCCGCGTTGTGCTTGGCATTGTAACTGACCAAGTCGTTCAGCGTGAAACCGTCGTGCGACGTGATGAAATCGATACTGTGGTAGGGATAGCGACCACCCGGTTGATAAAGGTCGCTGGACCCGGCCAAGCGGGTGGCGAAGCCGGGCATCATGCCTGGATCGCCTCGCCAAAACCGGCGAACATCGTCGCGGTAATGCCCGTTCCACTCCGCCCAGCGGCAGTGCGCGAAGCCGTCCGGCCAGCACAAGCTGGCAAACGTCCCCACCTGATACGCACCGGCCGCGTCCCACGCCTCGGCGATGATCTTCGTATCCGCCAACAGGGGATCCTCGGCGATCGTCTCCACGACCGGCGGGTTGGGCACCAGGTTCCCGGCACGATCTCGGCTCAGAATCGACGCCAGATCGAAGCGGAATCCATCGACATGATAGTTGTGGACCCAGTAACGAAGGCAATGAAATATCATCTCCCGAACGATGGGATGATTGCCGTTGACTGTATTCCCGCACCCCGTGTAATTGCGGTACTTTCCACCACCATTTTCCAGCATGTAATAGACCCGATTTTCCAGCCCTTTGAAGCTGAGAATTGGGCCATGCTCGTTTCCCTCCGCCGTGTGATTGAATACGACATCCAGGATCACTTCGATCCCGGCTTTGTGGAGTTCGCGAACCATTTCCTTGAATTCGCGAACTTGGGCGCCCGGCTCCTTGCTGACAGCATACCCCCGATGCGGCGAAAAAAACGCCAGAGGATCGTATCCCCAGTAATTGGGGCGGGGCGGCACCTGGCCGGAACAATCCAAAATGGGGAACTCGTGCACCGGCATCAGCTCCACGGCCGTGACGCCGAGGGACTGGAGGTAGGGAATTTTCTCGATAATACCTAGATAAGTACCCGGGAACTTCACACCGCTAGTAAGAGATTGTGTGAAGCCTCGCACGTGCATCTCGTAAATGACCGTCTTGGAGATGTCCCGCCGGATGTGCTTCGTGCCCTGCCAGTCGAAATCGTCGTCCACCACAACGCACTTCGGCGGTCGGATGATGCCATCGGCGGCCGGCAAAAAGTCGCCGGCCAATGCCTTGGTGTAAGGGTCGATGAGACGTGCCTTGGAATCGAAACGTTGGCCGGCCTCGGGAATCCAAGGTCCGTCTGCCTGAAGGTGATAAAGCTGCCCCGCCTTCAAGCCGGGAACGAAGACGCTCCAAACGTCCCCCCAGCGGTGCTCATCGCTGTTGAGATGGACGACGTCGAACGGCTCGCGATCTTCCACGTTTCGGTACAGTAGCACGCGGAGCGCAGACGCCGAGCGACTGAAGACGACGAATTGAACGCCGTCTTCGTGCAGGATCGCCCCATACGGCAGGGAGTGTGCAAATCGCAGCGATGTCGGGCGTGCCAACATGGATAAATTGAACCACTGATCCCTCTGCCCGAGAAAGTAATCGATTCCTCCAGAGTACCATTGATGCGTGTCTGTCGCCATGCTGTCAGCTCTTCGATCACGATTTTCCAAGAATTCGGGGCTAGGAAACTTCCGGTCGAGCAAGCAAACAGAACTCAGCAGGAAAGAATTGAGATTGAACTCTCAGCTTTCCGGCTTGGAATTTCTTGCCGCTTGCCGCGTCGCATTTCTCGGACACCCTCGGAACACACTTTTTGCGGATGAACGTGGCCTGAGGTGAAAGAGTTGCCAAACGTGTGCAATGGGTTGTATCACCCAGGAAAGGGCAGGGTTATTCTTTCCAATCGGACGCCGGACGGGGGTTAAAGGAATCCTTTTGTTGGCTGCCGACCGACTTGAGTATTCCGAAGACTTTGGGCCACCGAGGTTATCGGCGGAATCGGCGGGGTAGTCCCGAGGCGGCCATCCTGGTAGTCCGCGGCATATTTTACCGGACCCCTACGAATTGCACGGGCGTGGTTAGTTGCTGGTGCATTTCCATCGCATTCTCCTCGGCAGCAGCAGGACGCCGTTTTTAAGATATGGTTGCTTAATCGGAAAACTCATCGTTTTTATCATTGAGCCACTTGTCGTTTCGTTCGGAGCTTGCTAAAAATATAGCAAGCTCATGACCGTGAAACTAAAATGCCGGGTAGATGCAAAATGTGGATGTCTATCGAGCAAGCGGTGTGAGACGGCTGTAGCAGCTTGAAGATAGCATTTTAAGATAGTCGCGCGCTGCAACCACGAACAGGCGTCTGGCAGGAACGGATTGACGTCACATGGAATGCTCTAAGGAGCATCGCATATTGGGAGGGGTTGTTGCGGTTTTTCCTTTTCCGTCAGTTGTTGGAGGAGTTGAATCATGGCGAAAAAGTCGTTTGGAGACGTGGTGCTGGGTCGCGGTCGGAAACAATGCCCCGCCTGTGGTGCCATTGTGGCTGCGCGAGCGTCCGTGTGTAAACAGTGCGGCCACCAGTTCGTTGCTAGTGGCCGTCGCCGGGTGCCACGCATTAGGGTTGCGCCGTTGCGACGGGCGAGAGGTGGGGCGCCTGCTGCGGCCAGTCCCGACGCCGAGGACAAGGTCATTGAATTCGCCAACCAGCATGGAGGATTGAGTGCCGCCACGCAATGGATTGAGGATGTAGTAAAGCTCCAGGCCGATAGCCGCCTCCAGTTGGAAGCTATTCAAACGGAATTGCAGCGGCTGAATAAGATTCTGAACGCCGTTCAGCAGTAACGCGAGCTCGGGCGGTAGCACGAGCCGGTAGCAACCATTTGGAATGCAAAGGGGCCACATCAATGTGTGCCCCCTTTTTTGTTTCTGCCGTCTGAGTTTTTGAAGCGCATCCGTCAAAACCGTTAGACGCAGATGAATCTAGGGGCAGTCTGCATTGCATGTTGACAAGATTGCTTGCCCACAGGCTTGATGGAGGGACAGTTGGTACAATTAAGGTGCTTGGCCCAAAGTTGTCAGGAAGTGCTCGACCAAACGTGGGATAACGTCTTTCATTCGGTCGTGAATGCGTTGGATGGTCGGCCGAGAATGCTGTTGAACCAGGTCTTTCAACGTAGCCGCGGGGGGGCCGAGGTCATCCACCGCCGTTAAAGCCATCAGGGCTACATATAGGCCGTTGTCCTCGTACGAGATGAGAGACGCTAGAGTCTCCAGTGCCTTCTCTCGATCTGAGGCCGCGCCATACTTCGCCAAAGCCCAGGCGGCCGCAATACGTGGGCTGGGTTCGTCGTCCGCCAACGCGGCGAGGAGCTTCTCACGCGCGAGCTGCACGGCCGCCGTCCCGCGGGATAACAGCCCCAGGGCTGCCCAATACCGCACAGCACTGTCGCCATCCTCCAGAAACGCAATCAAATCTGGGGTGTCGCCTGGATCCAGCGAGGATGCCTTTTCCGCCGCCAGGAGGATGCGAGCCAAGGGATATGAGCGGCCGCGGCCGTAGTCGTATGGGGTGCGAGATTCGGCCCTGGTGTGGATTTCGGGTTCGGGCAGAAATCCCAAATCGCGCGTGGCCACAATATGCTCTCTTAATGCCTTGGATAGTTTCTCCTGCACCTCGCGAAACTCGGGACGCCCCGCGAGATTATCGACTTCATCGGGGTCAGCTTGCGTGTTATAGAGTTCCTCCGGTGAGCGAGGGCGATGCCAGAAGTAGGCTTGCTGTTCGTTGAGTTTCTCCTCTTGGAACAATCTCCACCATACCTGCGTGGTTGGGGTTTGAAACATGTAAGTGACGTGCTGGCCCAAGGGCAAATAGGGCATGTAGTTGCGAATATAAACGTACCGGCCATCGGTTGCGGCACGGATCAAATCGTAACGCTCATCCATTCTCCCGCGGAGGGCGAAGAGATAAGGTTGTGGTTCCACGGCATAGGGGCCGAGAAAGGCATGCCCTTCCATCCAATCCGGCGGATGTACCCCAACCAAGCTTAAGACGGTCGGTGCCAAATCCACGAAGTCCACGAGTCGTTCCGTTTTGCCGCCGGGGCGGTAGTCTGCCGGGGCCAAGTGTTGGAACTTCGGTGGAATATAAACGATCATTGGTACCCGCAGGCCCGAGTTGTAGAGACATCGCTTGCTCCGTGGCATTCCCGAGCCGTGATCGCCGTAGAAAAAGACAATCGTATCATCCGCCAGACCAGCCTCTTCCAACTCCTTCAGACGCTCGCCGGCCATGGCGTCCATCTCCGTAATGCGGTCGTAATACTGCGCCCAATCGTGACGCACTTCGGGGGTGTTGGGGTGATAAGCGGGGATACGCACTTTGGCGGGATCGTGAACCAGCTCATGGGGCCGATTCCGGATTTGACTTTCGTGTGTGATAGTAAAGTTGAAGATTGCGAAGAAAGGTTTCCCTGCCGGTCGGTTTTTCCAATGGGCCTTGGTAGAAGATTCGTCCCAGACCTTTGCCTGGTTGATTAGGTTGTAATCTTCCTTGGAGTTGTTGGTGCAGTAGTAGCCCGCTCCCCTCAGGATTTGCGGATAATAAGCAAGCCTTTGTGGAAACGGGACCCAGCTTCGCATGTGCTCGGAACCCGTGGAGCTGGGATACATGCCCGAGATGATGGTGGTGCGGGCGGGGGCGCAAACTGGGGCGGTCGACCAGCAGCGCAGATAGATCGTGCCACGCCGAGCGAGAGCGTCCAAATGTGGCGTCTCCGCATAGTCATCGCCGTAACATCCTAGCTGTGGCCCTGTGTCTTCGCATGTGAGCCATAGAATGTTGGGGCGGGAGTCGCCGCCGGCTTCGGTTTCCGCGGCCCAAGACACTGCGGCCAAGCCGATCCAAACACTGAGAAAGACGCCGAACCAGAGTTTCATGACTGCCTCCCAAGTCTTACTAGAGCCATAAGAAGTGCCACACGCCTTCACGTACACGCTTCTATGCTGAACGGATTCGATGGATTTGCGTACGCCTTTCGCGGTAAACGATCTTTCGCGGTAAATGATCTTTCCCGGTGAAGGATCTTTGCCGCCAATGATTTTTCCCGGCCAGCGATCTTGACGTTGCTCACGGTCACCGATCAGAGGGTAGTATAAAATCGCGTCTGGCGGCGGACAACGCACCGATGGCCGCAAAAAGCGGTGTCGAGGAGCTTTCGGCCATTGCATGACGCCAACCAGCGGCTTTTTTCACAAATTCACTTGATACACTTGACGCCTCTGCGTGTCGAGCGACAAGACAGTAAGCCTGACCCGGGCACCGGTTGCAAAAAAAGCGTTGTTGAATGAAACTGGCTTTTTTGATCGCCAAACCGTCAGGACTGGACTTTTGCAAATGGCTCGCTCCCCCTCTAAGAGAACACGACAAGCTCGAGCGTTGGACAATTTAGGAAAATAAGGAAATCTGTTTGCGTGGGAAACTGCCTTCGCCCCACCATCTCCTGAGGGGAAGACGGGATCTAGTGAACCCAAGTTGCAATAGTCCAGTCAGGAGTCTTGAAACACATCAATGGTCGAAAGGAAGTGCAGTTTCAGGAACTCGGCCAATGGCGAGTCACGGATGAGGTGCCCGGGACCTAGAGTTGCGCGATATGGGCAGCCGCGACGTATGATCTACTTGACGATAGAGGGACATTTCGCATGGGAATGACGCATCCGTGGCTGGCGCAGCGTATGACACGCTTTGATGCCTCCGGTATTCGCAAGGTCTTCGAGTTGGGGGCCAAGCTCAAAGATCCCGTCAATTTGTCCATTGGCCAGCCCGATTTCGATGTCCCTGAAGAATTGAAGCAATCCGCGGTAGAAGCCATCCGGCAAGGCAAGAACGGCTATTCCCTGACTCAGGGAGTAACGGCTTTTCAGGAACGCTTGCAAGCCGAGATCGCGAAGAAGTACAACCACCCGGATCGGGAGGTATTCGTCACCAGTGGGACCAGCGGCGGGTTGATGCTGGCTGTATTGACGCTGGTGAACCCGGGGGACGAAGTGATTGTTTTCGATCCGTATTTCGTGATGTACGACGCCCTGGTTCACGTGGCCGGTGGTGTTCCCGTTTATGTGGACACCTACCCGGATTTCCAAATTGATGTCAATCGAGTCGAGGCCGCACTGACTGCAAGGACGAAGATGATCATTGTCAATAGTCCCGCGAATCCAACCGGGGCGGTATTGAGCGCACAGTCGCTTTGCGAATTGGCTGAGCTGGCCGAGAGGCGGAACGTGGCTCTTCTGAGCGACGAAATCTATTGCGATTTTTGCTACGATGAACCGTTCGTCTCGCCGGCCAAGTACAATCCCCAGACCATTGTCGTGGCGGGGTTCAGCAAGAGCCACGGGATGCCTGGCTGGCGACTGGGATTTGCCCACGGCCCACGCGAGATCATTCAGCAGATGTTGAAACTCCAACAGTATAGCTTTGTTTGTGCGCCGCATCCCTTGCAATGGGCGGGGCTCAGAGCCGTGGACTACGACATGCAACCCGTTTATCAGGCATACAAGCGGAAACGGGACCTCGTGGTGGAATGTTTACGAGGGTATTACGAGATGGTGATGCCGAGCGGGGCCTTCTATGCCTTTCCGCGGGTGCCGTGGGGCACGGCCACCGAATTCGTGACTCAGGCGATCGAACGGTTTGGACTGCTTATCATCCCTGGCGGCGTCTTTAGCCGGCAGGATACCCACTTTCGCATTTCCTACGCCGCGCCAGACGAGACGATTCAGCGGGGGATGGGTATCCTGCGGGAAATGGCGCGGAGATAAGCCAGCTTGGGCGCTGCGGGGGAGATCGCTTCGTCCCTGGATCGCATCGCTGCTAGTGGACAGGTACGCGATCAGCCTACGCTCGCTTCTGTTGAGCAGGCGGCTGGCCAACGAGCGGCACTCGCCCCTCGACGACATCCGTATCCACCACGTAGCGTAGCCCCGGGGGCTGATCCGGAAGATTGTAAATCGCGTCGAGCATGATCCCTTCGACGATGGCTCGCAGGCCCCTCGCCCCCGTGCCGCGATCGTACGCTTTTCGGGCAATCAGCTTGAGCGCGGCATCGGTGAATTCCAACTCGGCGTTCTCCATAGCGAACAGCTCCTGGTATTGCTTGACCAGAGCATTCTTCGGTTCCGAAAGGACGCGAACGAGGGCATCTATGTTGAGCGGTTGCAATGTGCTGACGACGGGAAGTCGCCCGATCAGCTCGGGAATCAGTCCGAATTCGACGAGATCCTCGCTGGTTACGTGCGCCATCAGGAAGCGGCTTCGTTCCTCTTCGCTGGGAGAATCGCTGTTCTGGGACGCAGACATCGTCGAACTGAAGCCGATCGCCCGCTTCCCCAATCGCCGTGCGATAATGTCCTCCAATCCGACGAAGGTTCCGCCACAGATGAAGAGAATATTGGACGTATCGACCTGAATGTACTGCTGTTCCGGATGCTTCCGGCCGCCTTGGGGCGGGACATTGGATACGGTGCCCTCCAGCATCTTCAGCAGCGCCTGCTGAACGCCTTCCCCCGAGACATCGCGGGTGATGGAAACGTTATGGCCCGTCTTTCGGATTTTGTCGATTTCATCGATGTAGATGATGCCGCGCTGGGCGGACTCGAGGTCGAAATCGGCGGCGTGCAAGAGCTTGAGCAGCAGGTTTTCCACGTCTTCGCCCACATAACCGGCTTCGGTGAGGGTCGTGGCGTCGCCGATAGCGAAGGGGACGTCGAGCAGTCGGGCGAGGGTCTGGGCCAAAAGCGTCTTACCCGACCCCGTCGGCCCGATCAAGAGGATGTTCGATTTCTCGATCATCACATCCGAGGTACCGTGGTGCATGAGGCGGCGGTAATGAGTGTACACCGCTACGGCAAGCGTTTTCTTGGCTTCCTCTTGACCGACGACGAATTCGTTGAACTTCTCGACAATTTCTCGGGGGGAGGGCACTCGGCCAAAAAGCGGCCTGGTCGTCCCGCGACGCTTGCGCTCTTGATCCAAAATGGACTGGCAAAGATCGATGCATTCGCCGCAAATGTAGACGTCGCCGGGACCCTCGACGAGCGGTCCGACGTCGCGGTAGCTTTTTCGACAAAACGAACAAAAAGCGTTCTTCTTCGTGCTACCGGTCCCACGGCGTCCGGAAGTAAAATCCCGTCCTGTCGGCATGATCGAGCGTCCTAGAAGTCTTTCGGGAGGTCGTGTTCAGTGTTAAATCTGGGACCTTGGGATTCCGCGGCTGGCTGGCTAACTACGAACACTCCGGAAATCGGCAGTGCTCGCCAGGGCTGCTAGCACTACGGCGCAAAGTTCGCCTGATGGAATGATGCACCCGGCTTAAGTTGCGAGGGCTATGCCCCACAACAAGGTGTTGAGCCACGCAAACGACTCAGCGCCATGGTATTTTGATATTAGGGCGATCTCCAGTGTACAGCTCCAATGGTCGCCGTCGCGGCCTCCTCCGCCCCAACGCCCAGCAGCGTTCAATTCCAGGGCTAAAAGACGTCATCGGACGGCTGATTTGGTTGGCTGCGGACAATGCCCATTTCGGCAAACCAACCGCATAACCAGCAAGACACGTCCGTACGTTAAAGTCTACCTCGTACCTAACCTCGCGATCCTATGTCTTGGTCGTTCAAGAGTTTCAGGCAGTTTATTCCGTTATGCCTTGCGGATGGGTTGAGACGGTCCTCTAGGGGGGTCTCAGGAGCGAGGACGCCGGCCACTCGTCTTGCCCGATTGGACCGCTTCCGACGTTTTCGCATTCCGTAGTCGTTCGCGGATGGCTCGGTACTCCCTGTCCTCGAGTTTCCCTTCGGCCTTCAACGCTTCGAATTGACGCAACATCTGTTCGGTTTCGATTGCGGAATCGCTCCGCGACAGGACGTCGTGGCGAACACGCCGAATCAGCCAAACCGCGATAGCGGCCATGACAAACCCTACGATCGACCACAACAGCAACCATCCGATGTGGGGAAAAATTTGCATTTGTGGCAACTTGGCTTGACGCTTAGGAATGTCCGGCGAAGACCGCCTTGAATCGCTTTTCAAACTTTACTGGACTTTTGCAAATTGGGTTCACAAGCTCCGCTCTACACTCCGGAGGTTGAAGAGGGAGGACTGTTTGCTGCAAAAACGGCCTTCCTCGTTTATCTGAATTACCCACAGCTTCAGTTTGTCGCCCTCTCTCAGATGGAAAGCAAACAGTTTGCAAAAGTCCAGACTTTAGTTACCGCTCACCGGGGGGATCATGCTGAAAAGGCCGAGTTTTTCGGGCCGTTTGGCAAAAACGCTCAGCTCGTAGCCGCCGATGGCTCAAAGGAACCACAAGATGCCGTAGTTGACGCCTGTGACACCCCGAATGTTCCGTGACCGGTTACAAACTTCAGGTTGCGCGTAACCCGAACGCCGACACCGGGATCATCCCACCGGTGCTCCTGCGGCGACGTCCTCGCCACGGCCGGCGCGGATTTGTTCATCAGACGGTATCGGACCGCCTGAACCACGAGCCTACGGCCCATCAACTGCATGCGGTTCGTAAAACCGCTACCATCAATCCATATTATCACCCTTTGCGAAGGCTCGGTCTACCTGGATTTGCCTAAATCGCGAGTTCGCTTTACGATAAGCGATAAGGCCGCGCCGTGACGCAGAAATCGTGATGCAGCAATCGTGGTGTAGGAATCGCGCCGTAGGAATCACAGGAATCGCAGACATTGCGGAAATCGTAGACGTCGTAGGAATCGGAGGAAGCACTGAAATCTGGAAACTGGTGCGAATGGGCACTTCAGGCGTGTGGCGCCGGTTGGTTCGGTCGTTGGAACGGCGAAATGATCTGGTTCTACCGCGCAAAGTCCGCCTGATGGCATGATGTGCTCAGCGTATCTTGCGAGGCGATATGCTCAAACGCCACCAGATGTCGAGCCAAGCAAACAATCCCGCGCTTTGGTGTTAGGCCGACTGACAGTCCGCACGAACGATCGGATGACATTAAAATTTATCGAGACCTCTTACTTATTGCAGGTTTATTCGGATGGCCACGCTTGCAAGTTACCCTGATGCGTCTGGGAGGTTTGGGAGGTTTGGTGGGAGATATGTCCCGGAGACACTCGTCCGAGCTTTGGACGAGCTGGATTGCCAGTACGCTAGTGCGCTGGCCGATCCAGAGTTTGCCGTGACTCTGAGTGCCTTGTATCGAGATTACGTCGGCAGGCCTTCTCCCTTGTATTTCGCCGAGCGTTTGACCGCATTTTGCGGGGGAGCCAAACTCTTCTTCAAACGCGAAGACTTGAACCACACCGGCGCTCACAAGATCAACAACTCGTTGGGACAAGCCCTGCTGACCGTCCGCATGGGCAAGCGGCGCGTGATCGCCGAAACGGGTGCCGGCCAGCACGGAGTGGCGACGGCCACCGCCTGCGCGCGATTCGGCTTGGAATGCGTCGTGTACATGGGCGAGGAGGACATGCGGCGGCAGCGACCCAATGTCTTGAACATGCGGCTTTTGGGGGCCCAGGTGGTGCCGGTGGCGAGCGGGTCCAAAACGCTGCGCGATGCCATCAATGAAGCGATGCGGGACTGGATGAGTTCGGTGGAATTCAGCCATTACTGCCTGGGTTCCGTCACAGGGCCGCATCCCTTCCCACGGATCGTTCGCGACTTTCAATCGGTCATAGGCAAGGAAACGCGACAGCAGTGCTTGGAACTGTTTCAACGTTTACCCGATCTGATCGTGGCGTGTGTGGGTGGGGGGAGCAATGCGGCGGGGATGTTTTATCCCTTCATCGAGGACGAGTCGGTCAAACTGGTAGGAGTCGAAGCCGGGGGACGCTCACCCCGCATCGGGGATCACGCATCGACTCTATCCTTTGGCCAGCCAGGCATCTTGCATGGTACTTACTCGTATGTGCTTCAAGACGAGGATGGGCAGACCGCCGATGTCCACTCCGTTTCCGCGGGCTTGGATTACCCCGGCGTGGGGCCGGAACACAGCTTGTGGAAGGAAACCGGCCGTGTCAGCTATACCAATGTCAGCGACCGCCAGGCCTTGGATGCCTTTCAATCGGTGGCTCGATTGGAGGGTATCCTGCCAGCCTTGGAAAGCTCGCACGCCGTGTCCAAGGCGATGGAGCTGGCTTCTCAGCGATCCGCGGAAGAAATCATCGTGGTCTGTTTATCAGGCCGGGGTGACAAAGACGCCCAGGAAGTCGCCCGGATTCTGGAATTGAACGACTAAGACACGACGCCGAATTCATTCCGCATTTCGGTGTCGGCGATTTGCAGGAAGACAGGAAGACTGGCTTTCATGACGAGGATACAAGAGCTGTTCAACGAGCTGCGAGCCAATGGTCGTAAGGCCTTCATGCCCTTCATCACGGCCGGCGATCCGGATTTGGCCTTTACGCAAGACTTGCTGCAAACGTTGGCGGATGCCGGCAGCAGCTTGATCGAGGTCGGCGTACCTTACAGCGATCCCATCGCCGACGGCCCGGTGATTCAAGCATCCTACACCAGGACGCTACAGCGAGGCACACGGTCCGCGGATGTGCTGCAATGCCTGGGGGCGATCGCGCCACGCCTGCGCACGCCACTCGTATTGATGGTTAGTTATGCCATCGTTTATCGTCGCGGGCTGCAAGACTTCGTAAGGCAGGCCAAACAGGCGGGGGTTGCCGGATTGATTGTCCCCGACCTGCCCTTCGAAGAGGCGGGTGCGCTACGGGGCGAGTGTGCGAGTCACGGCATCGATTGGATTCCGTTGATTACGCCAACCACACCGCGGCAGAGGACGATCGAGATCGCGGAGGTGGCACAGGGATTTTTGTATTACGTCTCCGTGGCGGGGATTACAGGCGAACGTCGCGAATTGCCCAAGGAACTGGTGGATAATTTAGCCTGGCTGCGGACCCAGACCGCACTTCCCGTCTGCGTGGGGTTCGGCATCAGCCGTCCGGAGCATGTGCGCTTGCTTGCTCCCGTAGTGGACGGGCTGATCGTAGGCTCCGCGATCGTGCGCCAGGTGGCCACGGTGGGGGAGAAGCCTCGCCCACAGGTGCTGAGGGAAATCCGCGAGTACGTCTCGGGATTGATGGCTGCAATCGCTTCGGCAAAGTGATGCCTGATGCCCCATCAGGCGGTGATGCGGCTGGAGCAAGTCCATCATCGAAGTTCCCCCTCCGGCACCAAGGGTGGCGTTAGGAATAGGAAGCTTCGGTTACCCGGCGGAGATTAATGCCTCAGGGGAGTCAGGTTCCTCAGGGGAGTCAATAGTCTCTGGGGCGGACACGGGCTTGCACTCGCAGCGGCAGTCCTTGAATCCGCAAGAAGCCTTCAGCGTCGGTCTGATCGTATTCACCGCCGCCTTCCATGGTCGCGATCCCCTCGTCATACAAACTGTTGGGGCTGGACCGGCTATCGACGGCGATATTGCCCTTGTAGAGCGACAATCGCACTTCGCCCGTCACCGGCCGTTGAATCTCGCGGATCATGGCCAAGAGGGCATCCATCTTTGCGCAGTACCAGAAACCGTAGTAAACCATCTCCGCCACCTCGGGCGAGAGGCGGTCGCGAAGGTGCATGACGTCGCGATCCAGCGTCAGTTGCTCGATCTGGCGGTGTGCATAGTAGAGCAGAGTCATGCCGGGCGATTCATACACGCCGCGACTCTTCATCCCGACGAACCGGTTTTCTACCATGTCGATGCGACCGATGCCGTTGCGTCCGCCGATGGCATTAAGCCTGCGCACGACTTCGTAGGCCGAACACTGCTCGCCATTGATTCGTACCGGCACGCCGGACTGAAACGCGATGGTGACCTTCTCCCCTTGTTCGGGGGCTTGACGCGGCGACGCTGTCATACCGAATTCCACCAACTCCACGCCGTTCACGGATAGGTCTTCGAGTTTTCCGGCTTCGTAACTGATGTGCAGGCAATTCTCGTCCGAGCTGTACGGCTTGGACACCGTGGCCTTGACCGGGATGTTTCGCTCTTGGCAATAGGCGATCATTTCTTTGCGGCCAGGAAAGCGGCGGCGGAAATCTTCACGCCGCCAGGGGGCCAAAACCTGGATTCCCGGACGCAAAGCTTCGGCGGCCAATTGAAAGCGGCACTGATCGTTCCCCTTGCCCGTGGCCCCGTGTGCGAATACGTCGCAACCGTGTCTTTTCGCGACCTGCAAGCAGATCTTGGAGATCAGCGGCCGGGCGATGGACGTTCCCAGAAGATACATCCCCTCGTACATCGCCTGCCACTGGAGGACGGGGAAGGCAAAGTCGCGGCACAGCTCCTCTTTGGCGTCCACGATCTCCGCGGAACGGGCGCCGATCAAGCGGGCCTTGGCGAGGATTGCCGCGCGATCTTCACAAGGCTGGCCCAGATCCACATATACGGCATCCACCTCATAACCCTGTTCGATCAACCAGCTTAGGATCACCGAGGTATCCAACCCGCCCGAATATGCCAGCACGCAACTTGCCATGGTATGCTCCCTACTGATCCAAATAGTCTTGTAACCTAGGCGACCGAGACGGCTCGTGCCTTGCTTTCGCCGATGAATCCTTCATTCTGTATCCCCGCTTGCGGCGTGACAAGACACGTGGCAGAAACACGCACGTGGCGGAAGCAGACGCGTGGCAGAAGCAGACGCGTGGCGGAAACGCGCGAAAATGGAAGAGGTAACGCGGTCGGCGGGAATCGCCGTGGTGCGAAAGCCCGTTCACGGTAGCCGGAAAACGGTCGTACTGCGGACCAGCGCACAATCGTCGGGAAAAGTGTGAAAGGCTTGAATGCAGAGGCTTTTGTTGCGCGCCTGATGCGCGATGAAGCTCATTGCGCCAAGCGGCATTCGGCCGCTAGGATGGAACTGAAAGAACAAGCCTTGGCCTGGACCTTCCCGGCTCAGTTCGTGTTGGAACAACCAAAAAATCTCGGGTTGCACACTTTCCAGGTGGATATCGATAGAGTAAGAAACTCCACCGCGGCCGACGAATTCATCGTGATGCTGGGCCTTGAGTTGATGAAACATCAGCCGTCGACGCACGGGCAGGGGGTGATGGATCGCGGTAGCAACCTCGGTCCACGTCAAACCGCCACAACGCCACGTCAGTACGTGGCCTGTGTTCGTGACGTCGATCTTCACCTCGTAATCGCCGCGAGTGACGGTCCGCGAGGCATGCACCTCGAACAACTCGGGGTGCAACGGTCGCCCGTAAAGAACATAGGCCAACTCGGCGACTTTAGGGCGTACACTCAGCACATGAATATTCCTTATCCGGATTGGAAAACGAGATTCAATTCTGTTGCTCGAAGCGGCCAATGCCGGCCAGAAGCACATACTGCCAGTCTGTCGGATTCGTGTAGCGGGCTGCCTTACCCCGTGAAGCTTTTCCACGGGAGTTTACGTTCCCGCAGGCTGATCTCCGCTTCCCGGCAGTCTGATCTCCCTGATCTCCTCTCCCTGATCTCCACGTTACTTCCCTGACTCTTCCCTGACCTCCGTTTCTCCCTGACCTCCGCTTCTCTCCGTGCCATTATAAACGTGCCTTCAGATCGCGACAAAGGGAGTTTTGCGTCGGTCGTCCGTGCGAGCATAGGCTACGGGTAACCGGCCTTGACAACCACGACGCGACATGCGCAAGGGACGCGATAGTGCATCAAGAAACGCGATCGACCGGGCATCCTTCCCGGTCGATTCGCAGCCTCTGTCGCTAACTCGAGGCAAACGGCGTCAACATCCGTGTGACACCGGCTTACGCCGCATGGAACGTGCTTCGATCCTTCTCTCGCAGTGCAACCTGTTGCTGATTTCTTGACCGATTGCCCGCGGGTTCCAGTTGGCTACCCAGGGCGAAGACCACTTCAGCGATTGAATTCCACACCTGCCGTCACACCATTGATGAATAGGTCCTGATTGTTGCGATCCAGCGTGATCCCCATATTGGGTACACGATACAGCACGGAGTTGGAGGCCCGGCCGACGCCATCCATCCACATGCCAGTCCAACCCACGCTGAGGGCCATGCTGCGGGTGACGTTGTACTTGATGGCCACTCGCAATTCGGCGGACGGAGACCACTCCTCTTCGGTAGCGGAGTTCGTAAAGGCGGTCGGTCCCATGTACAAGGGCACGTCCTCTTGCGGACCGGCCAGCGGATTGAGTTGACTTCCTAGGACGCCGTGCTGGTTGTAATTCTGGAAATTGAAGCCCGCGAAGAACTTGGCAGTGCTTTCAAAGGTCCAGCGATCGAACGTGCGGAAGAATCGGATGCCCGCCTGAGGACCGACCACATGGTTCGTGGCTCGCGTGTACCAGAAGCTGTCGGCAAGGATGCCACCAAAGGCGTCGACATTGAACTCCTCGTTGAATTCGAAGTAGCGAACGCCGAGGTAGATTTCCCAGAACGTCCCGCGCTGCGTGGGGTGGAATCGATAGACGTAGTTCAGTTCGGTGTTCCACGTCTTGACGACATTGTCCATAACGAGTCCCCAACTGGGCAGGGGGTTCTCATTGGCATCCAGGATGACAGGTGCGGTGAAGGTGACCGGCAGGTTTTGGATGTCCGTGAGGGCGTCATCCACATAGCCTTGAAGCAGGCGCCGGGGAGGGAACCCGAATTCCGGATCGTCGAACACGACATCGGCATTGGGGAGCTTATGCACCCGGCCATAGGTGGAAAGGAAAAAGCCGCTGAACATCAGACCCTGATGGTCTTCCATGAAGCCGGCTTCGACCCGGCTGCCGTCTGTGAAGCGGCTGCCGATCCAGGTATTGTCGGCAGTGCTGGTCTGTTCCCGAAATACGTCTGTGTCGTAATAGACGGTGCGAGAGGCGGGTGGAGCCACCCCGACGGAGGCCGCATCTGGCTTGGAAATACTCCAGCGAACGTACTCGCCGCTGATGAAGAAGCCTTCATTGGCCCGGGCACCGCCACCGAAGCCCCCCTCGTTGGCAGGTGCGAAATACTGCATGTCGGGAACCTGGGCTTGAGCCGACAAACCGCCCAAAGCTACCATCGCCCCGATCGCCAGCCACAGTTTGCTGCGTCGTAATAGCATGGTTCTTGTCCACCTCAATGTGCGCAAGTGTCCGGTGTGACGCCTTTTCGTGCCGTCTCCCTAGAACCGTCAATAAGGGGTTGCGACGTTAATATCGGACAAACCGCTCGTGAGAATTGAGAAAGAATGGCAAACCGTAGCGAAAATGCCGTTCTTCTCGCCGAGTTTCAACGTATTTGTCAGGGGGACGGGGGGATATCTTGCGTAGATTATTTAAGGGCGCCAGTTTCCTTGCTGGCTTTCAGTATCTGAAGTTGCCCAGTTTGACGCCGGCCGGTTGAAGGCAGCGTTGGAGTAGACACGAGATGCCAACAAATCGATTAGCGAGCCGCGCCATCGTTAAGGACAAGATGTTACGGAGATGATCAAGATCCTCCTCCCGGGGGGATTCCAGGGTGGGTTTGTTCGGCATTTGCCGCCAACTGTGTCGCCACTCTTGAATAGCGGGATTTCGAGCCGTCACCGGATGGCCGGGTTTCGATAACCGACAAGATAGGGGGCTACCGGAGTCAAATTACAGAGGTTGTGGCAAAAACTATCCGGTCTCGTGGACCCACATGCCCTCGATCTCGGAACATGGGATATCGTTTGGCGCAGAAACTCTCGCAAATTGTGCTTATGAGTGGACTTTTGCAAACAGATCGCTCCCCTCTGAAAGAGGACGAAAAATGGGGATGCTGAGAAATGCAGAGAAATAAGGAAAACTGCATTCCTGGGAAATCGCCTTCGCCCGACGATCTCCCAGGGGAGAGCGAACCTCGTGGCCTCAAGTTGCAAAACTCCAGTTATGATTACTGATGATCAGCCCCACTATGCCCCCCGGTGGCCGGGTCGGCATTAGGAACTCACCAGCCGCAGTTGCGATTGGTGCTGGATTTTTCGGTCTTCGAATGACGTGCTCGTCGAAAAGCAAGGACCAAAGGGTGAGCACGCAGGTGGGATGCGTCGTCAACGGCCGGATCGCAACACGATGCGGCCGAGCGGATACCAGCCGTCGTCTTCCCTGCCGGCGATGGCGAGCCGTACCACTGGAGCCTTTCGCTGCTCGTCCAGCACAGCGACGGCTAATTCGTATTCCCCGGCTGGCAGCGCACGTGGCAACGTCAATGCCAGCTCTGCCGTAATCGGGTCCCCTGGCGGTAGATCCGGTGGATCGGCCATGAACTCTTCGGTGAACAGCGGTACGCTGCCGGGCATGAACCGATTCACCGTGAAATCGCTCACCAATACATGCGATTGGTCGCGCCGACCCTGGAGTCGGAAGGCGACGGGGTAAGGCCGGTAACACGGCGCGGACCCGACATTTTGCCACGCCATGCGAATCGTGAGGGGACTTCCGAGGTCCGCACAGCGGGGGTACTCTACTTCCCGCAAGACCAATCGGTACCCTAGGCGGCGCAAAAAGCGACGGATTTCCTCGTGAACAGAGGGATCGTCCGGCAATGGCGCCGACTTGTTGTTAATGTAGGAAGCGTGAACTGCCAGGGCGTAGTTGAAAATGTATCGGAGCGACCAGCCCTCCGCGACCCATTTTCGGATGTCCCAGCAGGTTTCCCAGGCAACGGGTGCCGTCTTCCAGGCTTCCAAGGCATTGGCCTTGGTAAGTGTCGGGGGGTATTTGTCACGCATGTGGTACCGCTTTTGGGAAAACCCGCCCATATCACCCAGGCAGTCCGCTCGCCAACCCGTTCCCTGGCGAACGGCATAACCGAGCATTTCGGGGCCGTCGATGAGCATCAAGAGCGGCGTCTTCTGGAAGGCTTCGAGGTACGTATCGATGATCTTGCGTTGCGTTTCCGGGGAGGGCATGCCAATCGCGTCCGAACCGCTCATGTGCCATTCCCCCCACCAGCCGACGGAGCCAAGGTCGATGTGATCGATGTCCGGGTGGCCGTCGTACTTTTTCCCTAGCCTCTGAATGAAATCGAGATGTGCGCGAAGGGTAGTGGGGTCATCGAGGTCGGGTACCTCAAGCGGTCCCTGGCCTTGGTAGCGAGTCAGCACTACCTTGCCGCCAACCTCACGGAGCCAAGCAGGATGATAGGGACACGCAGGGTCTGTTGAGCAGCACTTCACGCGAAAGGCCAAACGTTGCCCAGCCTCCCGCGTTTGCCGCAATATTTCGTTCAGAAATTTCTCGTTCAGCAAGCCGGGACGGGACTCCAAGTCTTTCCAGCCCCACCGGGCATAATGGATCGTGGACGGAATCCAAGAGGGGAGATGGGTGTCACGGTCCGCCGTGCGATGGAAGGTCTCCCAACCCATACCTGGATTCGGAAGCAGGTCATCGATTTCCTGCGGTACAACGCGCACGGATTGGGATTCAGCCCCACGAGCTGGAGCCGGGCTGTTCGCGACGAGCCCAACCATCATTGCCAGACCAAGGTGAAGGTGAATGCGAGTGCGGCACCTCATGGTAAGTTCTCCCGTTTGGCCGAACCCTGCCCCCTCAGCCTCTGAAGCACGTGGCGTTGGACGCGTGTATATCATCAAAGGCAATGCATGTTTGCCAAATTGCAGTTCAAGCCTATCGAAAGCAGAAGGGCGTTGCCGGAATCGTTGCTGTACCGGCATCGATACGGTGCGCCCCGTTGTCGCGAGATTGTGACCGTTCACGGGGTCCTTACCTATTGTCGTGGCCACCGGGACCCCAC
>DYLS01000252.1 GCA_020721965.1 Blastopirellula marina | reverse complement strand
GCGATTGGAGGTGACGACCAGCGAACCATGTTCATAGCGTTCACTGATCAAGTCATACAGATCCTGGGCAGCTTGCGGTGAGAGGGCTTGGAGTCCAAAGTCATCCAACACCAACAGGTCGACGTTCAACACGCGCGCCCACACGCGCCCATGTGTCTCGTTCGCCCGCGCGGCATGCAAGTCGCCGAGGAGACGCGGAGTACTGCGAAACAGCACGCGCAGATCGCGCTTCAGCGCTTCGATCGCCAATGCGTTGGCAACATGGCTTTTTCCCACGCCCGTGGGACCACAGACCAATACGTTTTCGTGACGGGCAATGAAGGCACAGGTCGCCAAGTCTTGGATGAACGTGCGATTGATCCCGGGCGCGGCCGCGAAATCGAAGCGGGCGAACGTCTTCTGGTCGTCGCAGCCCGATTGGGCCAGGCGACGCGCCAGGCGTTGTTGACTCCGGCGTTCGAGTTCATCGTCCAACAAGAGGGCGAGGAACTCCACGGGACTCAAGTTTTGCTGGACCGCTTCCGACGCGCGGACTTCCAGCGTCTGCGCCATGCCGCTCATCCGGAGTTGGCGCAGTTTGGGCAGGAGGGGGTGGAGCATCATGGTTTCACCTCCTCGGGCACCACAAAGAATTCGGTGACCGGGCGTGCGAAGACGAACTCTTGCTGAACGGGCGGCGGCGCGGCTTCTGGCAACGGCGCCCGATCCAGCGCGGCATTGAGAATGGCTTTGATGCGCCGATAGCTGATGTCGCCAAAGTAGAGCGCTCGCGCACACGCCGCTTCCAATCGGCGCGGTCCGACGCTCTCTTGCAAGCGCAAGATCGCTTGCACCGCGCGCAGCCGATCCAAGGGCCGCTCATCGAGCAGTTGTTCGACGACCTGCCGAGTCGCCAGTCCCACCTGTGCCGCGAGCGCGCGACAGCGGTCGGGCGTGCGCTGGAGGTAGGCGGCTTTGTCGGGCGGATAGTCTTCCAAGCGGGTGTGCCACTGCCCGGGCTTGGTGCTGCGGACGTGCGTGGCCACCAGTTCTTGAGCGTGATAGAGCTCCACCACCCGCTCGCTGATGTAGGCTTCGAGCGTCTGACCGACGTAGCGATAGGGCACCGAGTAGTAACTGCCGGCGATCTGCACGTGGCAGTCGGGATGAACGGTCACCGGCTTGACTTCGCACAAGGTGAACGGGTTCGGCGGTAAGGGTCGCAGGGCGGCGCGTTCATAGTCGTTGAACAATTGGAGTGGCGGCTGATGGGTCGTGCCATGAAGGCGGGTGCCCGCAACTTCCCGCACCCACACCTTCAGGTGCTGATTGGCAACGGACAAGTCCACGAAGTCTTGCCCCGCCATGAAGTTGCGCTGCACATAGTGCACGCCATTTTCCACCTTGCCCTTGTGCTGGGGCGTGGCAGGCAAGGTCGGACTGACCAGAAAGCCGTAGTGTAACGCCAGACGCCGATACGCTTCGCCCAGCACGGGATCGTGCACCAGGATTTGCTTCACGGCCGGCTTGAGGTTGTCGGGCACGACGCGGGCCGGTACTCCGCCAAAGCTCTCAAAGGTCCGTTGGTGGAGCGCGATCCAGGTGGGCGTCTTCTGATCAAAGACCAGTTCGGCGTATTGATGCCGACTGAAACTCAAGGTGGCGACGAAGACATAGCAATTCCGCAGATAACCCGCCCCGGGGTCAAACAGCCGACCCACGGCGCCAAAGTCCACCTGCATTTCCTCGCCGGGATCGGAGTGCACCCGCACGACGGCTTCGGGTGCCGCGGGCTGCAGATGATGGATAAAGCGACGCACGGCGGAGTAGCTGCCGCGATACCCGTGGTTGTCGCGGAGGCGTTGGTAGATAGCGGTCATTTCGACTTGTTGATCCAGCAACCGTTGCACGATCTCTTGATACGGCTTGACGCTCGAGAGCGCGTGCGGTGGCTGCGGTCCGTTGCCCAGCGCGGCTCGCAGCGTTTCATCGTCCGGCGCGGCGCGGTCCGGTTCCAGAAACCCGTGCGCCTGGGCGAGTTCGTGATACTTGTGGACGGTGGTGCGGGAGAGACCCACATCGCGGGCGATCTGCCGTTCACTGTCCCCGGCGCGCAGCCGGTAAATCAAATCGCGCCAGTGGTTCATGTGAAGTTGCTCCATGTTCTTTCCTCCAGAAAAGTGAAATCTGGAGGCATAATGCCACACGTTGACCCTACTGGCACACATCGGGCGATCATGGGTGGCACACACCGAGCGACTATGCCCGGCACACACCCGGCGACTATAGGTGGCGTACACCGAGCGACTATGCCCGGCACACATCAGGCGACTACAGCCGGCTCACATCCAGCCGACTATGGGTGGCCCACATGAGGCGACTATGGGTGGCGTACACGAGCGACCATGCCCGGCACAGTCTAGCACGGTCAATGACA
>DYLS01000251.1 GCA_020721965.1 Blastopirellula marina | reverse complement strand
TGGGGAGTTTCGATGTGATCCGTCCGATCCGTCAGTCCGCACCGAACAAGGACTGACACCATGACCACCACCCTCCTCGCCCTCGACCTGGGCTCCACCACCGGCTGGGCGCTGCGCGAGAGCTCCGGCCACATCACCAGCGGCTCCGAGAGCTTCCGCCCGCAACGCTTCGAAGGCGGCGGAATGCGCTTCCTGCGCTTCAAACGCTGGCTCACCGAGATCAAGCAATCCGGCGACGGCATCGATTGCCTGCACTTCGAGGAAGTCCGCCGACACGTTTCGACCGATGCGGCCCACGCCTACGGCGGCTTCCTCGCCACGCTCACCGCGTGGTGCGAGCACCACCAGATTCCGTACCAGGGCGTGCCGGTGGGCACGATCAAGAAACACGCCACGGGCAAGGGCAACGCGGGCAAGGACGCGGTGATCGCCGCCATGCGCAATCGTGGCCACTTGCCTGCAGACGACAACGAAGCCGATGCACTGGCCTTGCTGTATTGGGCCATCCAGCATCACGACGACAACCAGGAGGTTTGACGTGAGAATTCCCACCCCGCAATACCGCTGCCCCATTGGGCGACTGCAACCCCAGACCACCGACCTGGACGCCCTCAAAGAACGCGGCTGGCACGACCAGCACATCCTCGTGGTCAACGCCGCCGATGAACGCCTGGACTTCACCGAGCGCGAGTTCATCCGCCGCATCGGTGAGCGGCTCTACGGAGGGTCGCGTCATGGCTGAACGTCGTACCCCTTGGACGATAGAGGATGTGGCCGCGCGCTTCGAAGAAGCCGCCAGCACCGGACGTCGCTTGCCCCCTGTGCGGGTGCAGGGCTACTTCAACGCCTGGCCCGCCATCGTGCGCAAGGAATGGGAGACGTTCGCCGCCGACGAGCACGTCTACCGACCCTTCCCTCCCTCACCCGATGCCATCGAGCGGATGCTGCAGACGATGCGCTGGGTGCAATGGCTGGAGGTCGAGCAGCGGCATCTGGTGTGGATGCGGGCGAAGCGCTACGGCTGGCGCGACATCACGATCCGCTTTGCCTGCGACCGCACCACGGCGTGGCGGCGCTGGCAGAAGGCGCTCTCGGTGGTGGTGGACTGTCTGAACGGCGGCTTGGGAACTTCTGGACACTCTATGCCACCAAGTGGCATACTTCATCAATGAGGAGAGTGTTCAAGACCCGCCACTTCAGCCGCTGGATGCGCAAGACCGAACTGACCGACCGGGCGCTGTGCCAGGCGGTGGAAGAAATGGCCCGCGGCCTGATCGACGCCGACCTGGGAGGCGGCATCGTCAAGAAACGGGTCGGGCTCGCCGGCCGAGGCAAACGTGGCGGAGCACGAACGCTCGTTGCGACCAACAAGGGTAATCGATGGTTCTTCGTCTTCGGGTTCGAGAAGAACGAGCGCGCAAACATCAGCGACGAAGAACTCGAAGCCCTGCAAGACATTGCAGCCGATTTGCTGGCCAGAACCGCTCGGCAGCTGAATGAGGCGATTGAAGACGATTCGCTACAGGAGATTTGCCATGACGACCAAGCCTAAAGCCAAAAGCCGAATCCTCGAAGCCGTTCACGAGACGGCGAGTGATCTGCATCGTCTCGGATTCATCGACAAGCGCAAGATGCGGAAGTATGACGCACTGTGCATGGAACCCGTCCCGGAGTACGACGCCGAGAAGATTCGCACGCTGCGGAAAAACCTCCACCTGAGCCAGGCTGTGCTGGCTGCCGTGCTCAACACCAGCCTTTCGACCGTGCGCAAGTGGGAAATCGGCGACAAGAAGCCGAGCGGCCCGTCCCTGAAGCTGCTCGACCTGATCGAGCGCAAGGGATTCGAGGCGTTGCTGTGAGGTGAATCTCGTGACAACGAAGCGCAAGCATCGCCCCAGAGCAACAGCCGCTGGTCATTCATCCAAATTGATGAGCCAAGTAGAGGCACGCTTGCCGCGTTTGTCCCCGTTTTGCTCCGTTTGTCCATTTTCGGGTCGGATCGGCCTGCAACAAATCCGGTGATTCGGGGGTAGTATTTCAGCTATCGTTGAACAGCGGTGACGGCAGAGGAAGCAACCCATCGTCAATGGGTCCTTCCTGGCCGAAAAGCCATGCTGGGGGCGCGAGCGCGGCGCTTGCCTAGCGTCAGGGTGCGAACCGAGGTTCGCACGGTTCGCGGTTCGCACCCGCCCAGTTCGCACTTCACACGTCAACCCGCCCACGGCACAGTCCGTCGGCGGGTTTCGTTTTTGGCTGCGCCGAAACGGCGCTGCGCTTGTTTTCTGGAATCCACACCCTTGAACCCTCTGAACGTCGAATACCGCGAGGTCGAGACGCTGATCCCCTACGCCCGCAACCCGCGCACGCACAGCGACGCGCAGATCGCCAAGATCGCGGCCAGCATCGCCGAGTTCGGATGGAC
>DYLS01000096.1 GCA_020721965.1 Blastopirellula marina | reverse complement strand
CGCTATTCTAGCCGCGATTCGCGCCGGGAGAAGTGATCCAGTATCAGCCGCGGTAATCCAGAAACGGCCGAATTCGAGGAAGCCCCATCCGCAAGGCTGCCATATTCGGAACGGCCTCGGGAATATGGCGGATGCCTTTGGCCTAGGCGTTCACGGGACATTCGCAGTGTCCCGCCGTATCGACCACAAGCAACATCTTGTGGTCTCATCGCGTCATCGGCGGCTACGGGCAAAACGTTTGCGCCCTACGGCTCGTGAAAGCTCAGCGTTTTCCGCATGATTCTATTCGTGACCAGTTACCCATTGGGTCCTCGACCGTTTCCGAATGGTCCGAAGATGAGGATTTCGCAATCGCCCGCAAAGATAGCGACTGCGATACGTTCCGTACCGCTATCGTTATCGTTTGCATTTACCGTATTCGCAACGTAGAGTTTCTTAGCGGCAATAGCACGCTGTTCAGCACTGCACGAACCCGCTGTCGTTGCCGCTCGCGAGCCGCTATTCTCGTTTCCTTGTCAATCCACAAATAGTTAGAAGTCTCTCAGTTTCGCAGCCTACTGGGGGGCAAATCCCAGCGAGCCAATTCATGGGCGGGCCATCGAGTCTCCTAACGTCCGAAGTCGCGGCGGTCGAGCACTGGTTGCACGATGTGCTTGACGGTGAGAATGAACTCGGCGCCGCCATGCTGGAGACCTTGGATCGGCTCGAGGACACCTTCGAAAGATGGCTCCACGCTGAGGCAACGGAACGCACTCGACTCAGAGAACAAACGGCCCAACAGCAAGCCCTTCTGGAGTCCCTCCAACGAGAGCGCCGCTGGATCGAAGAGCGTCAAGAGGATGTCCGTCGTCGCGAAGAAGCCATTTCGCGCCAGCTTGCGGAATTGGATCAAGCGCGCAAGGAGTGGCAGGAACAGACCCTCGCCGCTCATGAGCTGCGAAATTCCTCGCCTCCTCTCGAGCCTGAAGCAGCCCTGCGGTTGCAAGAGCAACTGGCGGCCGTGCTCGAAAAGCTTGGCAGCGTCTCGGACGATTTCAAGGAATCGCTGGGGACCGAATTGGTCAGGCGACTTGAAGACATCCGCAGCGAGTGGCTTGGGAGCAGCGCCGCATCCCCCGCCCCCCCACTGCCGCCGGAACTCATGGAAACGCTGACTGCCATCCGCGAAAGGCTCAGCTCACCACGAGACGAAGCGGAATCCTCGGCCGAACTCCGGGGTCTCTTGCAGGACGCAGTCGTCCGTTTGGAAAGCGGCATCCGTTCCCTCGGCGAGTCGGCATCCGCCTCGGAACAGCAACGAATCGCTCTGCTCGAAGAGCGGCTTCACAACCTTCAGACCGAGTTGCATAACACCGAACAAGAACGCGCCAATTTGGAAACAGAGCTGGAATTCGTTCGCCACCGGGCCGCCGAGTTACTCGAAATGCTGGGCGAGCAACGCCGACAAATGGCCGAAGAACGCGCCACCTGGTGGGCCGAACTGAAACGACTGCGACGCCTGATGGAGGTCCTGCTCGATCATCAGTTGGAAACCCCTCCAGGGCCTCAAGAGGAGGTCCGCGGATCCGGTAACCCGCCACGAGTCGTGGGCTACGACGACGGCGAGATTTTGACCAAGACAGGCACCGAAGATACGGCACTCGATTCGGCCTCACAGCAGTTCGAATTGTTGCAGCGAGACTTTTCCAGGAGACGACGCGCCACCCGCGAATGATGGCCGAAGGCAGACGGCCGAATACTACAGCGCAAAGTCCGCCTGATGGCACGATGTGCCCAGGATATGTTGCGAGGTGTTATGTCCCATCATCGCGAAATGTTGAGCCAAGCAAGCGACCCGGCGACGTAGTACCGATCCACTACGGCCGTGGGAGTGCCTGGGTTTGCTCGGATCATCCCAAGTCACCGTGACGGATGGCCGCACGTTTACGAGGCGGTACGACATCCTGTAATGCCCAATTCGTCCTGGCTCTTTGCGAAGTAGCGTGCCATGAGCCTTTTATCGGTTGCGAGGACCGCGGGAAGCTTCCCCATGCAAGCACGTCCCAGCTTGACAAGACGGCTATTCGCCCATTCTGCGTCGGCCGTGGACTTCTTCTGGAATATGCCGGCCCTGGTGGGACAAGCGGTGGCTGCATTGGGTTACCGCGTCTGGCAGCGCAACAAGCGGGAATCCGCCACTCGGCCGTTCCGCCCGCAACGCCCGGGACAATCGCAGCGGACATCGTCCGACGAGACCGACGAAGCCGAGGTTATTGCTCGGGAACTGCTCGGCCAAGGGCGATTCGCCCTAATTCTTCGCCCGCAGGTGGCGCGAACGGTCAGCCGAGAGATATTCGACGCGGCATTTTCCCAATGGGAGCAGAGCATGGCTCTGGTTCCCGACGGCGAGGTCTGCGTCCCTCGAACGCCCGCGGACTGGGAATCCCTGGAAGAAACCGGCCTTTCCAACGAGACTCTGACCAACCGCGAGACATCGGCTCGCGATTTGCCGGTCCGCGAGCAGATCGTTCGCGTCCGCCGATACTTTCTGGATCGATATCCCGTGACGAACGCCCAATATGCCGCCTTCGTGATTGCCGGCGGCTACGAACAGGCATCGCTTTGGGATACCGAGATTCTGCCCGCTGTACTGGACTTCGTGGACCGGTCCGGCCGCCCCGGGCCGCGCTACTGGGAAAACGGCACCTTTCCACCTGGCACCGAAGATCATCCCGTGACGGGGATCAACTGGTACGAGGCTCGTGCCTATGCACGCTGGGTAGGAAAACGCCTGCCCACCGATGCCGAGTGGATGCGCGCCGCCGCCTGGCCGGTCTCGCTCTCCGACGGCACCCGGATGCAGCGCCGGTTTCCCTGGGGTGACGCCATGGATTATTCCCGCGCTGTGCTTTGGGGTCGCCAGGAAAACGGCCCAGTGCCGGTCACCGACTCTCCCGGTGGGGTGGCCGTGAACGGCATCTACCAACTCGTTGGCAATGTCTGGGAGTGGACGCACAGCGATTACCAGCCATGGGAGGAAGAAGACGCCCGGATCGTACTGACCGAACCCATGAAGAGCATCCGCGGTGGCGCTTTCGACACCTACTTCGACCACCAGGCCTCGAGTCGGTTTGCCAGCGGAGAAAATCCCCTCGCGAGAAAACGCAATATCGGCTTTCGTTGTGCCCTGGGCGTCACAGACATCGTCCTGCGGCGTGCCCCGGAGGCTGTATCCGAAGCGACTCAGGAATTACCAGCCGTGGCCGTCTCGTCGGAGTACGACTCATGATCAAAAGCGCGGTCTTGCCGTTGGAATCATACCGGTTGGCCGAATACGCCGTCCCCCTGGCCTGCTACGTTTGCGGAGAACAGAACCACTTCGACGCCGAGTATTGCCGCTTGTGCAGTGCCCCTATGGCGCTGGCCCATCAACTGCTGACCAGCAAGACGGGGCCACGAATCGCGCTCATTCTTGGCCCCAGCGGCGTGGGGAAGACCGTTTATCTGGGCATGTTGATCGACATGCTGTCGCGGCAACCCCACCGTGTGCAACTACTCGCGCGCGGTGCCTTCTCCATCGCGGTCCAGCAGGCCACCGTGGCCGCCTTGGCCAAAGGGCGATTTCCCGACAAGACCCCCAACGAACCGGATCGCTGGCATTGGGTCCACTGTCAACTCCGCCGCAAGCGGCGCCGGGTCGCGTCGGATTTGATCTTGCCAGACATGGCGGGCGAGGCCATTCTCCAAGAGGCCGAACATCCCAACACGTATCACGCGATTCGCTCCCTGCTCACGAAGTGCTCTTCCGTCATGCTCTTGGTCGATTCGCTGCGGGTCCGCAACGGCAATCGACAGGATGAGTTCTTTGCCATGAAATTGGCTAGCTGCTTGAGCGAAGCCGGGGGCGATCCCCAGCACGGCTGGAACCGCAAGCCCTTCGCGATGGTTTTTACCAAGACCGACCAGTGCGAGGAATGCATGGAAAATCCCGAAGAATTCGCCAGGACCCATGCCAGCGGTCTTCTGCGACTCATCCGCGAGCGATTCCCGCTCACGCAAATCTTCGCCTCGGCCGTCTCGGGCGCCTGCGCGTGGCGTGTCACCGCCGACGGTGTTCGTGAACAAGTCCCCCTGCGAATCGAGCCGCACGGCATCGTGGAACCGTTCCTGTGGCTCTTGGAACGCATGAAGCTGTAACGATCGGCAAAGCGTCAACCCAAGTTATCCGAACAAGCCAGGCCAGAAACGTGCGAGAGATGTCCCCCGCAATGGGCTGAGTTGTTAGCCATGGAATGGGTCGATCAAGCCGTTTTCACTTCCCAGGCGTCGGCGCACGCCCAAGGTTATCATTTAGCGGCCGCCAGTACGGACTTGACCGACGACGAGCGGCGGGCCCTGGCCCGATGGGGCCCATCCCATGATTGCGTGCCCGATCCGCTGCGGCAGGCCAGCATTGTGAGCAGCTTTTCACTTCCGTCGGGCCGCATCGCCGTCGCGCGAACCTTTGCCCATGGCGCCGAATACAGCCGCCGTGGCGCGATTCGCTGGTACACGCAATTCGCAGTTCTGGATAGCACCATTTTTCGCCGCTTTGCGGCAAACCCGTTCGCCATATTGACGGCTGCCATTGCCAGCGGCTGTCTCAACGTACACGACACCCTCCCGCCGGTTCTGCCGCCCATCCGACTGCTGGGCAAGGCATCGCCCGTGGATGTCGCCGCCATCGAATATGCCGCGGCACTGGTCGGGCCGCGATTCGTGATCGAAGTCGTGGAGCGATTGCTGACCCATCATGGTCCCGTCATTCTCGTTGGGGCCGAACGATACCAACGCATCATCGCGGGCGTCCTGAACCTCTTCCCTGTTCCCTTTCGTGCCCGCATATCGTTCACCACCGGCCTAGTTCCCTCGGCACAGCGCCCCCTTCGGATTCAGCCGTTCTACGGTCCAGCCATCGAGATCGAACGCCTCAGACGGGAGCGGGAGGCGACGGTCGTCGATTTCGGGCACACTGCCACAGAGCTACCCGCCAGCGTCCACCCATGGACCAAATTCATCGCGTATGTCCTCAATGGATCCCGCTGGCACCTTCTGAAGGCCCTCTTTCGGCGAGACGACCTGCCTCCTTGCGATACCACCGCAGGTCTGCAAGCGCTAGGCAGGCTTTGTCTCGAAGAAATCGTTTCTCCTTCCCCAAAAGGCACGGAAGGGTCCAAAAGCCTGGCCAGTTCGCATGCGCCGGCGGACATCGGCGGCCTCCAAGCGGCTGCATTTCTTTCGCAGGATACTGCTGCATCGCTCGCGTTCGACCAGGCCCCAAGCCAGCCATCACCCCTGCCACTGCATTCGAACTCGGTGGCTGGCACCTTGCTAGAAAGTGGATGCGGGGAATCGGGACCACGTCGAGACCACCCCGTTCCCACTCCCGGGGAGGCCATCGATCCGGCGGCCATTCGCCTTTGGACCACCGCGGCGGAGCACGCCGTGCTCGCTTGGGAAGAGGGACCAGAGTCGTTCGCCCGCTTCAAACCACGCTGGGCCGCGATCCGCTCGCGATTGCCGGGCGATATGCCGGACGTCGTATTGGGGGCCACTATCCGCCGCTTCAAGAACGCGATTTTCGGCAGCACCCTCGCCGAAACGAATCGCCCCGACCGGATCGAGCGGATCCGAGACCTGCTGTCTCTTCTGGCGAACCTGTGACTCCCCTTCATCCTCCAGACGCCAGCCAGCATCAGCCGCTGCCGCGCAGCAGCGCGTGGGCCGTGGTGAGGTCCGTGATCAGGTGCGTCCACAAACGAAGCTCAGGATTCTCCATAAGTGGCAACAATGCCTCGGTCTTCAACATGCCGCATTCACTGCACGGCCCGGCTATCAAAACCACATACTTGTTCGGGGTGTTTGCCAATCGGACCAGGTCTGCAATTTCGAATAACGTCACCACCCGCACCGGACACTCTTCCACAATCGGCACCTTTGCGGAATAGGGACGGAACTGCACGTCCCCAACCCAGCCCACCTGTCGCATCCGCTCGATGTCCTGCCGCGCGACCGCGTTGTCCGCCAGAAGCGCCTGCAAAAACTGCCCCAACATTCCGTGGGGGTCTTTGGCCGTCGCGAAGGATGTCATCACAATATCGACCTCTTCCGCCATTTCAAAGGACTGCCGGACACTGGGGTTTTGGCGGACCCGATCGAATTCCTCCGACGACACCAAAGTCTCCGAAAACAGACCGACGTATTCCACCTTGGGCAGGACTTCCGAAAAGTATCCGAAGTAGGTGACGGGCGCCTTGTACGGTTGATCGGCCAGGAAGCCTCCAGCCGACAGGGCATGCAGAACGAGGGGCGGACAATCCAAATCGGAATAGACACGCTGAGCCAGACGCTTCGCGACCATCATGGATGAAAAGCCCCCACCCAAGGCGATGTGAACCTTTTCTCGCTTTCCCTTCAACTTGTGCACCAAATCGTAGATCACGTCGGCCGCGGCAGAACTGACGTGACTAGGCGATTCCGCCCCCCGAACATTGACCACTTGTACCGCGTCATCCTCAGCCCGACGCCCCTCCAACTCGAACCGTTCGACGATCCTGCGGCTGAGAAAGCGGTCCCGCGGAGGAAACAACAAGAGATATTGTCTCCGCATCGCCTCCCAGAAAAGGGGATAGATTCTCTCCCGCGTCAAGTCGTCTCGGCCGTACGTCCGTTTCAACCAATCGGCAACCGCCGTGGCGGCACCCCGTTGGCGGTTCCCGGATTTCTCGTCCTCATCGGAACCACATTGTTTGCCCAACTGCGCAAGAAAGCGCTCGCAGACCGCAAAAATCAGTTCATCAGTCTCTTGCGCCGGGTGCCAACGCTTTTTCCGTGTAGTCAAAGCGACAACCTCCCTAGACAAGTCCTTTGCATTCGATCGGATACGAAGAAGGGGCCATCGGCTGGCCGCGTTTTGCCTATCAGCTTAAGCCGTTTTCCCAACCATAACCAGATTCTCCCCGCAAAATTCATCTGGTCTATAGCAAAACGAATCTCCGCAGCAATAGTCAATAGCCTGCCCCCAATCGGACCCTGAGATTTGGAACGCACCGTCTATGCACTGCTTGTCGGCGAAAACGCACCCATTCTCTGCGAAAACGCAGCGACTGCCGCGTGGCCCAAAGCCGGCGAGATGGGTTTCCGCGAGCAGATCATCCACGGAGGCAGTATCTGCCGCTATTCGCTGACGTTGACAACCGAGACCCGTAACGGGTGCCTCTCTACAAATCGGAGCCGACACCCGACCAACTCTATCGGGGGATTCGTTGTACAGTACCTCTTCCGGGTCCACTTCATGTGAACCCGACCTTTGACGGGGTAGCCGGCGCATGAAAACATCCGAGGATGGTGAAAAAAATTCCGCGACCCGGGGCCGAATGGACACTTTGGAATTGCACCACGAGTTATAAGTATCATCACTGAAAGCAGTTACAACAGTACCGTCCCTTCGCCTCGCGCTCACCGCTCGCCTTCACACCGGGACGCCCAGGGAACGTGATTTCGCCACAGTTATACGGTCTCCATTTACGTTTCGCCACAGTTTGGCACCACCCGACCTGCTTACCGTTCCTCTGGACGGCGTGACCCCTCGGATTCCTCAGCCCTGGCCAATTGTTGACGGCCCCCGATCATTTACTAGAAACGTCTCGAAGCCGTGGCAAATGAAAAACCTGTTCCACAGCCAATGGAACCCAACGGAGTGAGCACCCCCTAGCAGCCGAAAATGAAGGAGCGACCATCATGGAAAGCAATCAATCCGGCAATCCGCCGCTGGACGAATCACGCCTCCGGCTTCAGTGCGAGGAAATCGAGAGGAAAGCGGCCGATTTGCTCCTCAAGGGGGTAGATTGGGCAGAATTTTTTCGGGTGGTCTTGGGCAAAAATGGCTTGGTCGCACGATCCTTCTCGTCCGCAGCCGAGCTAGATTGGTTTACCGATTCGGAGTCTTATCTCCGCCTACATGAGATGTGGTCTGCGTTGCGGCACGCCCAGGAGGGCAAAAGGGCCGTCAGCGAGCCATTGATCGTCTTGACCGTACGCATCCCGAAGAGCTTGCACGAAAGTCTGATCGAGGAAGCCCATCGCCTGCAAACCAGCGTCAACAAGCTTTGCGTTGCCAAGCTCGCCCGGGCCGTCCCCGCCCGATTCGTTCCCAAGCTCCCTCAATTTCGGGAACGAACCTGGTCCGTCGAGAAAGACGCTGACGAGATCCACGTTACCGGATAACGCTCCTTCCTCTCGCCCAAGACATCGATCACCCTTTACGAAATGCCTCCCTCGCCCGTGCACAAACATTGAGCAGCCTAATCGGCGCGCATGGATGCAACTCGTACGAGCACTTTACCACAAGCCCCAGCGTGAAGCGCCAGTATGCACACGAAATCTATTGCCTGGCTGTGGAGTTTTTGGGGGTAACTCGGCGGCGATCACCATGCCTCCGAGTCCCGCTAGTGGTGGGAAGATTCTCCTTCCGCAAACTCTAGCGGCTCCGTTTTCCCATTGACTCGTCTCAGAAGTCGCACGGCCCCCAATTGCCACAGAATACCCAAATACTCTTGGGGCAATCGGCAATGGATGACGGTTCGCCCATCCATGCCGTAGTGATTCGAAAAGACTTCACCGTGATCGGCCAGAAAAGCCGGTAACCTGCCATTCTCGATGGGAGCCTCCACCTCCAACTCGAGAAAACGCCGCGCCAGAATCTCCGAGACTAACCCACGCAGTTGATCCAATCCCTCGCCCGTCACCGCGCTGATGGGAATTGCATGGGGGTAGCGATGCCTGAGCGATTGCAATTTCGAGAGATCGCTCAGCTTGTCGATTTTGTTGATCACCAAAATGCAATCCTTGGCATCCAGCCCGATCTCGCCAAGAACCTTGTGAGCGGCAGAGATTTGATGAAACACCGCGGGGCTACTGCCATCGGCTATGTGCAGCAAGAGGTCGGCCTGCCTGGCCTCTTCCAAGGTCGCGCGAAAGCTGGCAATCAGGTGATGGGGCAGATCTCGTATAAATCCGACCGTATCGCTCAACAGCACGGGTCCCCAACCGGGAAGCTGCCAGCGCCGGGTTCGGGTATCCAATGTCGCAAACAAAGCGTCCTCAACGTGCACGTCCGACCCGGTGAGGGTGTTCATCAAGGTGCTCTTGCCGGCATTGGTATAGCCTACCAATGAGACGGTTTTGTGCCGTTTCCGAGCCACGACCTCGCCCTGCCTTCGGCCGTGGATGAGATCGAGTTCCCGCTTCAGCTCATGGATCCTTTTCGCCGTCAGTCGCCGGTCGACTTCTAGCTGCTTTTCTCCCGGTCCACGCAGCCCCACTCCGCCCTTGGTCTGCCGTTCCAGGTGCGTCCACAGTCGTTTTAGCCGCGGCATCGCGTACTCTAACTGAGCCAACTCGACCGCGAGCTGGGCCTCGTGTGTCCTTGCGCGGGTGGCGAAAATATCCAAGATCAGCTCCGTCCGATCCAAGACGCGAACCCGCAAGACCTTCTCCAAATTACGGGCCTGGGCGGGCGAAAGGTCGTTATCGAAGATGACCAGGTTGGCGGCACAACTCCCGACCAGTTTCCGTAGCTCTTCGACCTTGCCCTTTCCAATGTACGTGGCCGCGTCAGGCGCTTCGCGCCGCTGCACCACCCGCCCCACGACGCGCAGCCCAGCCGCTTCCGCCAATCCCGACAGTTCCTCCAGAGGCTCCTCGTCGAGACTTCGCTGGGGAAGCATCAGGCAAGTTAGAACGGCCGCCTCTGGAAATTCCTGGGTAGTTGGTTTCGGTTCGCGATTCAACACGCGGGCACGATTCCTCCTATTTGCTATCGTGACGCACCGCACACAACGAGGCATGAGTCAGCCGGTTGTCTTGGTGGGTCGCGTATCCGCCCCGATCATTCATCCTCTCCCGAGAATGACCCGGCTTCTTCCTCCCACACCATGTGGCGGTAGCTTTCGTATCGGCGTTCATCGATCCAGCCGTCGGCCACGGCATTTTTAACCGCACATTCACTCTCGTCCAAGTGCAAGCAATCAGGAAAATGGCAGTGGCTAAGGAATGGGCGCATCTCTACGAAGTAATTTGCCACCTCCTCTCGCGCCAGATCCCAACATTGGAACTGCCGCAGACCAGGCGTATCCGCCACATACCCACCAAAGCGGAAACGAAGAATCCGGGCCGTGGTAGTGGTATGCCGCCCCTTTTCATTCTCCTCGCTTACTGTACCCACTGGCAGCTTCAAGTCTGGATCGATCGCATTCAGGAGGGAGGATTTGCCCACCCCGCTTTGGCCGGTGAGCACGCTTACGCGGCCTCGCAACGACTGGATTAGCCGTTCCAGGCCAAAGCCCGTTGTCGCACTGAGAAGCAAAACGCAGTATCCCAATTGGCTGTACAACCCTACCAGCGGCTGTAATTCCGCCGGATCGAGCAGGTCGATCTTATTGATACAAATCACGGCGCGGATACCCGACTTTTCCGCCGAGACCAAGAATCGATCAATAAGATGGGGTTTCAACCGCGGTTGCAACGCGCTCCCAACGATAAGGACTTGATCCACGTTACTGATAAGGACGTGCTCGCGACCACGGTACTCCCTGGAAAGCACGCCACGACGCGGTAGGACGGACTCGATCACGCCGGCGCCATTTCCCGCTGGCCGCACGAGGACCAAATCCCCGGTCACCACCGAGCTGCGTTGCCGAATGAGCAGCCTTTTCAGGACCTGGCGCACCACGCAGCGGAACTGCCCCGCATCGGTCTCGACAAGGCAATTCAGACCTTGGACGGCCACGACTCGCCCACGGATCACGTCCTTGCTAGAGGGTTGGAGCACGAATGCGGATGGCGAGCCAGTTTCGACGTGTCCATCGGACTCCTGCGCGGTTACGGTACCTCGCCGGGTAACAGCCCCCTTTCGCGTCCCGGTCTCCCGAGAGGGCATCAGGTCATCAAGAGCTGAATCCCCCTCCGCATACCTTCGGGTAAGGCTCTTATCCCGGGTATCTCCCTTTGTTTTCCGCCGGAAATCGACGCGAACCTTTCTGCGTTTATCCATTCGCCGTAACGACCACTACGTGGAACACGTGTTTCTCACCCACCTTCCCGAGGATCAATGCATTCCTTACCCCGCACGCCGCAGCAATCGTCCTCCCGCCTGTGAGGTCGACGCCCGAAGGCTAGCGAGATCTATTCAACCCAGCTAAGAGGTAGCTTTCCGCCTTTGGGGTATATTTGCCCCCTCCAAAATGTCGTACCGTTCGATATCCTTATCCCGATCCCTCTCTTTACCGTCGCCGCCGGCACTCCCGCCGGGAGTCGGCTCCTCCGCTGGCCTGCCGTGAACCAACCCCGCCCGTTCCAACAACGATCGGGAAAAAATATCCGTTTCCAGTACCTCTGGCGGCGGCGGGCCGATCACCCCCAGCTCGACCGGTGAGTAACGCACCTCGTATTGATGTTTGGCAATCGATAAAATGCAGTCTGGATCCAGTCGTCGCTCCCGCACGCGGGTGCCGTTGACCTTGACTCCATTGGTACTATTGAGATCGCGAACATACCAATATCCAGAGACTACGAACAATTCGCAGTGCTGGGCCGAAACATTGGAAAACCGCAACACAACGTCGCAGCTCTCGCGTCGCCCGACAAGTACCCGCTTTTTCAACAAAGGGATTGGGTCACCCCCCCCGAGTGGGATCAATTGTCCGTACATCGATAAGATTTCCCGATTCGCAAGTGCCCTTCTCTGTCCTACGGAATCTACCCCATCCGCTTTAAGTCTAGATTGAGTCGGTGTGAACGTCAATGAATCAGCATGGCGGCGGTATCGCCCAGCCTACCTCTTTGCATCCAATCACGCCCCCGTCCCACCCAATTGCTACATGGCGTGCGACAGGGAGGCGATATTACAACTTGAGCCATTTTTATCGGCAAAAGTTCGGGGGAGCTGTTTGGAAAATTCCGCTGGACGCTGGTTTCGGCTGTCCTAACGCGGACGGCACGCTCAGCCGATTCGGTTGTACATTCTGCAATGTGGCAAGTTTCAGCCCTGCTCGACGGCATCGCAGCGAGCACGAGGATGTGGTCGCCCAATTCCTCCGCGGCGTCGCAAAGCTGAGGCAGCAGCGGAAGGCAGAGCGTTTTATCGCGTACTTTCAAGCAGGCACCAATACGTATGCCGAACCAAATGAGTTGGAGGCGCTCTTGCACGGCGTACTCGAAGTGCCAGGAACCGTCGGCCTTGCGGTTGGCACCCGTCCCGACTGCCTGCCCAGCGACATTCTAGACGTTCTGGAGAAAATCTCTCGCAAAATCTGGCTCTCCGTCGAGATTGGTCTCCAATCGTCTAACAATGCCACGTTGCGCCGAATCAACCGCGGCCATGACTTCACGGTTTTTCGAGATGCAGTGCTTCGATGTCATGCCCGCAAGCTTGCCGTCTGCGTTCACTTGATGTTGGGTCTGCCGGGGGAGACGCCCGACGATAACCGACGCACCCTGCGCGATATTGCCGACCTGCCGATATCGGGCGCAAAGTTTCACAACACCTATGTTTCCAAGGATACCACCCTTGCACGACTATACCAGGCCGGCCTGTATCAACCATTGACGAGGGAGACGTACGTCGAAACTCTGATCGACTGTTTGGAACTTTTATCTCCCGACTGTGTGGTCGAACGGTTGACGGCCGAGACGACCGACGAGTTTCTCGTCGCACCCGACTGGTGCCGGGACAAGAACGCGACTCTGCATTTCCTGGAAAAACGACTGGCAGAGCGGGACACCTGGCAAGGTCGCAAGTTTGCATTGCCGGTCGCCGATTCTGGGAGTGGTTGCGTTTCCTGAGTCTGAAGGTTCCGCTTCCTAAGCCTTTCGAGATCGAGCTTCCCGTCCGCGGTTGGCCGTAACATCGAACGATCCCGGCCTATTTTTACGGAGCGGCAGTAGCGGCTCCAGCAGTAGCTCGCGACCAACCTTGGATATAGATATAATGGAGATGCGCGGAAGGGGATCCGAACGGGCGGGACGGTCGCCGGTGACAAGCGACCACTTGTCGCGGGAGGAAAGTCCGGGCGCCACGGGATCACGGTGATGGGTAACACCCACCGGCCGAAAGGCTAGGGAAAGTGCCACAGAGAACAGACCGCCGGGCAATCCCCGGCAAGGGTGAAACGGCGAGGTAAGAGCTCACCAGCAAGTCGGGCGACCGGCTTGGCTCGGCAAACCCCACCGGGAGCAAGGTCAAGCAGGGGGTGTGGCTCGGTTGCACCGGGCCGCGGCAGGTCCCGGCCGAACCCCCGGGTGGACCGCTAGAGGGGGTGGGTAACTGCCCCCCTAGAGAAATGACCGTCGCTCGAAGCCCTGCTTCGAGAACAGAACCCGGCTTACATGCCCGTCCTGTCCCTTTCCGCACCTCTTATTATCTTTGCCTCTGGCTATCTTTGCCACTGGTTCTGCCATAAGCTCATCGCATGAATAACCTCGCGGGACGCCTCAACTTGGAAATCCAGCGGGGCTCTATCGAAAAGTTTGCTCAGATATTCTGCTCAATCAATCGTCTCAAACACGCGGCGAGGTCCTGATCCTCAAAATGAAACCCTGCGGAAGCCAACCGCGTGGGCCGCACGCGGCAGCCGCTGAGCAGCACCTCGTCCGCCATTTCGCCGAAGACCAAGCGGAGGGCAAACCGTGGAACAGCAAGCAGAGCCGGACGTCGCAAAACCTTGCCCAGCGCGGAAGTGAATTCGCGATTGGTCACCGGTGCAGGAGCCGTCAGGTTAAAAGCCCCAGAGAGGTCTGCGCGCTCTAGCAGGAATGGGATGGCTCGGATCACGTCGGGGAGGCTAATCCAACTCCACCATGTTCGCCCGTCAGATAACGGACCGCCTAGTCCTAAACGGAACAGTGGGAGCAGCTTGCCCAATGCTCCACCGTGCGTTGAAAGCACGTGCCCGAATCTCGTCCGCACCACGCGAACGCCGAGAGACTCGGCCTCAGCGGAGGCGGCCTCCCACTCCGCGCAGACCTCGCACAAAAACCCCTCACCCAGCGGTGACGCCTCATCGACCCATTCGTCGCCCCGATTGCCGTAATACCCGATGGCTGAAGCGGAGACGAATACCTTGGGCCGCAACTCCCTGCTCCGCATGGCAGCCACAAGCGCCCGAGTCCCCGAAACGCGACTGTCCCGGATGGCCCTCTTGATGGCACTATTCCACCGCCCGGAAGCAACGCTTTGACCGGCCAGGTGAATCACCGCATCCACGCCCAACAAAGCGGAGCTATCCAGCCGCTCTTGATCGGGCTGCCAAGCGTACTCAAGCTTTCCCGCGTTCGGAGTTTTCCGGACCAGGCGGCGTACCGTGTCGCCGCGTGACTCCAGGGCGCTGACTAGTGCTCTGCCGATCAGCCCGCTCGCCCCCGTCACGAGAATGTTCATGGACTCCCCCACCAACGCCTCGGCGACGATCGTGCGATCCGCCTCGAATCAATCGGTGTGAAAAACCTCGGGAATCGGCATCCACCAATTCCCCTCGGGTGTCGCGGGCAAGCGAATCTGGCAGGGATCCGTCTCCTTCCACCAACGCTGGGTCTCCGGATCGGCTGCGATCCTGGCCATATCACCCGCGAAATCTTCACCTACATATTCGAAGTAGCTGAACAAGTAAAGCTTTCCTTCGAGTTCGGCCAAATAGATGGAATAGTTACGGATGTTCGAGTCTCGGATCCGCTTCAAAACACTCGGCCAGGTATTGGCGTGCAGTTCGATGTAGTAGTCCTTCTTCTCCGGCCGCAAACCGATCACCTGTCCGATCCCGGTCACCTTGCTGTCCGACTCCTTGCTGCCCGACTTCTCCGAAGCAGCTTGGCTACAAAGGACAACCTTCATCTCAGCTAATGACCCTTGGGCCTGACGATCGGCAGCGATTTGATTCCACAACAACCCCAAACCGAAACCTAGTCCAACAAAAAGCCCTACATGCAACCAACGTCGAAGCTTTGTCTTCATCACGTGTGTCCCCTCATCCAATTTTCGAAACCGACCATTGATACCGTGTTCCCAATGGCGAACACGGTTCCCGATAGCCGCACACAACTCCGGGCGGCAAACAGAAACATTGTTCAGCATCCCCACTCGTGAGTCAACACCTCGATAGGGACAAACCTGACGGACTTCAAAAAAAGCCGTGCCCTGGGACGCGGACACGGCTACTCTTTTTGAAAACCAAGCGAACTGTTGTCGTGTGAACCGTGTGGAGGAACTTCTCAGATTCGTCAAGTCAGCAAACGGGCTAGGACTCACGGATCTGACTAATCTCAAATGATTTCAAGGGGCGGGCGTGTCTTCACGGAAACATCGATTCCCAGTCGTGCTTGGCGGAGCCTGATTCGGCGCATCCCCCTTGGGAGGCGTGCGAAATGGATGTACAGAGACAGATTGGTCACCGGTGGCTCGCGACAAATACTTATCACCAAAGTCCAGCCACGCTCTTCAGCCGCGGGCGTCCTGGCTAAAGGCCACGCGATTATCGGGGTCGATGGAAACCCCTTTTTCCAACGATCCTCGGGCGGAGCAAGACGAGACACGCCGATTTCACCCACGACGCCAAATGGGCAAAAGAATAAAAAAAGCCCCTCGCGTCGATCTGACACGAGGGGCATTGAATTAATCCCGGCAACACCTACTCTCGCACTTTTGATACTACCATCGGCTCCGGAAGCTTAACGGCCGTGTTCGGAATGGGAACGGGTGTTTCCTTCCGGATATAGTCACCGGGAAATCCCGGCGCCGCCTTTTTCAGACGCCGCCGGGCATACAAATTTACACGAGCTTTTTAATATACTTACACTTTTTTACACAATTATACATCCGCGAACATTCATTCGCAGTAGGAGTATAACCCCGACTCCACTTTGCGAATACAATACTTTCTAACGAAGCATACAAGAATCGGTCCTTGAAAAACTTGCCGTGGTCTGTGTGGAATCCGGCCGAGCGGCCGAAGCGTTGGATACATGCGGCCAAGCTTTCGCCCGTTAGTAACCGGTTAGCTCAACGCCTTACAGCGCTTACACACCCGGCCTATCAACCTGGTAGTCTTCCAGGGGGCTTTCGGCAAAGCCAAACGAGACCTCATCTTGGAGAGGGCTTCACGCTTATATGCTTTCAGCGTTTATCCTTTCCGCACATAGCTATCCAGCCGTGCCGCTAGCGCGACAACTGGTACACCAGAGGTGCGTCCCTCCAAATCCTCTCGTACTAAGGAGGACCCTCCTCAAGTCTCGCACGCCCACGGTAGATAGGGACCGACCTGTCTCACGACGGTCTGAACCCAGCTCACGTACCGCTTTCATTGGCGAACAGCCAAACCCTTGGGAGCTTCTCCACCCCCAGGATGCGATGAGCCGACATCGAGGTGCCAAACCGCGCCGCCGCTATGGACGCTCGGGCGCGATAAGCCTGTTATCCCCGGAGTACCTTTTGTCTGATGAGCGATGACCCTTCCATACGGAATCACCGGATCACTAAGCCCT
>DYLS01000250.1 GCA_020721965.1 Blastopirellula marina | reverse complement strand
AAGCCACCAGTACAGGCGACTCCTGACGGTGTTCGCGGCTTGGCCAAGTTCAGGCGCGTTAATCATCAGACCGCCAGCGAAGCAATGTGCGGAAACGTCTTTACTCATTGGTTTGTTGCGGTATGATGTGTTGAGTACAACATCATTTACACAAAGGAGTGCGCATGATCGTCATCGCCGTATTGAATCAGAAAGGCGGGTCCGGTAAGACGACCATCGCCACCCACCTCGCTCGCGCTTTGCAGATTGATGGCGCAGATGTTTTGCTGGTTGATTCTGACCCGCAGGGTAGTGCCCGCGATTGGGCCGCTGTGCGCGAGGATCAACCTTTGACAGTTGTAGGCATTGACCGGCCGACCATCGAACGGGACATCAAGAACATCGCTCGCAAGGATTTCGTGGTCATCGACGGAGCACCCCAAGCGGCGGACTTGGCCGTGTCCGCGATCAAGGCAGCGTCTTTCGTCCTGATCCCTGTTCAACCAAGCCCCTACGACATTTGGGCGACCGCTGACCTGGTGGAACTGGTGAAGCAGCGTATAGAGGTCACGGACGGCAAATTACAGGCGGCTTTTGTGGTGTCGCGGGCGATCAAAGGGACCCGCATCGGCTCGGAAGTCGCCGAAGCTCTGGTGGGCTATGATCTGCCCATCTTGGAGTCGCGTATCACGCAACGCGTGAGCTATCCCAGCACTGCTGCGGCAGGAACGACAGTTATGGACACGGAACCGACAGGCGACGCAGCGGCGGAAGTGCGCGCTCTTGCCGCTGAGGTTAAACAAAAACTCATTTAAACATTTGAGGATTTACGCTAATGAGTAAACAGACAACGCTGACCGCTGGGCGACCGAGTGCCACCAAGAGTCGGGTCGCAACTCTCGCTAGCTTGGCCGATGACACTGCCATGAAGCGTGTGAATTTCGAGCTTCCAGCCGACCAGCATACGAAGCTGAAAATCTACGCAACTAGGCAGGGTAAGACCATCAAGGAGCTGCTAACGGAGTACGTCACCCAGCTTCCGGAGGGATGAGTAATTGAGTGTTTGCGCATCCGCGCATTTGAGGTGTCTATGGGTGGCATCAAAAAGAAAATCGACGGCCCCGTGCAACTGAGCGATGCTCTGACCGAATCCTTGGTCCGCTTGGGCCAAACTGTGCGGGCGCGGAACAGCGCCAAACTAGGTGGTGGGAATACCGGACAAGCGGAATTATTGCTTGGCGACGCTGCGCCCATCGAGGATCAAGTTAATGCCCTCAAGGATCGGCAGCGCGCCGGCGCCCGTCCTGCCACGCCGACGACCGATAACCAGGCGAAGGGTGGGCTTGTCAGGATTCGTCACCCGAACCGCGACTTCTTCTTGGCTGACCTATTCGATTATGCCTTGAAGGACGATGGCGCGAGCATGGAGGCGCCGATCTTCACTCTAGCGACCAAGCCAGACTTGAGTATTTGGGAATGGAAGAGCCGCGACGGTAACAAGTCCGTGCGGGTCATGCCGTCCGTGCTCGGCCGCGCCACGCAGCACGACAAGGATGTGTTGATCTATCTGGTATCGCAAATGACCGAAGGACTGAATCGTGGCCGCGATGACGCGAAAAACCGCACTGTGCGCTTCACGGTCTACGACTACTTGGTGACTACCAACCGAGGGGTTGGCGGCGACGACTATCGCCGCTTGCAAGAGTCATTTGACCGTTTAGCGGGTACGCGCATCAAGACAGATATCAGGACAGGTGGTCAGCGTGTGACAGACAACTTCGGCATCCTTGAGCGCGTCAGGATCGTGGAGAAGTCGCTAGGCGATGAGCGTATGATCGCCGTTGACGTGACCCTTTCCGAGTGGCTTTACAACGCCGTCCAAGCGTATGAGGTACTATCCATCCACCCAGACTATTTCCGGTTACGCAAGCCCATGGCGCGGCGGCTCTACGAGCTAGCCAGAAAGCACTGTGGCCACCAAGCGCAATGGAAGATCGGCCTTAAGCTGCTACAGGCCAAGACCGGTAGCAAATCCAACCTCAAGGAGTTTCGGCGGGCCGTGCGTGCCATCGAGGCCGATAACAGCCTGCCCGAGTACCGCCTTGTTCTCAACGATAACGACACTGTGACCTTCTACACCAGAGACGCCAAGAAGTTGTTGGCAGGCATTGTCGGTCGGTCATAAAGCCGGTCATTCGGAATTATGCACAATCGCTCTATTGGGGTTTCACCCACAGCGCCGAACTATCGTGATTTCACTCACCAAAGGCACGGTGTTTCACCCACTAAAAAGAGGTGTGCCTGTGGATAGGCACGGTGTTTCACCCACCTTTTCCTGTGGATAGGCACGGTGTTTCACCCACCAAAGGCACGGTGTTTCACCCACCGAAACAAGCATAAATCTCAATAGTAGCAATTAGTTGAAAAACCGTAACGCGCGCGCGCGTTTTTTAACTTAAAAAATCTTTTAACGTCTCCGACGGTGGAAAA
>DYLS01000249.1 GCA_020721965.1 Blastopirellula marina | reverse complement strand
TCACCCGCGTCACGTACGCCTGCCCGCCCTCGGTCTCGATGGCGCGGAAGGGAACCAGCAGGGTATCCGTCCGCTCTTCGATGGGGAAGGAGACATTGACGGTCATGCCGGAGCGCAGGGGGAGATCGGTGGGATTGAGTCGCACGGTGACAGGATACAGCACTACGCCGGACTGCACACTGGCGGTTGGCGCAATCTCTATTACTTCGCCGCTCACTTCCATGCCGGGGAATGCGTCCACAGTGACAACCACTTGCATCCCCAGCGTAATCTGCACCACATCGGTCTCATCCAGGTTGACCTCAGCCTCCAACACGGATACATCCGTCAAGGCGATCACCGGCGTACCAGGGTTAGCAAACTCGCCAACCTGATAATGGAGCGTCGTCACAACGCCATCTGTCTGTGCCAGCAGGCGCGTATTTTCCAGGTTCAGGCGGGTGCGTTCCAGCCGCGCCATTTCCGACCCCAGCGCGGTCTGCGGCGATTGCAGGGCGGACGGTCCCGCTTTGACGATTTCCAGCGCGGCCTCAGCGTCTTGAAGCGCGACCTTGGCATTTTCCAGATTGGAGCGAGCCACAGCAATATCGCCTGCATCCGGCCTCCAATCATCCTCCTTCTCCAGGTAATCCAGGTTCTCTTCCAGGAAGTAGGCCACCTTTGCACGCGCCGTGTCCACCGCCTTTTGCGCTTCAGCCTTCTGCTCTGCGCTTGAGTTGGGATCCGCATTGAGCGCGGCGAGCGTCTCTTCTGCCTGCTTCAACTGTCCTTCCCAGTAATACGTAACCGTGCCGATGCGATATTTGACATCCTCAAGGGCATCGTCCAATGCTTCCTCGGCATTGGCAACAGCCAGTTCGGCTTTGGCAACGCCCGCGTCGGTGAACAGCGCCTGGAAATCGGCTTCCGCCTGGATGTTATCCTCCAGCCGCGCCAGCAGGTCGCCCTGCTTTACGGTCTGCCCTTCGATGACGGAAATCTCGTACAGTTTTCCAGCCACGGGAAATGACAGCGTGATTTCAGTCGGCGGGGTCAAACTGCCGGCGGCTTCCACTGTCACAGACAAATCGCCGCGCTGAACGACAGCGGTTTCGGTCGCGGGCGCCTCTGCCGCCGCCCGTTTGGCGACAATCTGCCGGTAGCCCGCGAAGCCAAGCGCAGCAACCACGACGATGATAAGGATGGTCCAAATGCTTTTCTTGTTCATGAGATTTTTTCCTTTTTGATGATTACCTTCTGAAATCTGAAACGTGTCCGCGGCATTGCCCGCGGAACGGCTTTATTTCGATTGCTTTTGACGACATTCGCCTCATTGCCCTCCGCCAAACAGGGGGTTACTCATCAACGCAGTGCCCTGCGCAGGATTGGCAAATACCGTTACGACATCCCCTTCCTCCAGCCCGCTCAGGATTTCGACCTGCGTATCGGTGATCAAGCCCAGCGTCACCGCCACGCGCTCCGCTTCGCGCCCGGAAGCGGTCACCCGCGTCACGTACGCCTGCCCGCCCTCGGTCTCGACCGCGCGGAGGGGAACCAGCAGGGTATCCGTCCGCTGTTCGATGGGAAAGGCGACATTGACCGTCATGCCAGAGCGCAAAGGCAACTCGGTGGGATCAAGCTGGATGGTGACGGGGTACAAGACCACACCAGACTGGACATTCGCCGACGGCGCGATCTCCGTCACCTGCCCGCTCAATTGCTGATCGGGGAAGGCATCCACAGAAACGAATACCGTCATCCCCACCTGAACGCGGGAGACATCGGTCTCGTCCAGGTTGACTTCCGCTTCCAGGGCCGTCAGATTGCTCACAACCGCCACTGGAACACCGGGGCGGACAACCTCACCCTCCTGAAAATTCAAGGCTGTCACCACGCCATCCGCTGGCGCAGTCAGGCGCGTATCTTCCACCTTTCGACGGGCTGACTCCAACCGCGCCATTTCAGGCCCCAGCGTGGCCAGCGGCGATTGCAGGGCAGAGGGTCCCGCCTGGACGATCTCCAGCGCGGCCTGTGCGTCCTCGAGCGCAACTTTGGCGTCCTCCAGGGTGGCGTAAACGAGGGCAAGTTCCGCATCGCTGATTTCGACTTGAACGAGGGTGTAAGGTCTCTCTGGGGGCTTGACGCCTGGAGGCAGTTTTCGTTTGATGGGCATTGCAGGTTCGTCATAGAGCCGGTAAGTCTCGCTTTCCAATTTCAGAATATGCAATTCGCGGTAATAGTCCCGCCAGCCACGCGCGGCCTCCACTTCTCGTTTTGCGGCGGTTATTTGTTCAGGAGTAGCGTGCGGATCCTGATTCAGCGCGGCCAGCTTTTCTTCGGCACGATCCAGTTGTTTTTCCCACCACCAGGCATCCAGACCGATCAGATAAGCCACGTCATCAATCGCATAGTTCACCTTGTCCGTGGCATTGAGGACTGCAAGTTCTGCCTGTGTCACGCCTGCATCAGAAAAGAGGTCTTGGAAATCGGCTTCCGCCTGAAT
>DYLS01000095.1 GCA_020721965.1 Blastopirellula marina | reverse complement strand
TTGGCGATCGTGGACATGGAAAGCGCACGGCACGAGGCGTCGCGCTCGCACCGGTTCGCTGTCTACTCGATCCGGGCCCTGAGTTCCGCGTTCTCCGCCTCCAGCTCGGCGATCCGCGTCAGCAACAGGCGGATGATGGCCTGGGCCTCCGGCGGCTGGCGGGCAATGATTTCTTCCGAGACTACCGCTTCCATGCTCAATGTTGTGGCACAAAAGCGGTGTCCAAGTCCAGATCAATTCTCCAAGAAAATCACTCCGGGGTGTGAACGGTTACGGTTGTGTACTGGACGTTTGGCTCGAACAAAAGTGCAATGCTCAAGATGAGGTTTCTCCCTCGCTCTCGCAGATCCGCGCGGCGGATTCTTGAGTAATGCGGCCGGCTTGGACGAGTTCGCCAAGAGACTGTGCGAGCGTCCGCATTCCGGATTCGTAGTTGGTCTGAATCACGGTTCTGATCTGATGAGATTTCTCGTCGCGAATCATGGCGCGAACGGCGGGGGTGACGCCGAGGACTTCGGCGGCCAACGAGCGTCCCTTTCCGTTATCCCAGGGGATGAGCCGTTGGCAGATGACGTATCGGAGGGTCGACGCGAGCTGCACCCTCGCCTGCGCCTGCTGCGCGGCGGGATAGGCGCTAACGATACGGGAGATAGTCTGGGCGGCGTTGGAGGTGTGAAGCGTGGCGAAGGTGAGGTGCCCGGTCTCGGCAAGGGTCATGGCGGCCGACATGGTCTCCAGGTCCCGCATCTCGCCGATCACGATCACGTCCGGGTCTTCTCGCATGGACCGGCGCAGTGCCTCGGCGAAACTGGCCGTATCCCGTCCTACCTCACGCTGCGTTACGAAGGCTTTCAAGCTTTCGTGCCGGTATTCGATGGGATCCTCGATGGTATGGATGTGGCACGCCCGGGTCTTGTTGATCTGGTGGACGATGCTGGCGATGGTCGTGGATTTCCCGGAGCCTGTGGCCCCCGTCACCAGCACCAAGCCGGAGCTCAGGCGGCACATCTGTTGGAGAACGGCCATCGGCAGTCCCAGCTCCTCAAACTCGAAGAATCGATTGGGCAGCAAGCGTATTGCAGCCGCAAAGGTGTCCAATTGGCGATAGGCGTTGATGCGAAGACGGTATCCGCCGTCCATCGAGATCGCGGAATCGTGTTCCCAGGATCGTTCAAGCTCCTTGAAGGCCTCGTCGCCGATCATCTCGCGAATCAACTCGGCCACGGCGGTGGCATCGAGCACCGCCGCGTCGGAGGTGGGCACGAGCGAGCCGTGGATGCGAAGCAGCGGACGGCAGCCGGCGGCAAGATGCAGGTCGGAGCTGTTCCGGCGGATCAGTTCCAGCAGGAGTCCCTTGGCGTGCTCGTTCATAAGGCGTGGCGACCGCGAGAGGCCTATTTGTTTCCAGGAGGCAGCCGTTCCGTCAGCGGGAACGGCTTGAAGGGGGCGTACTGACGGAGGACGGCGTTCAGGTCATCACACACCCGCTGGGCACGTTCCGCGGCGATCCTGTCTCCCTGGATCCGGAATTGCTGGGCGGCAAATGCGTACAGCACAGCCGCCTTTTCCGGCTTGTCGTTCTTCAAGTAGGCGCAGCCGAGATTAGCGCAACATCCGGCCATCCAGGCAGGCCAGGCCGCGACCGCTCCGTCGCCGGGGATGAGCGGATGGGGCGTCCAGCTCTCGGGCGTACCGGCAGGAGGCGGCGCGATGGGCACTCCGGGAGGGATGACCTCCGGCGTCTGATCCTGCGGGCGTGACGAGCCGCCAGGCCCGACGCTCGCCAACGTTACGGCGTTGGATGCGCGTGCCGGAGCGGCCCCCGCTCCGCCGGGGTCTTGTGCGGCGGACTGGGCAAGGGCCGTTTCCAATGGGAAAGCATCTAAGGCAAGCTCCAGGCACGTCTCGGCCTCCCGGGGGCAATGCTGACGCAGATAAATCTCCCCGGCGATGGCCAGCTTGTGGCAGTCGGTCTCCGAAGCCGGCTCGGCCGGCAACGGCCCGAGCGCCGCCAGGGCAGCGGGAAGCCGGTGCAGCTTGATCAGAGACATGGCGACCCCGATCTGCGCTTGTCCGCGCTGCCAGTCGTCTTCGGCGCAGTCGACGATTTTGCGGAATTCGATCGCCGCCGCGGTGTAGTCCCCCTGGGAGTGAAGCAGCTTCGCTCGGTCGATGCTGCTCAAACTCGGGTCCGCCGCCGGCGCATTGCTGGGTTTTCGCAGAAGGGGCGAGCCGACCGAGCACCCGCTGCTCAGCAGCACGCTCAAAACTAGGAGAAACACCATGCGTTGCATACGTCTTACTCCGTGGGCCACACCGCGGCCTCGTGCTTGACTGCGTCGAACGCCTGCTTGGGCGCCTGGTACATGTTCTCGTTGACGACCATAAAGGCACTCTCTCCGATCCGCAGCGCGGGGATGTCGTTGGCGGCGCTGGGGTGCTCGCTGAGCCGCTGCATCAAGTCCTTCGAGACCGGTTCGGCCTCCCCCGGCGCCAGCAGGACGAACGGCCGGATGAGCACCAGCAGCTCGTGCCGCTGCCGGTCCTTCAAGGTGGTTTTGAAGGCTGAGCCCACGACCGGCGCATTCATCAGGCCCGGAACGCCGACGTCGCGATGGTGGACGCTCTCGCGAATCAACCCGCCAATCGCGCTAATCTTCCCGTCGGAGGCGACCACCGTGGTGGTGACCGACCGGGTTTCCACGTCTTGCGATTGGAAGGACTGGTCGTTGCCTTGCTCGTCCTGGCCGAAAACGATCGTCTGGATCTCCCCGAGCTGCGAGTCTTCCTGCACGAGTCGGATCGTCGTGGTCCGGTCCGCGTGGATCCGCGGCGTGATCAGGAGCGTGGTTCCGACGTTTTGGCGATCGGTTTCCGGACTGACGGAGCGGGTCACGACGGGGTTGTTCCCGCCGGTCGTGTCCTGCTGGATTTCGACCGATTTGAGCACCGTGGTCTCGGTGCCCACGAAAACTCGTGAGGCCTCGCCATCCGCGACGCACAGGTTGGGCGTGGCTAGGCTCACCAGCCGGTTGCGGTCTTGGAGCATCTGGATCCGCGCCAGCACGTCGTTGGTCACGACCTGCAAGACGGCGGTCCGCGGGTCCATGCCAGTCCCCTGCGGCACCAGATTGGAGTTGGGGCTCAGGATGGAGGCGAAGTCCGTTCCGAATCCGGTCCGATTGATCCCGGTCGATCGCCCGCCGGATAGGTCCCCCCCTTGAAACAGCCAATCGACGCCGTAGGCCTCTTCGTCATCGAGGGTGATGTCCAGGACTTTCACTTCCAGGAGGACCTGCGGTGTCGGCTTGTCCAGTTTCTTGATGACCTCCACCACCTCCTTGATCGAATCCGGATCCGACGACCGCAACATCAGATCGTTGGTCCCAATGAACGCGGAGATGTAGACCACGCCCGGTTGCAAGACCTCCTCTTTCTCCGGCTTGCCCTCCGGACTGGCGGCGGCCATTTCCGCGAGCCGGGCCAACAACGCCTCGGGGGCAACCTCCCGCTCGATGTCCTCCACGAGGCGGCCGTCCTCGCCCCGGGCCCCACGCATCCTGCCGCCGTACCCCGTTTGCCCGTACATCGATCCGCCATACATCGCCCCCCCGTACATCGCTCCGCCGTACATTGATCCGCCGTGCATTGATCCGCCGTACCCGCGTCCCCGGCCGTAGCCACCGACCCCTTGCTCTCCGGTCAGCGAGAACTGGGCCCGATCCGCCAAGGCGTCCATTCGCTGCAAAGCCCGGTAAACATCCATGATCGGGTCGTTGCGGAAATCGTCCGGCGGATTCCAGACGACCCGATTGCTGAACAAACGCTGAAGCGCATCTCCCACCGCCCGGACATCCGGATAAAGAACGGTGATGATCTCTACCGATTCCTGCGGGTAGGCCTGGATTCCCTTCTGGAACTCTTCCAGGGTCACGATGGTGATGATCTTGGTCGCCTCGTCCTGCCGGAACCACAGGTTGTGCGCCTGGCAGATTGCCCGCAGGGCCTGCTCGACGGTCACTGCTTCAAGGTAGGCGCTGACTCGGGTATCGGCCGCCCCTTTGCTCACCACGACCTGTTGGCCCGTCCCCTGGGTGATCATCCGGGCGACTTGCTGCATGGTCATGTCCTTGATGTTCAGGGCGGCGATCTTGCCGGAAGAAACGGTCCCTGGTGCGCGAACGGGAGCGCCGCCCAGCACATGGGGGATGTGTGAAGTGGCGGGGCCTGCCTCCGGGTCGAATGGAGTGGCGAAGGTCTCCGGTACCTGCGTCCCCCCATCGGCCGCAGGCTCCGGCGTGCGGAAAAGGGGAGACTGGGGGACATCGGGCACCTGTGGCAAGCCAGCCTCCGGGACATTGGGAGGCGGAGCGGAACCGGGGCTTCCCACCTGCTCCGTGGCATTCGGCCTCGCCGGTTCGACGCCCGACATAGAAGGCTCTTGGGCGACCATCCAAGACGGCGCGAGCAGCGCCATGCACAGCGCGCAGCCCCCGATCAGGTCTGCGCGGCGGCTTCGAAACGAATGCGTCCTTGCATGCGACACGGTTGACCTCATTGCACGGCTGCGGGAGTTGAGGGTAGCGGATGACTAACGATAGACATGCACGTTGCTCGGGCTGTGCTGCGGGTAAACGACCACAGCCTCCGGGGTGATCTTGCTGATCTTCAAGTACAGAATGCTCCCCGTTGCCGCCGCAGCGGCGCCTGACGGCCGCGAAGGTTGTGTGCCCGCCGGCTTGCCGGGCATCTGTTGTGCGGCCGAGGCGTTCTGCACGGTCCCGTCGCGGATTTGCAGATCGTCGTCCTCCCGCACATAGGCCACCTCGCTTTCGCCCGGGATTTGCAGGGCCGCCAGCGACTGCCCGTCTTCCATCACCAGGATTCCCAGAACACGGATGCCCGGCGGCAGTTCCACCGCGGGAGCAGGCACAAACCCGCCGCTCCCCTTGGGCACGCGATACTGAAAGGGATCGGCGGCCAGTTGTTTCGCAGTCGGGCCCGGGGAGACCGGGGGAAGGCCACGCTCCACAAGCGGCTGACCCGACGGGCCAGCGAGGGGAAGCTTTGCGGAACCCGGCGAGGGCCGCAAAGCGACCTCAACGCCGGCCTGCTGGGCACAGGCGTGCTGGTAGGCAAGCCTCGTCGGACTTGCCTCAAGAACGACCAGCAACAGGTGCGCGATGAGTAGCAGATGCCAACGCATGTCTTCGCTCCTGGAAAACTGGAGGTCTTCTCTGGGGCGAGACAGGGCGCATCTGTCCGACTCCCTAGGATGGCAAGGCTGCGAGCCTGGCCCTAGGCCTTTCCATAAGTGCCGCGAGAATTCCCGGCACAGGCCGCCCCAACATGCCAATGGATTATCCTGTCCCGTCGATGCGGGCACATTGTCGGCCCACGCTCCGTATAATCGTCACAATCGGCAGATTGTGTGCAGTTTATTTTTCACTCAAGAACCGTTTCTTCAAGCTGCGCTGTGTGTCACTGCCAACATGGCCATGAAGAACGCGAAGTAAACGAATCCGACCATCCCTCCGACAACGACGAAAATCGCCGGTTCCACCAATTTGCCCAAAATACCAACTCTACGTTTTAGCTGTTCCTCACTGTAGTCCGCCACCTTCAGCAAGCTGGTATCCAGCCCTCCGCTCTCTTCGCTCACCGACACCATGGTCAGGCCGATCGGGCACAGTCTCCGCAAGGTCGACTCGCGAAGCCCTTTGCCGAGCGACCCTCCCTGGCGCACCACTTCCCGCATCTTCCGGAACTGGCTGCTGTAATGCAGATTGCCGATGGTTTCCTCCACGAGTTGCAGGGCCACGAGCACGTCGACCCCGCTTCCCAGAAGTGAGCCGAGGGTTCGGCACCACATGGCGTTGGCGTGCTCGCGAAAGGCCTTGCCGATTAGGGGAAGTCGGAGTTTCACGTAGTCGATTCTCTCCCCGATCGAGGGCACCCGACGGGCCAGGAAATAGGCCAACGCCAGCAGCACCGGCGCCAGCAGCACATAGACCCCATAGACCTTCAGGAAATCGTTGACCTCGATCAGCATGCGTGTGGGCAGTGGCAACTGCACCTGTTTCCCCTGCTTTTCGATGAACACCATAATCTTGGGGAATACGTGGGCCACCAGGAAGTAGCCGATGCCCAACCCCGCCAACACGACGATTGCCGGGTAGGTGAACGCCTGGATAATCTGGCCGCGGATTCTCCGCTCGTTTTCCATCAGGTCGGCCGCATAGGTGAGCATGGCGTCAAGCGTGCCGTTGGCCTCCCCCACGGCGATCAGACCGATGCTGACCTTGCCCAGAAAGGGCGCCTCCTCCTCCAGGCATCGCTTCAGCGGGTATCCGCGGCGAACCTTCTCACCGATTTCCGCGTACACGCGCGACACCAGGGGCGGAGCCTGTTCGCCGACGGCCCGGATCGCCGTCAGGATGGGCACCCCCGCGGCCAACAGCGACCCGAGCTGACGCAAGGTAAGCTCCATTTGGCTACGAAGGATCAGCAAGCGATTGGCGATCGCGCGGAGCGGGCTCTTGGGCCGCTCGCCGGCGGCCGCAGCGCTGCGGGAACGGTCGGATGCGGGTTTGCCATTCCCCGCCGAGTCGAGGCGAAGCTGCAAAATCACGCCTCCTTGCCGGCGTAGAACCGCCGACGCCTCTTGAAGCGAACCGGCCTCAATTATTCCCAAGCGAACGGAGCCGTCTTGCTGCACCTTGTAGCGGTAGGAGGCCATTAGGTGATATCTCCCAGGAAGGTTACGCGCCGGACTTCCTCGATGGTCGTGATGCCCGCACGCACCTTGGCGGCGCCGTCCTCTCGAAGGGTCGCCAGGCGCAGGTCCCCGAAGACGTGCGATGCAATGCGGTCCTCGCCGGCGCCCTCCCGGACCATCTCTCGCACCGCCCGACTCATCGGGACCATTTCGTACAGGCCGGTCCTTCCCGCGTAGCCGGTGTGGTTGCACAGGTGGCAGCCGACGGCCTGCGGAACGCGGATTTCTTCCTGCGGGTCCCAGCCGAGCCACTCCCGGTCGGTCTCGCTCGGCGGCCCCCAGCGAACGCAGTGCGGGCAAGGGCGCCGCACGAGGCGCTGGGCAATCACCAGGCGGAGCGCCGTGGTGACCAGCTCCGGCGCGACCCCCAGGTTCAACAGGCGCGTGATCACGCCCGTCGAGTTGTTGGCGTGGAGCGTCGAAAGGACCAGGTGCCCGGTCAGCGCGCTCTTAACCGCGATGTCCGCGGTTTCCGCGTCGCGGATCTCGCCGATCATGATGATGTCCGGATCGTGCCGCAGCGCGCTGCGCAGCGCCCGGTTAAAACTCACGCGCTCGCTGTCGACGTGCACCTGGTTGATCCCTTCCATCGGGATCTCGACGGGGTCCTCGATGGTAAGGATGTGCTGGGTCCCCGGCCGCCGCAGGTGGCGCAGGCAGGCGTACAGGGTAGTGGTCTTTCCGCTTCCGGTCGGGCCGGAGAGGAGGATGACTCCATGGGCCTGGTTCAAGGCCGAAAGGAGCATCCGGTGGTGGGCGTCGTTCATTCCCAGTGCGTCCAGGTCGGCCAGCTCGGCGGCCAGCGACTCGGTGGCCAGAATCCGCAGGGTCATCTTCTCGCCGCGGATCGTGGGCACCGTGGCCACGCGCATGGAGATCTCGTCGCCTGCCGAGCGAAGGGTGACTTGCCCGTCCTGGGGCACGCGCCGCTCGGCGATGTCCAGCCCCGCGGCCACCTTGATCGCCGAGATCAACTCGCCCATGCTCTCCAGCGGCATCCGGCGGTCCACGCGGAGCATCCCGTCGATGCGCAGACGCACGCACCCGCCGTCGCTTTCCGGATCGAGATGGATGTCGCTGGAGCGGAAGAGGATGGCCCGCTGGACAATCTCCTCGAACAGCCCCAGGGGCGTGCCGACGGTCGCGGAATCCAACTGGGGATAATACCGTCGAATGGCCGCGGCCACCGCGCCCGGGTCCTTGGCCCGAAGCACCTGGATGGGCATGCCGATCTGGGCCTCCAGTTGCGGGACCTGCAAGGCGCCGTCTTCGTCGGCCAAGACTACCTGCAACTGCTCGCGGTCGATGGCGATCGGCAATACGCCCAGGCGGCGCGCCTGCTGGCCGGAGATGGTGCGAATCGCCTCCTGCGACGCAACGACCCGGCGCAGATCGACCTCCTTGGGCCTCGGCGGCCCTGCAACCAGCGGCGTTAGGCGGGGATCATTCGGGGAAACGTCATTCATAGAAATACAGTCTCAGGTCAAAACTCAGGCGAATCACCGGCGCGGCGTTCGGCCGCAGCCACGGGGTCTGCTCGCCCTCGTCCGAGGCGGTCTCGGTCAGTTCCAGGCGGATCTTCTCCAGCCGCGCCGGATACTCGAACTTGTCGACTTCCTGCAGGAACTTCCTGACCTCGCTGAACGATCCGGCCAAGACGCAGCAGTAGACCACCGAATCCAGCGGCTCTTTCGCCTTCGGTTTCTCCGCGGAGTCGTTCGACTTCTTCTCAGGGGCTTTGGGCTTCTCCGCGGGCGGCTTTTGGACGCGGCTCCCCTGACGCGTGCCCTTGTCCTCGGCTTCCGGCGGTTTCGAGGCCGCGTCGTGCATCGTCTCCGTCGTCAGGCCGGCCTGCGAAACCAGGTCGTTGAACTTGGCAAGGATCGTCCCCTGGTCCGCCTTGGTGAACCGTGGCCAAGCCGCGACGGCCTTCTGCCGCTTCGCCCGGTGCGAGCCGATCGTCTGCTCGATGTTTTCCAGTCGCAATTGCAGCTCCTGCGTCTCGGGGTCATCTTCCGGCCGCGTAACGAGGTCGGGAACTTCCTGCTTCTGCTGCGTTTCTTTCTCTTCGGCTATCTCCCTCTTCAGCACGCTGAATCCGTACCGCTGCGCCGCCGACATCATCGCAAAGGCCAGGATGATCCCCAGCGAAACGCGGTGGAAGGATCGCAGCCGCCCCCAGAACTGGAGAAACTCCTGCTTCCAGGCCCTAAGCTGCCGCCGCAGTGCTCGCATCATGGCTTCTTCTCCCCCTGGGGCCTGATCGCGTAGACGAACTCGAACTCTATCGTCCCTTCGATCTGCTGGTAGCTCTGCGGCAGCACGTCGTAGCTGAGCTTTTCCAAGTCGGACTTGAGGGCCTCGACCAGCTCGTTCAGCCGGTCTTGAACCCCCGTGTGCCCGCGGACCTCGAAGCCCCCGGCGTCGTCCTGCCGGATCGAGGTGACCCGCGTAAACTCGGGCATCGCGCGATCCAGGGCATCCAGAAGCGGCAGCAGTCCCGCGGGCAGCGGGCTCTTCACCGACAGAAGCTCCACCGCCTCCTCGCACCTGCTCCGCTCCGCCTTCAGCGCGTCGAACTTGCCCTGGAACGTCTTGCGTTCCTGCTTGATCGTTTCCCAGGCTTTCGTCTTCTCCTTCAACAGCCCCAACCTGTCCCGCAGCACGTACCCGTAGAGACCCAGCCCGAGGATCGTCGTCAACAACACCAGGAAGAACAGCCACGTGCCGGCCCGGTGCGGGTCCTTTTCCGGCGCCCGCGTGCCGACGATCGCCCCGCCCCCGGCTGGGATCCCGGGTTCCGGGGTCTCGGCCAGTTGCCGGGCGACCTGTTCGACCTCCGACTCCAAATCGCGGAACTCGACTTCGGCCCCCTCGCCCACCAGCGCCCGAAGCTCCTCCGCACGCCCCTCTTCAGGCATCGGAACGCACCACACGGATATCGGCAGCGTCTGGTGCAGGTTGAAGCGTCTGCGGGTGCGATCGCGCCGCTCGGGGTCCAGGTCGCGATCGTCTTTCCGTACGCCCATCGCCACGGCGCCGGCCGACATCGGGCCGTGCTCCGTGGCCGGCACGACGTAGAACCCCGCATCGCGTCGCAGGAAGAGGAGCCGTGCCTCGGGCCGTCGCTCCGAGTGCACTCCGAGCAGTGCCAACTCCAGCGACCCGACCCCGTCGAAATCGAGCCCCGCCGCCTGAGCCGCCTTGGCGTACTGCTCCAGGGCTGAATGCTCGAAGGACGCGACCAGCAGGGCGTCGGGCGTCGCACCCATGCGGAACGTCTCGGCGCGGGCCGCTGCCACGCGCATCGTTTCGACATCCACGCCCGTCTCCCCGCTCAGCTCAAAAGCCATCGCCGTTTGCAGTTCTTCCGGCTCGGCGTCCGGCGGAAGCTCGGTGCGCAGCGCGTAAACGCCGGCCGGCACCGCCAAGCGGAGCCGGCGCGCCCCGTGCTTCTCGGCAAAGTCTAACAGCGACGGCGGCAGGTTCCGCGGGTTCTGGCCCGGGGTCGTCATGCGCGCCACCGATTGCCACCGCGGCTTGCCGAAGGCAAACACGTGCCCGTGCCACGTCTCCCCGTCGTGAAGGAACACAGCCACCCGGCTGCGTCGCTTGGAGGTCAAGGGCCACATCGGTCGATTCGGTTCCTTTCATTCCCCGCCCGCCGGGGCAATGAGGTCTTGTTCCTCCCGTCTCCCTTCGGGAGAGGGCCGCGGAGAAGGCGGATTCACCAACAAAGGTTCTTTCGTGTTTGCAGCCTACTCCAGCGGCTCACTCAAGTACACCGTCACGTGATTCACCCCCGGCTTGATCTCGATCGTTTGCAGCCCCGAGGCGTGCGCATTAGTCACGTTGCTGCCAACCAAGTAGTATCCGTAAACGTAAAGCTGCCGAATTCCCGGCGGCACGTTTTCCAGCGTTACGCTGTCGATCTGCGACCATGTAGATTTCACTGTCCGCGGACCGGTGTCCGTCTCCGGATCTCCAAAGAAATCCTGTTCCGAGTCGGCGCACTTCTGTTCGCTGTCAACAGTGAGGGAGCCGTACCACGCAACAATCTCCCGCGTACGCAGCGGTGGGTTGCTCGTCGGGTCGGGATCGGCAAACGGCGCGAACAGCACCACGCGCATGCGGTTCATCGCCTCGCACGACGGCAGGTAGAGCCAATTGCCTGTGCCGTCGGGTTCTATCGTAGTGCGTTTCCAGGCGGGCGGGTTCTCCACACTCACTTCGCCCGTCGTGTTCAAGTAGACGAACAAGTCGTCCTCCTTGACTTCGGGTTCGGCCCCCCCCCCTAGATTGGTCGCACGCACGATGGCATTGTGCGGACGCCCCACCGACCAATCGGTAATGCTCATCGCGGCCGTTGCCGGGAACCATCCGGTCGCACCAGGCATGTTCGATCGTACGCGGATGGAGACGACAAGCGTGGCCTTGACGCGCGAGTCGGCGAGCAGGCGTGCGTCGTCGGCGTTTTGCCATTCGGGCAGCGTCCCGCTCGCGACGCAATCGTCCTCGGCGTCACGGCCCCAGGTGGCTACGCCGGTGATTTCGGCAAAGTTGCTGTCGGGATTCGGCACGGTGTTGCCGTTGACCGGGTACCACTCGGTGTCATCCACAAAGGCCGAGGGCAGGGTCGGGGCCGGCAGCCGGGTTACGGCGAACGGGTTCCCGAAACCGTCGTAGAGTCCCGCGCCCGAAACTTGCAGGTACGGCCCACGCCAACCGCCCGCCACGTCCACGATCACGCTCTCGGTCGGATCTCCGGTGCCAGGCGATGGAGTCGGCGGAAAACGCGACACCAGCCCATCGGGATCGAGGTTGTCGGGTTGGGTGGACCACCAGGCTGGCTCCGTGCTCGCCGCGGCAAAGCCGTTGAAAAAGAATCGCCCGCCGCCGTTCCTGTTCTCCGGCAGATAGACGGGCGCCGTAAGCCAGCCCCGGCCGGAGTCCCACAACTCGACCAGCGCGGTTCCCGGCTGAGGCACGGGGGTGGGATCGCTCGACGTGGCGTGGATGACGGGCAGCCGGCCCATGTCGCTCAAGAAGCGGCCGGGCGCGGCACCGTCGCCGACAATCGCCTGTTCGATCATGTCGAGCCGGTGTCGGCTCGTGTCGACGCGGTCCCGGTCGCCCATCTCGTCAAGCGTCGTGAGGGCCACGCTGGCCAGGGCCGCCATCAGCCCCAGCACGATCAGCATCTCGATGAACGTCATGCCGCAGCGGGACGAAGCGGGATTGGGGACTGGGGATTGCGGATTGGATGCCGGCGAATTCCGGGGCCGCGCAAGCGGCGGCAGGTCGTAACCCACGGCGCCTACCACGGCATCTGTCCTGCGATCGTCGCCCATCGCGCACCTCACTCCCGGTCCAGCAGCAGCCGCCGCCGGAACTTGTTGTCGAACGTCGCAATGTCCGTGCCCGCTGTCGGAATCGAGCCACCCTCCGGCGACAGCACCCACAGTTGAATCAGCTCCTCATCTTCTGGGCCAAGGTTGGCCACCGCCGCCGGCGTGGCCACCTCCTCCTTACCCGTGGTTTCGTTCCTGATCGTCGCCACCACACGGTAGTAGTGGCTGAAATCGGTGTCGGTCGAATAGGGCGTGAGCAAGACCGGGACGGTCCACGAACCCGTGGGCTGGCCGATCGCGTCACGGTCGATCGCACGATCACCCTCGCGCTCGATGTACGGCCCGCGCCAGAATTTGTCGCCCTGGTCTCCTGTGTTGCTGAACGACCAGTTTTCTCCCGAAGCCAGATAGGCGTTGTACTTTATCAGCACGGCTAGGCCATAGCGGGCGAGCAGGGCATAGTCGTCGTAGGTGGTGTTCTTGTGCAGCACGCAATCGGCGCGGAATGCCTGGAACGACCGCTGGATTTCCGCCAGTTCGCTTTGCACGATCGAGTTGTCGAGCGTCTCCCGGCGGTTCACGGCGTAGTTGCTCAATAGCAGCGAGGCCAACGCCCCCAAAATGCCCAACACGATCAGCAGTTCGATCAGCGTGAAGCCCATCCGCCGGGCAGCCGGCGCCGCGACCGGCGCTGCATCGAGCCACAGGCCCGGCCGGCGTCCCTCGGGCAGGTTCGGCTTCTCGCGCCCTTCGCGGCGGATCAGGTACTTCCGGCATTGTGCCAAACGGTCGTAGCCGAACATGATTCCCAGCATAAAATCCTCCTCTGGCGTGGAGTCACCTGGCGTGTAGTCGCCCAGGCGCGATTTGCCGATGCGGCGGATCGCTTCCACGCACTCGTCGGCCCCCAAAAAGACATGGATACACCCGTCGCCCTGCGCACGAACCACGTAGTCAATCCTGTGCTTCGCCAACCGGGCCTCGATCTGCGGGTGGTGCTCCGCCAGCGCGGTGTGCAGGACCTGGTTACACCGCCCCTTGCGGGATTCGCGCACGTGATGCGAAAGGACCTTCATACTCCCCCTTCCTCTGTTTACATCGCGTGGCACGAATGCCCCCGGCTTGCCCGGGGGATCGTTACGTTCGTCGCCACACACGCCGGCTCTTCCCCACGCCCATTTCCCCGCAGACAAGCCGGGGCCAGCGGTGTCTGTGCTCGTGGTCGTGGTCATGCCCGTGCTCTTACTGACGGTCGTCGGCCGAATGGTCATGCTGCTGCGAATCCGCTTCCTGCTGGACTTCGGTCGGCGGCGGACTCCTTCGCGCCACGTGGATGTAGTAGGCCGCGCCGAACAGGATAAGGGTCAGCGCGACCAGGGCAATGCGTACGTTTCGGCTCATTCGTGGTCCCTCGTTGCGTCGTGGTGCGAGTGGTCGTGGCAGTGTGGGCAGGCGTCGTGGGGCGGGATATGGCCGCGGTGGCGGCCCAGCAAGGCTTGAAACGGCATCAGCACCATTACCCCCAGCAGCCCGAAGAAGCTAGCCATCCCAGCGCCCACCGGGCAGCCCACTTGCCCACAACACGGGCAGGTCGTCATGCCGGCGACCAGCCCCGTGAGGGCCAGCCACCAGCCGAACCATCTTCCCACCGGACTGAGCGCGGCCAACGTCTTTCTGAAAATGGATCTCATGTCGATACGGAGTAACCATCCAAGGCCCGGGACTGGCTCCTTTTCGGGCCGCTTCGGCCCGGAGAACGTCCCTGTGCCCTTGCCTGTGATCTCTTTGTCTGAACGCGGGGCGGCCGGAGGGAGCCTTTTGATCGGCTCTCTCCGGCCCATTTCCCGGTTGCGGGTCCTTCCGCGATGCCTACTCGCTCCCGTCTCCCTCCGGAAGAGGCTTAGGATGAGGGCGGGAATGGCTGGGCATCGAACCTCGCCGGCTCGAATCCCTAATTCCCAAACCCTAATCCCTGGTTCTCAAACTACGGGTTCAGCACGCCGCACTCGGGGCAGGAGGTGCCCACCAGCCTGGCCTCGCCCGTGGCCGACAGGTCCTTGACCTTGACCGTCAAGGTTCCCATGTTGACGCCGTCGTTATAGCTGTACGTCCTCTCATAGACGTCCAACGAGCCGGCTGATAGCGCCCAGTCGGCCCCGGCCGTGTAACCGGCCGCCAACACGTCGGTGTCCGCCTCGCCCTGGACGGTTGCCAGCGAGTCCCCGTACGCGGGGTCGATCGTCACGGCTGGAAGAGTACCGCTGGTAGCATTAGGGGTCTGGCTCTCCACTTTGGCGCCGGTGTACACGGCGATATAGGCCATGTAGTAGGCGAACTCGGGATCGCCGTTGACGCCGGTGGCCGGAATGGGGCATTTCCCCTCAAGGTCGAGGGAAATCTTCACGTTCCCTTGGCCCCAGTCGTCGTTGCCGCCGACGCCCGACTCCCAGTCCGTGGTCGGAGCGACGAACGCGACGAGGACCTTCCCTCCGTCGGCCTCGTAGTCCGCGATAGTGCGACCCTCAAAGCTGTATGGCGCGCCGCCGTCATCCACCCAGCTCTGGAGGCACCTCAGCACTCTGGTGCCGGTTGTCAGGGTCTGGTAATGGAGCCCGCTGTCGTAAGCCAGTTGCGTGATGCCGATGTTGTTCAGCGCGGTCACATCGGGAGCGGTGAGGGCGTAATAGGACCCAGACTGCTCGAGGTTGGGTTTCTGGGCCCCGGGAATCCCCGGCATCACATCGCTGATGCTCGACGCGGTGGTCACTGTCAGCCCGGAGTGCATGCCGTTGGGCAGCTTGCCAGTGAACTGTTGAAACTGCTTGAGCACGCGGAGCGTGCCGGCCTGGTTGTAGTCGCAGATGTTGCCCAGCGCATCCTCGCGGTCGGCCATCATGGCGGGCAGGACCAGGGCGGTCAGGGCGCCCAACAGGCCGATCACGATCAACAGCTCGATCAGTGTAAAACCGCTGCGACGCTTGCGAATGGATACTCTCGTCTTCATAAGTCGTTTTCCTTTCCAAAACTGTAGGTGAAACACATCTTCTGGGCGTCCGGTCGATGGTTCGCGACCGCGAGGAACAGCCTCGCGGCGGACCGGCCGAAACCCCTTCCCAAAGGCGGGTCCCGCTCGAAACCCACATTCGCAACGGGCCATCGCAACGAACCGATGCTACAGGCTCACTTGGCTAGCACCTCCTTTCTGAACGCCTGACGGCGCGCGTTCGAGTTCCGCTACGTCTTCTGTTCCAGGATCAATCCCTAGCCCCGGCGTGTCGACCACGTAGCGGTATTGCTTGCCGCAGGTGATGATGACCTCTTTTTGCTTGCGCTTGAGGATCCGCACGTCGACACGCAGTTCGCCGAATCCGTCGTGCGCGATCAACTCGCGGTACAGCTCGCCGAGGCGAACCAAGACCGGATCCTGGCACCAGCACTTCTTGGCACGTGTTGGCAAATCCATGTCGATTACGTTTTCCCGTTCCTTTAGGTCCCTGGAACACCCTTGGCGATACGCTGCGATTGCGCCCTACGACCCGCCGGAAACCGGCTACGCCGTAGATCGCAGCGCTCGCGCAAGGGCTTCTTCTCTTGATCGCCGCGAGCCAACGGCGCGCAGCCAGAGCCGCATGGGGGGGAACAGAAATCAGACGCAGGGAGGAGCCCGGGCTTGGAAGGGCCGGGGCGTTAGAGCGGGCATGTCGCAGACAGCGACTGCCGGCAAGTCATGCACCAGAGGCATGACGAGAATGAACGCAACGAATCCATCCGACATGCACTTCTGCGCCGCTGCCGAGCAGATGGCGCACTCATCCTCGCTGTAGATTGGGATGTCCTGGCCGTGCGGGCGGTGGACGTGCGGCCGATCGACGGTCGCCCAAGGATTGTGCTCTACGCGGATGCCCAGTAACACGATTCCGTCGCCAACGGGGACGCCGTGGCCACAGCCCGGGATCCAGTGCAGCCAATCGGCTCCCCCTGCCAAGATCGCCAACTCGGCGATCAGCAACCACGCTATCGACTTGTGAATCGCGGAGGTCATGGCTATGGGGGACCAGGGTCCTTACCACGCGACGGATATAACGCTAGATGAAACGTCCAAGCATCGTACTCTGTGAGATTTGTTCTCAATTTGGTACATTGTTACCAAAATCGTCTCCGATTGCAACCCCCCTTCTGGGACGGCACGGCACCATTTCGAGAGCAATCGTCCTAACTTGCGTCCTGTCATTAAGTTACGGAATCTGAAAACGCCAAGGTGAAGCGGCTGGCAAGCTGTGCCAGCGTGGTTTCGACCAGGGATTGACGACCATGCTTGTGGACCGAGTGGAACAGATCGCCAAGGTCTCCGCGCGCCAGCGAACGTTATAGCTGCACAGTCTCTGGACCTCGCAGATCGTCCCGGCCCAGGCGTCCAATGGGATGTCCTGGTAATCCGTGTCGCGGACGCCATGCTTGACCCGAACTTCGTCGCCGACCTTGCACTTGGACGGGACGGCCTGTTTCTTCCTGTGCCTTGGCATAGCCCTCCTCCATGAAGCGGAAGCGACGGGCACGTTATCCTCTACGGGCACCGGAGAGACAAGTGAGGCAACCAATCGGTGTCGGGATCGAACGCCCGGGCGGTGAAGAGGAAGAGCGAGGCCAGGGCACCACC
>DYLS01000248.1 GCA_020721965.1 Blastopirellula marina | reverse complement strand
CTTCGAGCCTTCCCGGCGGCAGAGTTTTCTGTCAGGCGAGGGCCTTTTCGGCAAGACTCGCCACGATGTCCGGATGACGATCGGCGAGATTGTTTTGCTCGCCGGGATCGCTAGGCCAAACTTCCTGGACGTGTTTTTACGTAAATCATTACTGCGTAACGACTTTCTGTTGATCTGTACTGCTTACTGTCGCCATGCGATGGTTTTTTGTAAGTTCTTATCCTGTAATGAGTTGCGCGATACACCTTGCACGCAGAAAACGCTGGGAGAATCGGGGCCTCATTTGACACCAATCATTTTCGTGCAATCACTTGCAATTAGACCCCTGTTTCGAGGGGGGCGTTGAAGATAGTCGCTCAGCGCTCGTGGGGCAATCGCCAATCGACGATCTCTAGTTGGACACTGGACCGCCCCTTGTACTCGTTGATCTTGGGACGGAACGCCACATCCAGGGGTTGACTTATGATCAGGTCGTCGATGCGTTCGGCGGCGCCGAAGGCCACCCCCCGCAACCGCGCGGCGTGTTGGCGCAAGGCCAGGGAAACGTGGCGTGCGTCTTTGCCGACTACCCGCTTTTCCACAACCTCCACGTTTTCGCAGCACATCAACGGCCGCGGATTGCCCATGCCGAAGGGGGCTAGTTTCTCCAGCTCCCGTACCACCTCCAAGGTGAACACGCTAAGGGGAAATTCGGTATCGATGACCAGCTCGGGCGGGTTTGCGGAGGGATCGAAATGCTCCCGCACGTACTCGCAGAATTCGTGCCGGAAGGCCTCGATCTGCGATTCCTCGATGGTCAGGCCGGCGGCCAGTTCATGGCCTCCAAATCGCTGCAAGCGATGGCTACAGGCGGCAAGGGCCTGGTACAGGTTCAGCCCAGGCACGCTGCGGGCCGATCCGACCCCGTCGCCGGTGCCAGTCTTGCTCAGGGAGATCAGGACCGTGGGGCGGTGATATTTCTCGGCCAGCCTGCCCGCCACGATCCCAATCACCCCTTGATGCCAGTCGGGGTCGGCCAATACGAGGGCCAATGCCTGATCGGGGTCGAAACGCTCTTTAAGCTGCTTGGTGGCCCTGAGATAGATGCTTTGCTCGATCGACTTGCGCTGGCGGTTCAGCTCGTCGATGTATTGAGCCAACTCCACGGCACGGTCCGGCCGATCGGTCAGAAGGAGTTCGACGGCCAGGGCCGCTTGTCCCAGCCGGCCCACGGCATTCAATCGGGGCGCGAGCTGAAAGGCCAGCCATTCGCTGTCGGTTTTCCCGTTGCCCGACTGCGCCAGCTCGATCAAGTGGCGGAGGCCGGGGGAGGTTGAGCGGGGAAGACTGCGGGTGCATCCACAATGGACGAGGATGCGGTTTTCCTCGATGAGGGGGACGACATCGGCCACGGTGCCGATGGCCGCCCAACCGACGGCCTCCACGAGAAACTGCTTCAGGGCCGGGGATGCCCGCCCACCCTCGCCCGATCGTTTGGCCAATCCCCAGGCCAGCTTGAAGGCGGTCCCAGCTCCGCTCAGGGCATCGAAGGGAGCTGCGCGGCCGGGCAACCGCGGATGTACGATCGCCCTCGCCCTAGGCAGCGAATTGCCGGGCTGATGGTGATCGGAGATGATCAGCCGCAGCCCCAGTTGTTCGGCTACTTCCGCCTCCGCGATGGCCGAAATACCGCAATCGACGGTGGCGATGGTTCGCGCGCCGGCTTGGGCCAGGGCACGCAGCGTATCCGCGTGCAACCCATAGCCCTCGTCCAGCCGGCTGGGGATGTGATAGCCAACGTCCGCGCCGAGCAGCTTGAGGCACCGGAAAAGAATCGCCGTGGCGGTGATGCCATCGGCGTCGTAATCGCCATAAACGACAATCCGGCTACCCGCCTGAATGTCGTCCCACAGCATGGAAACGGCTTCATCGCAGCCGGGAAGAAACTCCGGCGGGTGAAGGTCCTGCAACTGCGGATCGAGAAACCGCCGCGCCGAGGTCGCATCGCTCAAGCCACGATTGACCAGGATCTGGGCGACGACCGCTGAGACGCCGAGATCGCGAACGACCGCCTTGATCGTGTCACCCCGATGGGCTTCGATCCGCCAATAACGCCTCATACCTCGACGCCTCGTACCAGGGACTCGACCAAATCACGCCGAGTCGAAGCACCGAGATCATTTCTTCTTTTCGACGTGCATCGTATGACGGCGAAGCCGGGGGCAATATTTTTTTAGACGTAGCTTCTCACCGCCGGGCTTGCGCCGGAGGGCATAATTCATATCGCCGGTCTCTTCGCAGACCAGGAAGACCGTCTCCGCCTTCTTCTTCTTACCGCCTTTGGCCATGTTCGCTAACCTCGGAAATACCCCGCCGGGATGCCGATTGCTACCGTACAGCTAAATATCCACCATACGGCAAAATATATATTGTACGCGATAGCTGGCATTTGCAAACGGGGAGTCGTCTGAAGTTCACCCCGCACCGCGGTGGCGGAAGGGGGGTGGCAAAGCGGGGGATCC
>DYLS01000247.1 GCA_020721965.1 Blastopirellula marina | reverse complement strand
CCGCCGGTGTTGGTGAGGAAAAACACGCTGGCCTCCCGAGCGGCAGAAACCTCCACTGCCGGATAGGTCCGCCCCTGCCAGCGGTCGCTGGCAAGGACGGAGCATCCCAAAAGTGAGCACAGATACAGCGCGGTCAGGCACGTGGACCAGTGTATGCAGCGCATCATTTCACCTCCTTCACTGCGTCGACCCGGAAGCGGCCCCAGGTCGGCGGATTGATCTGCGATTCACTGAACAGGTCGCTGACCATGCCCGTGATCGGGTTGGCCCAGTACATCCGCAGTTCGTTTTTCGTGCCGCTCTTGTCGGAATACACGATGCCGAAGTCGCCGCGGTAGCTCTTCCCTGCCGTCGGGGCGAAGCCCAGAGCCTTCAGCGGAATGGCCGGCCGCAGGTTGTAGTAGTCGCACTCACGCTTTTCCGCCTCTCAATGGCCCCAACGCTTGATCGTGGGCGCGGCCGTGTACTCAATCGTGATCGATTCCCCCGGGTCCAAATCGACCAGTAGCGGATATGGGACGAGCGTCTGACCATCCTTGGTGATGGCCCTTACGGCGCCTCCCGATACCTGCACGGCTTCGGGCACGCCGTCCTTATTCGTGTAGGTGCAGGGAGACGCGCCGACGCTCGGATCGGGGGAAATGTAGCCAACGGGATTGTAGCCGCGGTTTCCGCGGATCATCGAGTGCTGGAGCAACACGTTGGAGCCGCTGGCGTCCTTGATGAACGAACCCGAGGGGGAGAGCCAGGTGTTCGATTCCACGGTAAACGCGCACCCATCGGCGAATGTGATTCCGGGACCCACGGCTTGATATCCAAAACCGTTGATCCCCTTTGGGATACTGTTGCGGATGACATTGCCGGCGATCCTGATCCTCGACACCTCCAGCGTGCCGGTCGAGGAACTCTCGCTGAAAATCGCCACTGCCGAGATCGGAAACGTATTTCCCGCGGGGATGACGGTGGCCAGGTCCAGGAACTGATTATCGTGGATGTTGACGTCGGAGACAAAGTTCTTTGTTCCTGTTCCTCGCTGGATCCCGACGATGATCACCCCATTGTTGATCACGTTGCGGATCAGGTTGTCGTGGATGTCGATGTTCCTCACGACTGCGTTGTCCGTCTTGGTGCAAAAGCCGTTGATCTTGATCCCGATCGCCGACGCGATGTTCGCCGCGTTCCCGGGCCCGCCCGTATAGCCCTCCTGGTCGATGGTGTTGTCATGGATCGTGACGTTCTCGACGGTCGAACCGGAGACCGCCGCGATGATTCGAATGGCGGCATTGTCGTTCATGGGCGCGGGCACGAGATAGTTGTCATGGATGGTGACGTTTTTGCAGGTCCTCTTGTCTCCCTGCGCATCCACAATGATGCAGTTCGCGCCGAAGGAGGGGTCGTTGGAGTTCTTGACGATGTAATTCCCCGCGAGTTCAACCCCGTTGGAATGCTCGACCTCGATCGAGTCGTCGGACGTGTTCACCATCTGATTGCCGAGGACCCGTACCGAGGTGCACGTCACGACCAGGATGAATTGTGTCATCTTGTTGTTCCCAGGCACGCGAAGGTCCAAACCGGATCCTTCCAGGTTCGCAATACAGGCCTCGACTTTGCCTTGGATACACCCGTCCATCCTGACGGCCTGCTGCCATTTCTCGAATTGCACGCCCTCGAGATTCACGTTCTTGCATTCGTTAAACACGATTGCCGTTGCTTCCGAATCCCCGCCCAAGCTATGGTCCCAAAAGCCCAGGAGTCTGGCCATGTTGCCGACGATCCGAATCCTTGAACACTTGGTGAAGGTGAACAGCTCGTTGCCCCACTTCCGGTACGGCAGCGCCGGGTTGGGGACCATCTCGAGGGTTGCCCTAGGGTGCAAAACCACGGTGAGGTCCGACACCCCCCCCACGTTGATGCCGCGCGCACAGCCTCCGACGTTCGTCGGCATGACTTGGTAATGTCCTGGAGCGAAACGGAGCACGCCGCCGCCCGCCCTGGAGATGGCGGAGATCGCGCCGGCGATCACAGCTCTCGCATCGGTTCCCGTGAACTGGATACTGCCCGTTGCCTCGTCTTTCGCGCAATACTTGCCGTCGGCCTCGAGGATCGTGAAATCATGATGTCCTGCGACGGCCCCGGCTTGATCTGCCGGTTCCGCCGCCGCGGCCGCGCAAGCCAGAAGCGCCACACAGACTGCCACGGACATAGCCCACATTCCGACCGGTCTTCGTTGCCACATGTTCTTTCTCCTTTTCCTGACTGTTCACGGGGTTCTTGGCCTTGTCGCGCCTGCCGCAACCCCGCAGCGGCGGGCCGACGATCTTGATGTCCGTTGTCAGCAGGGAAGGCGACCCCCTGGAAGGCGTACTTTCCTCAAGCGGTCCCTAACGATGCCCTCGTCTCCGAGTCGGACCAGGTGGCGATGAGCAGCAGAAAGGGGGCCAGGACGCGCGGCGAAAAGGGGGCCACCTGGGTTCAAGAATAAGCCCCGTCGCGGGGCCGTCA
>DYLS01000094.1 GCA_020721965.1 Blastopirellula marina | reverse complement strand
ACCCACGTTCTAATAACAACTTAAGCAATTAGCATGAGGGAAGTTTGGGTTAAAATGCGGATAGATTGGCCGCATGGTTTGCGATCGGGTCAAAAAGTACTCGACGATTCGGGAAAGAATCGAATCGCCCTGAAAGCCCACTCCCCCTGCGGGGAATCCTCTCGTTTGATGTTCGTCGCACCCCCAAAACTCACGTCATTTCGGAATAACGCCTACGACGCCCTTTGTGTCACCCGCCTTTGACAGTCTGCCGCGGAACCTCTAGAATCAAGTTTTGACGCGTAAGACTCCGCGGAATCAGATTCTGGCTTAGCACCGGCTTGATTCCCTCGGTTTGCTCCAAGGATTAGGCCGAAGAAAGTCAAGTGACGCCACAAAGTCAGGGGACGCGGGCGTCAGGATCGGTGGTCCGTGGGTCATCGCGGGGCGGTAGCTCAGTTGGGAGAGCGCTAGAATCGCACTCTAGAGGTCGGGGGTTCGACTCCCCTCCGCTCCACTTAAAGATCGACGAACGAGCTAGTACTACAGCGCTATATTGCAGATTTGGCCCAACCTATTGAGCCCCGAACAAGGCTGTTGCCACTATATGCTGGGGTTTTTCTTGAAGCTATCGCTGCTGTACTAGGTGAGACTCCAGACTTTTTGGGGATGCTTACATCGCGTCGACAAGCGGGGGACTTGCGGGTGGGAACGCTCCCACGGGGATGTCCTGCGTGTCATACTCTTATCAATCGCCTTCTCAATCGCGGCAGCCAAATTGCCGGATCGGCCATCTCTGATTCGTCCGTCCTGACCGGTCGGGGGGGATTCCACGCTCTCTGCTATTCAGGCAAGCCAGGGGGGCGTTTCTCTCGGGCTTTTGGGCAAGCGGAGGGGCGACGGCATGGCCTTTCTCCCGCGAAGACACGGTTCTCTTGGAATCTCCACTAGAATCGGTCCTTTTTCGGCTCGCAGATCGTGAGGAGCGTCAGGCGACCAAATATTCGTCAGTAGGATCGAACTTGGGCAGCACAAAGTTCAGGATCGTCATTCGGCCCAGGGCGCGGTGGACGGCCCCGGGTGGAATGAGGATGCCGGTCCCAGGGCGAATGGGGATACGATCGCCGTCCAGTTCCATGATCGCTCCCGACTCGCACTCCAACACGTAGTACAGCTCCGTTAATTGCTGGTGGAAATGGGATTTGGCTTCTCCCTCGATCCGCGTGGGATGGAGAGTAGCGGGATATTCCGCTAGCTCGGTGAATGCTCGTTACGCTGTGCCGCAAGGGCACAGGATCGCGGGCAGATCGTCGAAATGCACGACGTGATAGGTGGGGCTGCTGGGACCCCTGACTCTCGAACTCCGTGCCAGTAGTACAGATAGTGCCGAACGGGCAAAGCCTTGTAAGCGGTCTTACAAGCTGTCTTGTAGCCCGTCCCATCCTCTGCTCACCGTATCGTGCGGGTCGCAAGCCTTCAAGGTTCGGCGGGTGCTTGTTACCAGTTTCGATAGATTGTCCGTGTGTGCTAAAGTTTGACGGATTCAAAGGATGGGGTGATGTTGGTGACTTTACGGCAGGGATGGTGGGGCAAGAGGGCGTTAAAAATTGCCGAGTCTGTGTAGGCTGCGGAAGCCGAAAATGTTGGCTTTTCGGAATAGTAAACCTTTTTCTGGAAAGCACTTACGTACGTTCAAGGGGGTTTGATTGGAATGCCGATGACGGTTACAGAGGCAAGCGAGCGGTAGAGGAAAGTGATGGAATCACCGCCGCGCCGGTGTCAGAGGTCCGAGGGTTCTCATCGGATCATGGATTGGTCCGACGGCTCTGGCGCCAGTCCGTTCGGGTTGGAGAGACGTGGGAGCTTCCCGCTCTGTGACCCTAATCCTTCCCAGTCGGTTCTAACCCATGGGAGAACCCACTGACCGATCAGGAGCGCATCGCGCAACGGCCGTGTGCGGAGCTCGGGTTGGGGCCGACAGAAGGGAACGCCACGTTCTCCTCCGTAGATGTACAGGAGTACATGCTCAATGAAGACGAAACTGCTGCTTGGGGCGCTGATGGTAAGCGCCATGCTTTGCGGCCGAAGCCAGGGAGCCGACCTCATCGGCCGCATGGTGAGCTTGGATGAGGGCTGTGCGGCTTGTGCCCAGCCGGCGTGTGAGCCAGCTTGCGAACCGGCCTGCAACACGTGCGGCCGTCACCGGATCGATCTTTTTGCGGGGTTGAAAGATTTGTTCGCCTGCCGCCGCTGCGCACCGGCCTGCGAGGCCCCCGCCTGCGAACCGGCCAAGTGCGTGACCCCCGAACCGGCCTGCGAACCGGAGTGCGGTTGCGCGAAGTGCCGCCCGCAACCGGTTCGAGCTTTGATCCGCAAGATCGCCTCGGTGGGCGAGTGCAACGCCTGCTGCCCAGAGGCTTGCGAACCTGCTTGCGAGAAGCCGGCCTGTGATCCAGCTTGCGAGCAGCCGGCCTGCGAGCCGGAGTGTGGTTGCGCGAAGTGCCGCCCGCAACCGGTTCGAGCCTTGATCCGCAAGATTGCCTCGGTGGGCGAGTGCAACGCCTGCTGCCCAGAGGCTTGCGAACCTGCTTGCGAGCCTGCTTGTGAACCGGCCTGTGGCCCGAGCTGCGGCTGCTGCGATCGGCCCATCTTGAACTTTCTGAAGAACGTGTTCGGCCCGCGGCCCAAGTGCGGCGCGTGCGCTCCGGTCAGCGATTGCGGCTGCGGCGATCAGCCTGCTCCTGCTGCTGCTCCCGCCGAGGGCGCGGCCCCGTTGCCTGCGGCTCCGACTCCGGATGCGTGATCCGTAATTCACACCCCGGTCCAGGAGTCATCCCCGGGCCGGTGAACTTCAGAGGAACCTAACGCACATCGCCCACGGGTTTTCAAGCTCGTGGGCGATGGCGTTTTCTTGGCGACAGACGCCAGGAATCGGCGGCTTTGAGTTGTGCGAATTCTCCAGTCCGGGCCGTTGGCTTTCCCAACGCATTCGCCGAGTCCTGTCCGCGACGGGATCGCATCATGTATAATACCAGCATGGGCTGCCGGATGAGCTGTCGTGGCAAGGTTCTACGATGGGGCCGCTTGGAATCTGGGCTTTCGGCACCCTGGGGACGATAATGGTAACGGCGGTCGAACGAGGAGCACGTAAGCAAGAATCAGCCCGATGATGACAGATCCTGCCTGTCTGAACAGTCGTTTGATGAAGGCTGCCCGCCGCGAGCCTGTGGACCGCGTGCCAATCTGGCTGATGCGGCAGGCAGGTCGCTATCTGCTGGAGTATCGTCGCATCCGCGAAAAGGTGTCCTTTTTGCAATTGTGTCGAAATCCGCGGTTGGCGTCCGAGGTCATGCTTCGGACGCTCGAACGACTGCCCGTGGATGCCGCGATCCTCTTTTCCGATTTGCTGCTGATCCTAGAACCGATGGGGCTGGAACTGAGCTTCGGGCGGGATGAGGGACCCACCCTCAAAAATCCCCTTCGGGACGATCGCGATGTAGCGCGGATTCGCGAGTGGGAAGATCTGGACTCCCTGGACTTCGTTTGGGAGGCCGTACGAAGGACGCGGGCAGGCTTGCCCGATGAGGTGCCTCTGATCGGCTTCGCGGGGGCACCGTTCACTTTGGCGGCCTACGCAATTGAGGGGCGGACCTCGCGGTCCTTCGAGCATGTCAAGCGATTCATGTATGCCTACCCGCAGGCTTGGGATGCACTCCTGGGAATGCTGGAGCGTTCGGTCGCGCGATATCTGGCCGCGCAGTGCCGGGCGGGAGTTCAAGCCGTTCAGGTCTTCGATAGTTGGGTGGGTTGCCTTTCTTCGGACGACTATCGCCGCTATGTTCTGCCGTATAGCCAGCGATTGATCGCCGCTTTGCCGGCGAATGTGCCGGTGATCCATTTCGCGACGGGGAACCCGGCCCTGATTCCATTGCAGGCGGAGGCGGGAGGAAACGTGATCGGCGTCGATTGGCGGACTCGCTTATCGGATGCCTGGGCGATGATCGGAGAGGATCGGGGCATACAGGGGAATCTCGACCCCGCCGTCCTCCTGGCGCCCGAAGAGGTTGTGCGGCGTCGGACCCGCGAAATTCTCGCCGAGACGCGAGGGCGTCCCGGCCACATCTTCAATCTCGGACATGGTGTTCTCCCGGCAACGCCGGTCGAGAACGTGTTGGCGATGATCGAGACGGTCCGCCAGTGGGATCCCGAGCAGTTGCCGTGAGGCGTCCGCTGGTTACGGTTCGGCCGCCTCCATCTCCTGTTCGCCGGCTTGCCGCTTATGCGGGATCGTGTCGGGCGGCTTATGCGGTGGGGGAGGCACCGCCTCCTCATCGTGATAAGCCTTATGCCGGGATTCCGGAGGGGGAGCCGGCTCTGCGGCCTCCGCGGTCCGCTCCTCATCATAATCGTCGTAAGAGGGTACGTAGCCGGGCAACCGCGATCGCGACTTTTCCTCCTCATAGGCTTGAATGACGCGAGCCTGAATCATTTCCCGGCATCGGGAATTGATAGGATGGGCAATGTCGGCGTAGAGCTTGGCCCGGCCTTCTTCATCCTTAGTCACGGGCTGCTCTTTGAGACGCAGTCCGCATTGGTTACAGTATTGAGCACGCAGGTGATTCTTGGTGCGGCAGGCGGGACATCGCGCGGTCAACTTGCGGCTCGGCATGGCGACGAATAGGCCCCCCGCCCCGTCGATGATCTTTAGATCTCGTACGACGAAACTGTCGTCGAAAGTAATGGAGCAAAAAGCCTTGAGCCGTTCCCCCGGTTCGTCCATAAGCTTGATGCGAATCTCGGTGATTTTCACGGCCGACCTCCCTTCCTCCGAGAGCGTTGTCACGAGTGACCCTGGACAGCGAAAACCGCGGTGCAAAAAGAATCTGACTGCAATCGGCGAGCAGCCGCCCGGGCCGCTACCCGATGCGGAAACAGCCCAAAGCAGCACGAACCGCTCCCAGTCATTCTTGTAGCCCACGCCCCCTCCGCTGTGAGGCGGCGTCGCAAGTCGATGAGTTGCGGGGCTAAACCCTCGGCGGCCTCCTGCAAACGATTAAAAAGGCCGTTGTTTAAGCGTTGGCGATTGCCCTGCGAGAGGGCGATCATACAGTCGTCCAGGTTTCTCGCTCGTTGCGGCGGCCGACAGGCTCGGTACACCTCTGCTGTGGACAAACCGAAACGTGGTCGGACCACGACGGCGTGCCAATGCCCGGCGGTCGAGACGGGCGTCACAATCTCTCCTCGCCCGCGACATACACTCGGTCCGTTGACCAAAAAGGCTGGAACGTCGCTTCCCAGTTCCGCAGCCCAGTCGCGTAATGGTAGTAAATCGTGATCCAGTCCCCAAGTCAAGCAGGCGCCGAGTAAAGCGGCGGCCGCGTCGGAAGATCCACCTCCCAAGCCCGCCCCGGACGGAATGCGCTTGAAGAGTTGCACGCGGATTCCATCGACTACATTGGCCGCACGGCGCACACGCTCCACCGCACGGTAAACCAAATTCGATGAGTCGGCCGGAACATGGCCCAGGGATTCCATCCCCATTTGACCAGGGCGTGAGTTCCATCGCACGTCGAACTCGATTTTCGGTGCCGACAGCCGTTGAAAAAGGAGGGTATCGAAAAGATCGATGGGATAGACAAGAGTCTCTATATCGTGGTACCCGTCAGGCCGACGACGCACCACTTCCAAGAATAGATTCAGTTTGGCCGGGGTATGGATTTCCCAGCCTGATCCAGTACGTCGGACCAACATTCCTTGTCCGCCGCCTCAGGGACAATCCGCTTCTCCCCACCCTTACGATGGGGATTCTAACAGTCTTCGAGTAACAAAGTCAATACTGGAAGCCGTATTTTAGAAGTAGGATTTTATTACTGGACTTTTGCAAACTGGGCGATCCCCCTCTGAGAGAGGGTGACAAATCGAGACGTTGGGCAATTCAGACGAACAAGGAAGGCCGTTATCGTGGCAAACTACCTTCGCCCTACCATTTCCCAACGGGGAAACGGAGCTTGTGAACCCAATCTGCAAAAGTCCAGCTATTATCTTGTCGCCCGGATCAGAACTCAGGGGACGTAGCGACTCGGTCGGCGGTGGCCCGGAGATTCGCCATTGCGGGGGCACCCTGTCGAAACCTATAATCCCGCCACATTGTCGCGTTTTTTCACCTTGCTGGTCATTTTGCTGAGCCGCACGGGGCGAGGGGGGGGCCGGGGGATTCCGGCGGCCTCGTCGGGATGCGGCGTGGTGCAGAGGACCGACGCGTGCAACGGTTATCGCTAAGGAGGCCACGAGGACTTCAGCGATTGCCCGATTTCAGGAAGTGCCCTAGCGTGCGTGGAATCCGCGTTTTACTGCTGGCTGTCCTGCTGATTGCGGCGGGTCTAGGGCTGCGTGGTTTGCGTCGCGAAGACCTGGCGGCGATGTGGCGCTTGGGTTGGTTGCCTTCGGCGATGTCCGTGGCTCACGGCGCCGAAGACACGAACGTCCAGCCACGACAAAGCTTTTCCGCGAACGATGCCACACTTCGGCCGGAAAGCCTCTACGGACGCGGATTGGCATGGCCCTTTCGCTCACGACCCGATTGGCCGCCGCGGTTCGACGATCGGATGGACGTATCAGATCAGGTTCAAGGATCGGGAATCTCGAGCACTGGGGAGGTTCACGTCACGAACCCGTCCCCGGGAGGCCAGGTCGGCCGCGGCTTTCGGGCAGACGGGACCGTTGCTGGGGGTATGGCGGCCGGCGCCGTTGCGAGCAAGCCCGAACCGCCGGAGGTGATTTTCGAAGAGCCAGAGGAGCCACCGATTACGGCAGATATCCTCTATCCGGCGACCGCGCGACCGGATTCCTCATGGCAGCCTCCAGTGAGTCAATCGATGCCAGGCTCCACCCCCGGGCAATCGGCCGCCCCTTCCCTGACGCAGTCCGCGACCTCGCAGCCCTGGCCGGGCGGTAACGCAGGGCCGTCGAGCGAAGTGGGACCTCCGCTCACGGCGAATCTGCCAGCCCCGGCATCTCCTGCCGTCACTACGCGGAGCACCGGACCGATCCCCACAGATATGGAGCCTTCTGTGCGTCCTGCTGTTGAAGCGGCTACCCTCGCGGCAACATCGCCACCTGTGTCGGCGGAGGGGCCGGAAGCGGCGGTGTTCCCGGCTGCGGAGCCAGCGGTCTTAGCCGCGAGGGCGAGTAACGCACAGCCCTTCGGAGACGCCGGTGGGGCGTCATCCGGCGATCGTTTTGCCCTATCCACGGAATCGCCGCCGCTGGCCTACGTGCCGTACGAGCGCGCTACTCTTTTGGCACGTGTCGGTTCGGACGTGATTCTGGCCGGTGAGCTGCTGGGAGCGGCGAACGAAATCCTGGGCGAAATGAAGGATCGCATTCCCCCTGGTGAGGAGGAACGATACAAGCAGATGATCATCAAGCAACTCCTCCGGCGTCGATTGGAGGCCAAGCTGATCTATCAAGATGCAGCTCGGACCATACCGCGAGAGTCGCTCGACCGGTTCCGCGAAGAATTGAGCAAGGAGTTCGAGGAGCGCGAGGTCCCGCGGCGGTTGAAATCCTTGGGGCTCAATTCACGCCAGCAATTGGAGCAGCAACTGCAATCGCTGGGAAGCTCTCTGGAGCAAGAGAAAAACGCCTTCATCGAAAGCGTGATCGCAAGGCAGTGGCTGCAACAGCGGAAGGAAGAAAAGCCTCAGGCCGTGACCGCTGTCGATCCTGAGGAATTGTTGGAATATTATCGTAGCCATCTGCCGGAGTTCGAACGGCCCGGCTGGGCGCTTTGGGAACAGCTTATGATTCGCAAGCGGCCGGATCGTCCAGATGCTGTCTCGCGAAACTTACTGGCATCGCTGGGCAATCGCGTGCTGGCGGGAGAGCCTTTCGCCGATGTGGCAAGGAGTGGATCGGAAGGTCCGACCGCGGCGCAAGGGGGTGTGCGGGAGAGGACCGTCCAAGGGAGCCTTCGCTCTCAGGTACTAGATGAGGCGATCTTTCGACTGCCGGTGGGTCAGCTCAGCCCAATTTTGGAGGATGAGAGCGGGTTTCACATCGTTCGAGTGGTCCAGCGGGAAGATGCTCGCCGTATTCCCTTTGAGGAAGCTCAGTCGGAAATTCGCGAAAGGCTTCGAAAACAACGCGAGCAAAAAAAAATCGTGGAGTATCTGGACAAGCTCCGCCGTGAGATACCGGTATGGACGGTCTATGATTCTGCGAAGCCCGTTACGGTGGGGGGCGTCAAACCGTAGCTGTAACAGTAAAGTCCACGATGCGCTGGCAACCTAGCGTTGTGCCATACCCTCAAATGCCGCCATCACCGCGAGGGACGGAAGGCACACCAACTCGGCCCGGCTGGCGGTGTCAGGTCTTTTCCGGCTCCTCGATTGACTCTTGTTCCTCGGCCGCCTGCTCATCGTCTGGCACAGGGGAATGCTGTTCGAACCAGATCGCCAAGCTTGCGGCCCCGGCCAGGACAAAACCGAGTATTCCCAAAAGCAGGTCCACTCGTAGCATGGCGTCGTGGAATTGCCGCCGCTTCAGATAATTGGCCTCGATGTTGAAGAGCGGGGCATCGATGCCCGCCTCCAGGACGCGAAAGAAGCGGAGTGTGTTGGCGGGGTTCCAACCGATAATGGTGGGCATTTGGGGTCGCGTGAAATAGAGGATCAAGGCACCGACCAATGCGATGAGAAGAATTGCCGCGCCCATGGCCCGAAATCGCCTTGCCCAAATTACCGCTGGGTTGGCCTCTTCCATATTATCTTGGACGGCATCCTCGGTGAGGGTGGGATCTGCCATCAACGCTCGGCGCGAGGGAACCAGCACCGATCGCCCGCATTCGCACGGAACTTCACTTCCCGCTTGATGCAAGTCCACGAGCAACTCGCGTCCACACTCGCAGTGCAAACGATAGGTCATGCGATCTCACCCCTTGCGGTCGGATGTCAATGATCGAGGTCCAGGAGCCTTTTTGTTCAGCGGCAAGGCGATGATCGAAGGCCGACGCTCAGCCCACCGCAGCCAGGGATCGGCTTGTAACGGATGCGCGCGATCTTTACGGAGGCGGCCTACCTAGGGTTCAGACCAAGCCCACGGGCAAAATCCGCAAAGAATCACGCCCCTGCCGTGAAGGCTCGATCCCCCGCCGTGGTAGCTCGCGCCGGTACCGTGCAAGCTCGCGGATTTGATTGAGTATTGGATACCACGGGATCCGGCCGGGTGGGGTGGCCGTCACGATCTACTCGGGCATCGCAATATCTTCGGCAATATCTTCGCGGGAGGGCGTGAGGCTTACAAAATCGTCGAGACCCTGGGGCCCCTATATCATCTTAGCACTACAGCGCAGGGTTGTTCGCTTGCCTCAACCTCATTTCGTTTGCCTCAACCTCATGTAGTGATGGGATATAACGGCCCGCAACATGTGCTGGTCAGGTCATGCAACGGGCGGACTTTGCGCTGTAGCATTAGGCTCTGTTTACGAACTCGTTTTTTCGCCGTTTAGTTTCTCCGCTGATTGAAGGCGGCCCTCACGCAGCAACCTTCCTGCGGAGGCGCGAGACCCCTGCTGTGGGCAGCCGCTTTTGGGTACCCACCGTCCGGGATCCGTTCACGGCTGAGCTGTAACGGAAAAGATTTGTGAGACAACGGGGGTTGTTCATGAGTTCCAGACGCTCCTTGAGTGTGGAACGGAATGTCATTTCGACGAGTGCCAGCGAGGAGAAATCTTGACCTCTGTCAAGAAACTTTTTCACCTTGAAAAAGCCCGCGTTTCGCAAGATTTCTCGCTTCGCTCGAAATGCCAGGAGGGCAAGCCGTTTTGCTGTGAGGAGAATCCCTGTGAACGACTACCCCACCCGTGAACGGTTACACCGTCCGGGATCCCCGGAACCGTCTGGTGTGGTCCTGGTGCTACTTTGGGCAGAGATTCAAGCGTCGCATTCTAATTCCGAAGGGACCATCGCATGTACGCCTGGTGCTTCTGAATCGCAAGCGGCGCGTAAGGCGAACATTCCCAAACGGTGGCAAAAGTCGCCAAATCCTTCGCCGTCTTGCCGATTCTGGGCGAAGAGCCTGAAGACTGGCACTAGAGCGGGGACGATGGCCTCGAAGGGGACGAGGTCCAAGTATACCTCGCCGAGACGATCGCCCAGCAGACGGCCCCCCAGGTAGATGGTGTACTTGTTCATCGTTTTTCCCACCAGTCCCACGTCCGCATTGTAGGGTCTGACGCAGCCGTTGGGGCAACCCGTCATGCGGACCGTGAATCGCTCGCTCTGCAATCCCAGGGCCGCCAATTCGCGTTCCAGTTGGTCCATCAGTTGAGGCAAAACCCGTTCGCTCTCTGTGACGGCCAAGGGGCAGGTGGGGAGGGCAACACAGGCCATCGACCAGCGGCGGACCGTCGAGATGTCTTCGCTGAGGGGCACGCCGTGTTCGCGCAGGATGTGTTCCAGGACGGGGCGGTCGGATTCCTCCAGGTCGCAAAACAGGATGCTTTGATGGGCCGTAAAGCGTATGCCCGGACGCAGCCGCTGGCAGACTTCGCGAAGCGCGGTCTTGAGTCGAAAACCGTCGCGATCGAGGATTCGGCCGTTTTCCACATTCAGGCCATAAAACCACTTGCCATCGCCCTGTGCAAACCACCCGATATGGTCATCGTGGTCTGTGACTTGGATCGGCAAGGGCGGGGCCAATGTCTCGCCCAGATACTCCACAACCTTGCCGCGGAACCAATCCAGGCCGCGATCGGCGATTAGATATTTCAGACGGGCACGCTTGCGGTCCGCCCGATCTCCGAAATCGCGTTGCACTTTGACGATGGCTTCGGCCACCGGGATCAACTTTTCTGCCGGGATATAGGCCAGGGGCTGGGCCAGGGCGGGAAAGGTCCGCTTGTTGCTGGGGGTGACGCCCAGGCCTCCTCCTACCAAGACGTTGTAGCCGACCACGTGACCCTCTGGAACAACGGCCAGAAAGCCAACGTCGTTGGTGTACACATCCACGCAATTGTCATCCGGTAATGCAAAGGCAAACTTGAACTTGCGAGGGAGGTACGTCGGTCCATAGATCGGTTCTACCTCCCCCTGATTCTCGTCTTGCCCGTCCACGCGTTCTTTCTCTCCCGTGTCGGGATCGGTTAGCCAGATCTCGTGATAGGCGGGAGAGCGAGCGAGAAAATGTCGCGTAATAGCCAGCGCGGCGCGTTGCAGCTCTTCGCGGACACCATTGTGATGAAGCAGGGCAGGGCAGGCGATCACGTTTCGCACCACGTCTCCGCACGCTCCCAGGGTCGTCATTTCGATCTGGTTTACCCGCCGGATCGCTTCGCGCAGATTCCCCTTGACCACGCCGTGCAACTGCAGGTCCTGACGGTCCGTGATGCGTGCGGTGGCGTTTCCGAGCTGGTCGCAGATATCGAGCTGGGCCAAGAGCTGTTGCCAGGTCAACTTGCCGCCGGGGACCTTGACCCGCACCATCATGGAATACGCTTTGCCAGCAGGCTGCCCATCGGGGCCTTTCGTCTTGCGACGATCGCGGTCATCCTGCTGGTAGGATCCGTGATGCTTGAGTATCTGAGCCGTGTCCTCGCTGAAGTTGGGCAGGTCGTTCGCCAATTCCTCGGGGAGACGCCCACGAAGATAGCGGCTGGACTCTTTCAGGTGCTCAACTTTGCTACGTTTGGATGGTTCCGTCATTGTGATGTTTTCCGGTCGAAAATTGCCTTATTCGCGGATGAAGGATGCCAAAGGAAAAGCGGTGGCACGACGAACCTTCTCTCTCGGCACCTTGCCGCTCTTCAATCGTCACCTAGCCTATCGCAAAACTTAGGCTTAGCCCGAATCTCTGACTCCGCTCATAGCCAGGGTTGCACTCAAGGCCAGATCGAATGGAGTCGAGGGACCTCGAGCGATGCCTTGCAACTCGCAGAGTCTTGCATGTTTATTAAGAGCATAATGATAGTAATGATTTGGTCCTCTTTATTCTAGTCTCGGCAGATAGCGGGGGCAAGGCGCCTTTGCCCCAGATTTCTGGATGCTGCATCATAAGGGCGATTTGCCTTAGAATTGAGCAGATGCAGGGCGTTGGATGAAGGTGTACCTTACCAAGGGACGGGCTAAAGTCTATGGTTAAACCGGGACCACCTGAAAAACCCGATTGCCGAGGTCGCGATCGTTTTTCCATCGCCCCCCCTGCGATGGCGATGGACTTATACGAGCTGCTCATGGCCCAAGGCTATTGGCGTTTGGGTTGGGGAGGGCGGACGGCGGTATTCAATCTGTTCTTCCGTAAGAATCCGTTCGGTAACGGCTTTGTGTTGGCGTGCGGCCAGGAGTCGGTGCGGGCTTTCCTGGAAGACATGCGTTTCAGCGAGCAGGACTTGGAGTATCCGGCGATCGTGCGGGGTAGCGATGGTCGGCCCCTATTCCATCCCGATTTTTTGACCGCGCTGGCCGACTTCAGCTTCCGCTGCGATGTCCTCGCCGCTCCTGAGGGGAGTGTCGTCTTTCCCGACGAACCGATCGTTCAAGTGCAGGGTCCTTTGTTGCAGGCTCAGTTGATCGAGACGGCATTATTGACATCGATGGGATTTCCCTCGTTGGTGGCTACCAAGGCCGCCCGCGTTTGCCGTGCGGCGGAGGGCGACCCGGTGATCGAGTTCGGCTTGCGACGTGCGCAGGGCTGGCAGGCCGGGCTGATTGCGTCCCGATCTGCCTTTATCGGAGGGTGCGTGGGGACCTCCAACGTCGCGGCGGGACAGGCCTTCGGGATCCCCGTCCGAGGTACCATGGCTCATAGTTGGGTGATGGCCTTCCACGACGAGGTGGAGGCCTTTGCAGCGTATGGTCACGCCGCGCCGAACAATTGCATTTTTGTGCTGGACACATACGATTCCGAAAAGGGCATTCAGCAAGCGCTGCGGGCTGCCGAGACCTTGCGGCGCGAAGGGATCGTCTTGCAGGCCGTGCGGTTGGACTCCGGGAATCTCGCTCAGTTGAGCAGGGTCGCTCGACGCAGTCTCGACCAAGCCGGGCTTGCCGCGACGGCGGTATTCGTGTCGGGCGACCTCGACGAATACCGGATTCGAAAATGGAAGGCGGAGGGGGCTTGTGTCGACGGCTGGGGCGTGGGAACCCGGCTGGTTACCGCTTTCGAGGAGCCGGCACTCGCGGTCGTATATAAGCTCTCCGCCATCACCGATGAGAATGGCAACCTTCAAGACCGAGTCAAGATTTCGAATGATCGGGGAAAAAGAAGTCTGCCGGGCGTGCCAAGGGTCGTCCGGTTTTATCGCGACGCTCGCGCGGTTTGCGATGTGATTTATGACCATCGTGACGGTGTACCGTCGGCCGAGGAAATTGGTCGCTCATGGAAACCGGATGTCCGCCTGCGCGAGACGCTGCTGGCTGGGGATTGCCGCGGGGAGGGCCTTCTGCTGCCGCTTTTCGAGCAGGGACGACCCGTTGGGGAGCCGCAACCTCTGACGGAGGTTCGCAAGTATGCGCAAAATCAGATCGCTAGCCTGCCGGAAGAGGTTTGCCGCTTGGAACGTGCCGCCCGGTATCCCGTCTTGGAGACCCGCGGTGTACGCCGTCGGCGACGCCAGGCCACTGCCGGTTTGAGGAGAAGCAGATGACGTGGGTGAAGGTAGGTGGTGCGGCGTTGAATCAAACGCCCCTCGACTGGGAGGGGAATTCGCGGAATATTCGGGAGGCGATTCGGCTAGCCCGGCAAGACGGGATCAGCATCCTCTGCCTGCCGGAGTTGTGTATCACCGGTTATGGCTGCGAGGACGCCTTTCATGGCACGCATCTTCAAGAGACGGTATTCGATGTTTTAGAGGAAATATTACCGGAGACGCAAGGGCTGGCGGTCTCGGTAGGCTTGCCGATCTATCACAAGACAGCCCTGTTCAACGCGGCCTGCCTGATCGTGGACGGGCAGATTTTGGGTTTTCGCCCCAAGCAACACTTGGCGGGGAGTGGCTTGCACTACGAACCGCGTTGGTTCAAGCCCTGGCCGTCGGGGGTGCACGACATGACGATGGTTCGTGGACGCGCCTATCCCGTCGGCGATTTGGTGTTTGACGTGGGCGGGGTCCGCGTGGGATTCGAGATTTGCGAGGATGCCTGGGTTGCGCAGCGCCCCGGCGGCGAAATGGCCCGTCGTGGGGTGGACGTGATCCTCAACCCCAGTGCCAGCCACTTCGCGTTTGGCAAGTACGACGTCCGTAAACGATTCGTGGCTGAGGGGTCACGGGCCTTTCACGTGGCCTATGTTTACGCGAACCTGGTGGGGAACGAGGCAGGCCGGATCATTTATGATGGTGGCGTATTGATTGGGACCGGCGGACGATTGGCGGCGGCCGGCCCACGCTTTTCGTTTCGGCCGGTGGTGGTGACGGGCGCCGCTTTCGATCCCGCTATCAACCGCATGAATCGTGCCCGAAACGGCGGGTTCGAGCCAGATTTTTCGCCCCGTGAGGTAGAACCTGCGGCGGCCCTGCCGTTTCCCGACCTGGAGCCGTACGTGCCCGCCCCTCAATTCGCGGAGTGGGAAAACGGACCCTGGGTGAAGGAAGAGGAGTTTGCCCGGGCCATCATGCTGGGGCTGTTCGACTACCTCCGCAAGAGTCGCTCTCACGGTTTCGTGGTGAGCGTCAGCGGGGGGGCCGATTCCGCGGCGGTGGCGTGCCTGGCCTGCCTGATGATTGAGGCGGCCCATCAGGAATTGGGCCACGAGGCCTTTTGCCAGGCCCTCGCGTACCTCCCGGAATTGAAGCAGACCAGGACGCACGCAGAGCGGATTCGCCGATTGGTGCACTGCGTCTATCAGGCCACGGCGAACAGCAGTGAGACCACGCGGGGGGCGGCCGAGGCGGTGATCCACTCCCTGGGGGCCTCGATGGCCTGTGTGGACGTGGAGGCCTTGGTCCGAGGCTACGTCACGATGATCGAAGGCGTTTTGGGGCGAAAGCTCACTTGGGAGCAAGACGACCTGGCTCTGCAAAATATCCAGGCACGTGTCCGCGGGCCGGGGGTTTGGCTCCTGGCCAACGTCAAAAAGGCTCTGCTCTTGGCTACGAGCAATCGCTCGGAGGCTGCTGTGGGGTACGCAACCATGGACGGTGATACATGTGGGAGTCTGAGTCCGATTGCGGGTATCAATAAGACGTATCTGCGGGAATGGCTCCGCTGGCTGGAGACGAAGGGGCCAGAGGGATTGCACCCTGTCCCTGCGTTGGCCGCGGTGAATCGACTGCCACCCACGGCCGAATTGCGGCCTGGTGAGTCGGGGCAGACCGACGAAGGCGATTTGATGCCCTATCCCGTCCTGGATTTCATCGAGCGGGCGTCGATCTTGGATAAGCTTTCGCCAGCCGAGGTCTTCCGGTTGGCTCGCGGGCATTTCCCCGCGTATAGTCCCGTTCAAATCGGCATCTGGGTAGAGCGTTTTTTCCGCTTGTGGTGCCGCAATCAATGGAAACGAGAGCGGTATGCTCCCTCATTTCATGTGGATGATGAGAGCCTCGACCCCAAAACCTGGTGCCGGTTTCCAATCCTCTCCGGCGGTTTTGAACGGGAGTTGCAGGAGCTGAGGAAAGTAATCGACGGCCTGAGCAGCGGCGAAGCTGGACCTGACCGGGGTTGAATCGTGGCGTTCACCTACGAGTATCCGCGACCGGCGGTGTGCGTGGACTGCGTGGTCTTCGGCCTGCCAAGTTTTTCCAGAATGGCGGGTAAAAAACGCACGCCGGGGCTGAGCGTATTGTTGATCCGCCGCCTCCGGGAGCCGTTTGCCGGTCACCATGCACTGCCGGGCGGATTCGTGGAAATCGATGAGCCTTTGGAGGCCGCGGCAAGACGCGAGCTTGCCGAGGAGACGGGGATCACGCCCCCGCATTTGGTTCCCCGTGGAATGTACGGCGATCCCGGCAGGGACCCTCGCGGGCGAACGATTTCGGCGGTATTTCGCGCGGTCGTGTGGCGGGATTCGCACCTCCCTATCGCTGGGGACGACGCAGCGGCGGCACGATGGTTTTCCCTACGCCGCCTGCCGCCCTTGGCGTTCGATCATGGGCGAATCGTACGGGACGCGTGGGAATCGCTCCGCCGCGAGGTACTCTGTCGTCCGTTTGGCGCGGAGTTGCTGCCGGGCACATTTCGGGCGGAGGAATTGGCCTGGGTTTATCGGGCGGTACTTGAACGCCTTATCGACGCCAACCAACTTGCGAATCGGTTGCAAAGCCGGGGTGTTGTCCGGCCGCCGCGACGCATGGCCGGAGAGTCGCCCTCGCGGGACCTCCAATGGAATCCCACGATGTATCGAAAACTGGGGCGAACCGGTTTCGATTGCTTGGACCTCGGACAATTGGGTTAAGCCTACAGCGCAAAGTCCGCTTGATTGGATGATGTGTGCCGTTATCTTGCGAGGCGATCTGTTCCATCACGACAAGATGTTGAGTGATGTAAACAATCCTGCACTGTAGTATTAAGCCGTGGTTTACAAGTCGGGCTAGAATCGGGGCGGCAGGTTCGTCGCTAGTCCGGAGGACCCCGTGATGTCGGCTTCGCCATCGCTGATCGTGGTGGATTTGCAAAACGATTTCTGCCCGGGCGGGGCCTTGGCCGTGCCAGAGGGCGATGCGATCGTGCCGGTCGTGAATCGCCTCGCGGAGCGGTTTCCGTTGGTGGTTGCCACGCAAGATTGGCATCCGGCCGAGCATGTGAGCTTTGCCGCCAATCACCCGGGGAAGCGGCCTGGCGACGTAATCGTTCTGGAGAATGGACCGCAAAGTCTCTGGCCCGTTCATTGCGTCCAGAATTCGTCAGGGGCAAGCCTTCACCCAGGACTAGCCACGGAAAGGATTGCGCGCGTCTTTCGCAAGGGAACGGATCCCCGGATCGACAGCTACAGCGGTCTTTCCGACAATCAACGTCGTCGCGGGACCGGATTGCACGAATT
>DYLS01000246.1 GCA_020721965.1 Blastopirellula marina | reverse complement strand
TATAGCACATTTTCATGCTTTGCGGTGTCCAGCGGACATGATGTCTCTTTGGGAACCTCCGTGATTCGTACACGGATTGCGCGGATTGCACGGATTTTCACGGAGAAAACCTAGAAAAATCCGTGCTTGTTCCGTGTTTTCCGTGAAACTCGTACTGAGCCTGTCAAAGTATCCGTGTACCAAAAGGTCTTAACCACGCCAATTCCCAATGAGCCTCAATTTTTCGGGGACGAGGAACACCGTCCCGCGAAGTACCCGCAGGGTGAAGGTTTCCTGGGAAAAACTGGTTGCATCGCTCAACGCCTTCGGGACGTTCCCCAGCTTTTTTGAGAAGCCGCCATGAAAATAATTTTCACCACCAGGCATGAAAATCTATTTTCAGATCAGATACCCTCGGAAGACGTGTTGACCTGCCCAACAGCCTTGCGAAGGTTTTTGGAAATACCAAGACTTCTTCGGAACAATCTTCGCAAGGCGTTTGCCTGTGGACAAAAAATGCCCGCCGCTGGGTGAGGGGGGCACCCAACGACGGACGCCGCTATTTTAGCATAGGATTTTTACTCTGCAAAGGATTTTTCCGCCAATTCTCAATTTGTCATTGCGAGGGTGCGTCCTGAGCGGAGCGAGTGTTCGTCGAGCGAAGTCGAAGGATCACCCGAAGCAATCTCCCTACTCATCTCTTTCTGCTTGCGTTTGCGTTCTTCGTTATCCATCAATCAACCTTTCGACACTTCGTTTTTGGCCTCGACCAGCAAGTCGAGCGAGTAAAGCCGAAGGAAATTCCAAAGCGAGCTTGTTTTCCCAATATAGCACAGCCGGTAGAGCAGAAATCAAAACCAGATTACAATACATCTACCAGAAATGCGAACTCACAAAAGGAGTGTGTCAATGACCATTGTCCTCGATGGCTCGTCCCTGACCATTGAAAAGCTCGTGCGGATCGCCCGTTTCGGCGAAAAAGTGGAACTCGACCCTGCCGCGCTGGAGCGGATCAAAATCTGCCGCGTCATGCTGGAAGAGAAACTCGCCAAAAAAGAGATCATGTACGGGACCAACACCGGCATCGGCGAATTCTCGGAAGTGATCCTGAGCGAGGAGCAGGTCAAGGAGTTCCAGAAGTACCTGATCTACAACCACGCGGCCGGGATCGGCGAACCGGTGGCAGAGGAGTACGTGCGGGCCGCCATCGCCGGGCGGATCAACGTCCACGCTCACGGCAATTCGGGCTGCCGCCCCGAGATCACCCTGACGCTGGTAGAGATGCTCAATAAGGGCGTCACGCCGGTCGTCTGCCAGAAGGGGTCGGTTGGCGCGAGCGGCGACCTGGCCCCGATGGCCCAGGCGGCCCTGTTACTCATGGGGGAAGGGGAAGCCTTTTTTAACGGCGAGCGGTTACCGGGTCAAGAAGCGATGCGGCGGGCCGGGATCGAGCCCCCCGGCCTCCAGGCCCGCGACGGCCTGGCCGTCATCAACGGCTCCAACCTGCTGACGGCCATGTCGGCCATCCATATCTACGAGATGGAGCGCTGGCTCAAGCAGGCCGAGATCGCCGCGGCCATGTCCATCGAGGCCCTGCTGGGCAACCTGAAACCCTACACCAGCAAACTCCACGAACTGCGCGGCTTCAAAGGCGCGGTGACCAGCGCGGCCAATATCCGCAAGTGCATCGAAGGCTCGGACCTTACGACCGGCAAGATGAAGACCAAGGTGCAGGATGCCTACTCGATGCGCTCGACCCCGCAGGTGATCGGCGCGGCCAGGGATGCGATCGCTTACGCCCGCTCGCAGGTCGAGATCGAACTGAACGGGGTGGGCGACAACCCGATCTTCATCCCCGAAGACGGGCTGACGTTGACCGGGGCCAACTTCCAGGGGTCGCCGGTTTCGCTGCCGATGGATTTGGCCGGGGCGGCTGTGACCATGGTCTGCGTCCTGTCCGAGCGGCGGATGAACCGGCTGACGAACCCGGCCCTTTCGGCGGGGCTGCCCGATTTCCTGGCCCACGAACCCGGCTTCTACTCCGGGCTGATGCTCTCGCAATACACTGCGGACATGATGATCGTCGAGAACCGCATCCTGTCTGCGCCGGCTTCGATCCAATCCATCCCGGCCGCAGCCGACCAGGAGGACTTCGTCTCGATGGGCATGAACACGGCCATCAAGAACGGCCAGATTTTGGACAATGCTTACGGCATCCTGGGGATCGAGTTCATGGCCGCCGCCCAGGCCCTGGATTTCCGCCAGTTCACACCGGGCAAGGGGACCCAAAAGGCGCGGGAGGTCATCCGCCGCCGCGTGGCCCACCTGGATGTGGACCGCCCGCTGTATCCCGACCACAACACGATGAAGGCCCTAGTCGAATCCGGCGAAATTTTGGATGAAGTGGAGCAGGTGGTGGGGAAGTTGGGATAGGGTGAAAGGCCCGACAAAAGTTTGCTTGACATTCCCCCAGCCCTCAGATAAAATCACTGGGCTTTGTCACGGGCCTGTAGCGCAGTTGGGAGCGCGCCTCAATCGCACTGAGGAGGTCAGGGGT
>DYLS01000093.1 GCA_020721965.1 Blastopirellula marina | reverse complement strand
TGCAGACCAAGAGGTACCGCCCTGGCCCACCTGATGGAAATCGTGATCTACAATCTTTGTAGAATCGTCCCCTCCGTGCGATCCTTGGCCACGAATCGAGAGCGATGAATGGAACCGATCTTATTTGAGCCTTTCTATCGACCGCAAATCTGGGGCGGCAGGCGGCTGGCCACGTTGCTCAAGAAGCTGCTTCCCGCCGCTGGGCAGTTCGGTGAATCCTGGGAGATCAGCGGCCATCCCTTGCATGTCTCCGTGGTGGCGGAGGGGGCGTTGGCGGGCACGTCTCTCGCCGACTTGTGGCAATGGCACGCCGCAGAGATTTGGGGAAGGCGTCGGCCGATACCCCAGGCATTTCCGTGGCTCATCAAGTTCTTGGATTGTGAAGATTACCTCTCGGTGCAAGTTCACCCAAACGACACGACCGCCGCGCGATTCTGTCCCGGAGAACGCGGCAAGAACGAGGCCTGGGTCGTTTTGCATGCCGAACCGGAGGCACGGCTCTACACAGGACTGCGATCCGGCGTCGATGCCACCTCCTTGCGGCAAGCCTTGGAGGAGGGAACGGTGGAACGATGCTTGCACGGATTTCGCCCTCGACGTGGGGACTGCGTCTATCTTCGGGCAGGGACGGTCCACGCCGCGGGAGGAGGCGTATTGCTGGCGGAGATTCAACAGCCCAGCGATGCAACGCTGCGGCTCTTCGATTGGAATCGCGTCGGCCCCGACGGCAAACCCCGACCATTGCATCTCGAAGCCGCGCTGGCTTCTGTGAATTGGGGGGCGGGATCGGTCACCCCGCGGCACGACGATTTCATCCAGTCCCAGCACGCCCTGCTTTTGGAGTGCCCGCATTTCCAGATCCATCGTATTTACCTAGCGGCGGGCGAATCCGCCTCTCTAGCGGATTTCCGCGGAGCGATGTCCGTTTGGGTCGTCATCCAGGGGCAGGCCACCCTGCGAACCTCGCACGATTGCTATGCGTGCTCCCTGGGCACGACGCTGCTCCTCCCCGCCGCTTGCGAAGCGGAGGATTGGCGGTGCGACGGGCGGGAGGGCGCCACCCTGTTGGGCTACGGCCCTCCCATGCCGAGTACGTCGCAAGCGAGCTAGATTGCTCCCTTTGTCACCCAGGCGACCACCTGCCGCGCCGCAACGGGTGGCCCGGCAGCATGGAGTCCCAGGAAGCCCACGTCCCTGGCTTACGCCTCTTCGAGGACGGTCCAGCCCAAAGCGTCGGCCAGGGCGAACACCGGCTCCTTAAGATCGCCGTAGGCCGTGACCCGATGCCAGCCCCACTGGTCCCACTGTCGGAACAGCTTTTCGATGTCGCCGACCGGTTCCACGCACAGCTTGGTCCGGCACGCTCGATCCTCCAGGGAATTGCCGACGCTCTTGCCCTGATGGAGGAGGATCGTCTTTCGCTCCGGGCCAAGCTCCAAGGTGGTGGTCATGTAGCCCTCGGGCATCAAGGAGCGGACGGAGGCCCCCTGCCGATCCTCCGAGTGGGTGAGGATCTGGAAGGGATTTGCTGGCCCATCAGGTCCGAACACCTTGTTCGACGCCACGCAATGGGCGTAAATGATCTGCCGCTTGGATGTGTCGATCACCGGGTCGGAGATGAAGCCGGAGCGGCCCTGGGTCATCGTCGAGATGACGACCATCGTGGCGGCGGAACGGATGTCGCATTCGCAGCCACCGATCAGGCCCTCGTTATTCAACTGGTGGAATCCCAAGCAGGGGTAAGCATGGATGTGTCCACCGTAGAACCCGCCCAGGCAGTTGATGGTGATGGCTTTGGCGTGGTGGCCCTTCAGCAGGGCCTTCTCGGCGAGGTACATGGCGGCCGAGGCTTGCAGCGTCTCGGGGGAAACGTCGGCGATCACGTCGGCCGTCTTCTTCCACATCTCAGTGATGGCGGCGGCCTCGTCCTTGTCCGCCTTTTCCCAGGCCGCGTTCAGCTCCTCGAAGGGGACCGGCTCGACGGGAATCCCCAGTTCTTTTTGAAGAGGCTCGACGATTCCCGGCCAACTGTTGCCCACGGCCAAAATCCTGGCCTCCTTCAGGCGGCGGAGGGTTTCCTCGATGGCCAGCACAGAGACGGCATCGGCCAGGCAGGTCCTGTCTCCGGGGCTGGGCGTCCGTTCCTGGCGGAGTTTGGCCACGGCCGCGGTGAAGTCCGCCACGCCTTTCCCCTCTTTTATCAAGCGGAAACACCGCACGGCGGCCACGTGGTCGTCCCAGTTTGACGATCCCATAAAGGCGACGTTGGGTGTGTTTTGACGCAAAAAGCCCGCCGTATAAACCAGAAACCCTCCGCTGCCCGCGAATGGGAAATCGAGATACAGTGTCGGCTTGCCGGTGGCCGCGGCCGATTGCACGACGCGATTCCAGCAATTCATTTGATAGACGACATAGCCGTCGATCCCCTCGGACTGATCCTGCTCGATGATCTTGTTAGCCGCTTCGGGGCCATTCGCCATGGCCGGCCGGAACTCGAAGTCGGGGCATCCTTCCCGGAGCATGCCGTCGATCTTTTGCATGACCGGCCGGAAATCGAAACCGACGTTGGGCCAGTCGGGGCCTTCCTGAACCGGCCCGTGCAGAGAGTAAAGAATCCGCAGCCGCATCTTTGGGGAAGCCGCTGCCGTGCCGCTCGGTTCTGCCGAGGTCTGCCGGACGGCTCTGCCGAAGGCGGCGCAGGCCGCGCAACCCGCCGAAAACTCCAAGAACCGCCGCCGCGACAGGCAGCAGCCGCAACCCGACACCGTAGGTAAAGCTGATCGTTTCTGCATCACGATTCCCTCCCGGTTAGAACGTCTGAAAACCCACCCGCCCTCGTCCCAAAGCGAAGGCCGGGCGAAGCCTTTCCCATCCCTGTGTCCCGATTATTGGCCCCGATGTTCCTGGTCCGACCGGAGGCATTGCCAAAACAGCAAGCCCCATCGCTCGGCACAAGGTCCGCCCGCAATGTACCGATCACTACCATCGGGCCGTCGCGCGGCTCTCTTCATCCCTTCAAGGAGCCGCCCGAAGAATGCGGAACTTTTCAAATCGAATCCAGTGCTCGGCATCCGTCGGTCCATGATAGCACTGGATGCTGATTTCGTCGTTCTTGGGTGCGGGGAGCGACCCCTCCGCCGCGGTTCGAAAGTCTTTTTGCCCTTCCGGCCGAAATTGGGCCACGAACCGATCAGCGGTCAGCACGAGCCGTAAACTGACGCGATTGCCCTCCAGGGGTACCCGGCCGGGGATGATGTACAGACCGCCGTCGATCCGCTCCTTGACCAGCTTGAAAACCGGTTTGCTGTCGTTGTACAGCGTGATGCCGCCTTGCTCGTACTGTTCGCTCGGGGGCGTAAGATTGGATACGGTGACCTCGACGATCAGCTTGGCGCGGTCGCGGTCGGGCAGGGGGCGCACCAGGGCATTGCGGACCGTCTCCGCCAGCCCCGGCTCGGCATGTATCTCCAGGCCATTTTCCCGCAGCCGCCAGTAACCTTCGTGCTCGCGAATCCAGCGCCACCCCTTCTCCAAGTCGGGACCTTGGAAGTCGTCGGCGAAAATCACCTCCCCGTCACCCTGCGGCGTAGGGGCGGCATCCTCGGCCAATCCAAGCCGACCCGTTCCCAGCAGGGCGGCACAAACGCACAGGCTCAGACCCATCAACCATCGCTGCATCATGGAGGCACCCTCGAAGGAAAGTGAAAGGGAATCTGGAACAACGGCTTCTCGGCATCGCCCCCGCCGCCTCCACCCGCCCGGATGGATACTATCTCGGTGGGAGGCCGTCTGCGATATACGGTTTACACCAACGCGGGCCAGAAATCAACGATTTTCCCACGCCTGTTTGCGGTAGCGCGGGAGCCTCGGGCGTAAGCCCGAGGTTGGGGAAGCCGCCGAAACGTGGCGCCTTGGAAAGTCTTGCATGGTACGCCACTATCAGCTCACGCTGGTGGCTCGTGGTTTTCCGCATGTGCGAGTGGGTGATTTTCAGGCGATCTCACCTCGACACGGCGCGCCACGTGACGGTACAATTTGTGGTACTGAGGTTGCGGGTCTCGGAAGTATTCCGCAAACGATTTCACCAGCGTAGCACAACACGTTTGTTCCATCGGTATGGATGTTTGGCGTTGGTTCTTGGCCTTTGCACCGGTCGCGATCTATCTGATGATCGTGGGCGGACTGAATCTGGCGCGGCGGCCCATCCTGTTGACGGGGACGCAGGATCGATCCCTGCTTGGCCTGTCGCTGGTGGGGCTGATCATCGTCGGGCCGATGGAGCTATTCTTGCCCGTGGCTGCCTACATCCATTACGGCGGGGCAGTCTGGCTGATTCTGGTGATTCTCCTGTCGCTGGTGGTGGGGTTGGTGATACTGACATCCCCCCCGCGGCTGGTGATCTATAACTTGGCGCCCCATCAACTCCGCGCCCTGGTCGCCGAAACGGCGATGGAATTGGACGGCGCGGCGCGTTGGGCCGGTGATTGCCTGGTGCTACCCGGCCTGGGGGTGCAGCTCTTCCTGGTCGCTTCGTCCGGGTGGCGGAACGTCACGTTGTCGGCGATCGGCCCGCATCAAGACTATCAGGGTTGGCGAACGTTCGGCAGGGCCTTGGCGCGTCGCCTGGCGACGACGGAGGTGCCGCCCAACCCCCGCGGCTTGGTGCTGGTCGGAGCGGGCGCGACGCTCTTGATCGCCGTCAGCCTGGGGGCCTTTCAAGGCCACCCGGCGGTGGCGTCCGTGCTCAATCGGGTCATCCCCTTCTAGGTCGGCTCCTCGGTCCGCGGCCTGCCACGCATTCGCCATCCTGATAGCACCGACGGTTCGGACGTCACGCGACGTCTCGGTTGCGTTTTTCAGCCGCGTCCTATCCCATGCGAGGTTTCCCATCATGGAGCGATACTTCGTGCGCTATGGCGCCAATCGAATCCTAGGCGTGTTTTCTCCGGACAGCGAAAATCAATCGTTCGCGCGGGGCGATCAGGTCATCATCCGCACGGACCGGGGTCTGGAAACGGGAGAGGTCCTTGGCCCGGCCACGGAGCACGGCATGGCACTGCTCGGCGCGCCGCCCGAGGGTCGGCTCCTGCGTCAGATGACGGCGGATGACCAACGGGAGGCGGTCCGCATCCGCCAGCAGGCCAAGGAGGAAATCCAGGTCTGTCAGCGGCACGTCCAAGAGCTGGGGTTGAAGATGGAGCTGGTGGACGTCGAGCACATCTTCGGCGGAGAGCGGATCATCGTTTTTTACCTGGCGGAACAGCGCGTCGATTTTCGGGAATTGGTCCGACGGTTGGCTGCCGAGTTCCATACCCGGATCGAGATGCGTCAGATCGGAGTGCGGGACGAGGCCAAACTGCTGGGCGACTACGGCGACTGCGGCAAGCCCCTCTGCTGCAACGCGCACCTCACGGCGATGCCGCCCGTCTCCATGAAAATGGCCAAGTTGCAGAAGGCCACGTTGGACCCCGCCAAGATATCCGGGCGGTGTGGGCGATTGAAGTGCTGCCTCCGCTACGAGTTCGAGCAGTACGAGGAGTTGCTCGATCAGCTCCCGCCGGTGGGCAGCGAAGTCGACGGGAAGGACGGCCGGGCGAAGGTGATTGGGCATGAAATCCTGGCTCAAAAGGTGCTCATCGAAACCCAGGATCGCGTCCGCAAGTTGGTGCCCCTGGATCAGATTCGGGTGGTGGAGAAGGCCGCTCCCGTGGAGGACTCGCCGACCGCGGACGAGAAGCTGGAGTGAGGGGTGTTGGAGACCGCCCCTGGGGCCTTGTTGATTGCCCGCCCCGAGCACGCTATCCCCTAGCGATGGCATCCATTGGCCATGCCGGCATCTGGAAATCGCTTGCCAGCCGCCTTGGAACCGCTACACTATTACACTAGCGTGTTGGGTACAGGAGCGTGTTGGGCCGAGACTGGCGGCCGGGCTACGATCGCCCTGCCGTGGTAATCTTCACCGCGCGGCAGGCGAAGCTCACGTTGGACACCAAGGGATGGAGGTTGTGACATGATGAGGCGACTGTGGCAAGTTGTGGCGGTGCTCTTGGTTGGGATCGGTTTGATGCTGCTAGCGACAGGCTGCCCAAAACCACAATCCGATGAAAACGCCCCGGCCAGCACCACCGGGAGTGGGCAGGCGGCTCCGGCAGAGGGGGGGACGCCCGCCGCCGAGCCTGCCGGTCCCGAGATGACTGCGTCGTCCCAGCAATCCGCGCCCGAGACGCCGGCGCCAACGTCTGAGGGGGGAGCTTCGGCGGAGCCAGCGGCGAGTCCCGAGATGACGCCCCCGGCCGCGGATGCCCCGCCCGCCGAAACGCCGTCACAACAGCCCGCTGCGGCCGCCGCCCCTGTCGGCACGCCCTATGAGCTGAAAATCCCGGCGGGACTTCCCCCTCTGGAGATCCCGGCCGATAACCCCCTGACCGTCGAGAAAATCGAGCTTGGCAAAATTTTGTATTTTGACAAGCGGGTCAGCAAGGACGGTACGATCTCCTGCGCCACCTGCCACGATCCGAAGATGGCTTGGGCGGAGCACACCCCCACCAGCAAGGGCATCCACGAGCAGGTGGGCGGGCGGAATGCCCCAACGGTGATTAACGCGGCCTACGCGGCGGCACAGTTCTGGGACGGTCGAGCGGCGACCCTGGAAGATCAGGCCCTCGGCCCCGTCGCCAACCCCATCGAGATGGGAAACACGATGGAGGGCATGATCCAGAACCTGGATGCCATTCCTCAATATCGCGAGATGTTCCAGAAGGTCTTCGGCACGGGGATCACCCCGGAGGCATTCGCCAAGGCCGTGGCCGCCTTCGAACGGACGGTTTTGAGCGGCGATTCGCCTTACGATCGATTCCAGGCCGGTCAAGCGGACGCCCTGACCGATGCCCAGAAGCGAGGGCTGGACTTGTTCAAAAACTCGGGTTGCGCCGACTGCCATACGCCGCCGCTGTTCAGCTCGTACGAGTACTACAACGCCGGGGTGGGCATGGATCGGGAAAAGCCCGACGAAGGGTGCAAGGCCGTCACGGGCGAGGACTCCGACATGGGGGCTTTTCGGGTACCAAGCCTCCGCGAGGTGGCCAACACAGCGCCGTATTTTCATGACGGCAGCGCCGCCACGTTGGAAGAGACCGTCGCCTTGATGGTCGCTGGTGGCAAGGACAATCCGCACCGCTCGGTCGAGTTCGATACGGTCCGCGAGGCCAAATTGACTCCAGAGCAGCAGAAAGACATCGTGGAGTTCCTCAAGGCCCTGTCGGGGACGTATCCCATCATCGAACCGCCGCAACTGCCGTAGTTTGCCGCCGGGCGGTATTGCTAGCGACGTTGCAATTGAAAATCGCTATCGACAACAGTCCTGTCGTCCCCAAGCTTGCCCTGTCTGAGCGGTAGGCTCGGGAGCGATCGCAAGGGTCGTCTCGCCGCACGCAGCGATAGGCTGCGCCGTTAGCGGACGGTCAGTCTTTCCGTTCCGCGAAGGCCGTCACGTAGGTGGTGCGCTTCATCATCCCGTGGTGGACCGTCAATTCGCCCAGCGTCCATTTGGAGCAGTAGGGCTTGAGCCACTCGGCCAAGGCGTCGGCCCGAATCGGTTGCTGTCGTTTGCCGGCCAGACCGAGTGGCAGGGTGGTTGGTTCGATCACCAGGAGCCGCCCGCCAGGACGAATGACGCGGCAGATCTCGGCGATGGCTTGCCGCGGCAGAAGTGCATGAGAGAGGGCGTCGACGCAAAAACCGCCGTGAAAACTTCGTGCCGGCAAGGGGATGCGCAGCAGGCTCCCCTCGACGGTGCGGATACCCTGGTGAATGCGATGCAGGGCCTCGGGAATGAAGTCGATGCCGGTCCAGCGGAGGTGCGGGAATCGGGCGGCTAGGATCCGCAGATAGCGCCCCGTACCACAGCCCAAGTCCGCGATGTCGGCCCCTTCGGTGAAGTTTTGGGCGAAGCGGGCGACGAGCAGGAGGCGTGGGTCCTCGGCATCGAGCGGTTCCTCGCCGGTCCCGCGAAGCTGCAACTGATATTCGCAGCGGACCTCGGCCAGCACGGCGTCGAGGAAGAGTTTGGCGGCCAGCGGTTCTTCTTCGCGCTCGCCCCGCTCGCCGGCCAGGTAGCGTGGAAAGCCGCCATGTGGCAGGCGGTGCCGCTCGGCCAGTCGCAATGCGGCTTCGCCGTATTCCGGCCGCAGGTACTGGAACCACAATCCGGCGGCCTCCAGGACGGTGGCGGTGAGAACGGCGGGTTCGTTCGGACGCTCAGGAACGGCCCCCGATCCGCTCTGCCGGTTTTCCAGCTCTTGCAGGGCCTGGCCCACCTCGTTTCGCCGACCCCATTCGGAATACAGCCGCGCACGGCGGACCCAGGACGAGGCCGTCGCGGCAGCGTGGCGCCGTTGCTCGTGGGATAGCCAGTACTCTACGGCCCGGATGCTGGCCGAGGTCCAATCGGTGTCCGGCCAGCGACGACCCGCCAAAAGCAGAGGGGTCAGATCGGGCGGGTCGTGCCACAGGGAATGCGGTTCATAATTCCAGTCGCGGCCCCGTGGAGGCAAAACGCGACCGTCGTCGGTGATCCATCGCCGGAGGGACTGGCAGGCGGCCTGGGCGGATGACTCGAACTCCGGGAGGTCGGGCAAGGCCGAGAGCCAGCCTCGGGCGGCGGCCGCCGTGGCCCAAAACACCGCTTCCGGCGCACGCGATTCCGTCAGTGTTCCGTCGGGCTGCTGCTGCGATTGCAACCATCGCCCCACCTGCCACGCCGCGTCGCGGGCCCCGAAGTTCATCAGCGTGACCATGCTCCAGCCGGCGGAGAGGAGCAGGGGCGGATTGGGCCGGATGCGATCCTCCCATTGCCGAAGATGGTAAACGAGGCGATCCAGCGTGGCCTCCACACCGACCTCGCGCCGTGGCCACAGTCCATGCCAAAACCGCTTCCACAAGCCGATGCGCTGGCTCGATGGCACCGCAGCGAGTACATCCTCGGAACCCACCCGGCTGGGCGACCCGCTCCGTGGCGTCTCCGAATTCGAGGGTTGCGACATGAACCTCCTCCCATCCTTCGGAACCGGCTCTTGCGATTCGCCAGAGTGATGCTCATGATAGGCGGACGGCCGGTGCAACTCAAGTTGCGTTTTAGGGTTGCACTCGTGCCGCCTGCGTGCCCCGCCCGCGACGCGGACCCTGACCGCACGCGGTTCGGTGATGCCCGGCCCACGAAGTAGAGCCTCGTACCAGAAAAGGAAATGCGAGCCATGACCATCCGGCGCCAGATGAGATTTTGTTTACCGGTGATGATTTCGGCCTGTTGGTCGTTTTCGCTGTTGCTTTGCGGTTGCCCGGCGGGGCACGACAGCGCGCCGTCCCAAGCCCCGGATCGCTCGCCCGCGAACTCGGTTCCAGGGTCCGCCAGTGCCGAGCATGGCGCGAGTGCGGTGTCCGCGGCGTCCGCTGCTACTGTAAACCACGCTAACGAGGACGATTTGGAGCGGCGGTTGACCGAAATGGGCGTCAAGGTCCGCCGGGATGACGACGGCCACATCATCCAAATCGATGCCATGGGCACCCCTTTCGACGAGGCTTTGCTGGCCGAGGTCGCGGCTGGGGGGAGGCTTCGGGCCGTCAAACTGACCGGCCTGCCGATCGGCGATGCCGGGCTTCGACCCCTCGCCCAATGTCGCCCCCTGAAGAGTCTCGGCCTGGACGACACGCAGGTGGGCGACGCCGGTTTGGCGGCCCTGGCAGACTGCGAGCACTTGGAAGAGGTTTTTCTGACTCGCACCAAGATCACGGATGCCGGAATAGCAGCGCTGGCCAAGCATGAGACCCTGCGCCGCTTGAGGTTGCGCGGCACGGCGATCACCGACGCGGCGATGTCGGCCCTGGCCAACCTGCCCCAGCTCAGCGAGCTCGATCTCAGCGAGACCGCCGTGGGAGACGCTGGCGTGCAGACGCTAATACGAGCCAAAACGCTCACCAAGCTCAACCTTTGGAGTACCCGAGTGACCGACGCGGGCCTGGCCGATTTGGGGAAAATGACCCAACTCACCTGGCTCAATTTGGACAATACCAAGGTCACGGACGCCGGGTTGCCCCACCTGTCGTCGTTGCAGGGTCTGGAGTTCTTGCACTTGGGACGGACGGCCATCACCGATCAGGGGTTGCAACCGTTGACGACCTTGAAGCGGCTGCGGACGCTGCACGTTACCCGCACCCCCGTCACCGCGGCTGGTGCCGATGTGCTCCGCCAGGCCCTGCCCGACTGCGAGATTATCACCAAGGTGCCGGAAGAAGCACCGGCCCAAAGCCCTTAATGGACGATCCCCTACCGTCTCTTGGGGAGCGATCCAAGCCCCCCGACGGCCAACGCCTGCCGGTCGCAACTGGCGGCGGGGCAGGGAGGTGGGCGTTTGCCGCCGCCAGTGGATCGGAGGTCCTTCGCAAGTGACGTTGCGCCGGGAATGCGACTCGCTTGGTTGCGGTGAGTTTGCGTGTCGTGCCGATAATGGGGAAATTGGGGAACGTGCGCGTCCTGCCGACGGGACGCTCAAGCGGCCGATAGTCTGGGGACGAATGCTACCTGATGGCGGGTTTGCGCCCCCGATGATGCCACAGCAGACCAATACCCGCTTTGTCCTTGTCGCTGAACCCTCGAATCGACCCGGGTGGTCCAGCGGTCGGGTTACCCAAGGCGGAGAAACCAAGGCGGAGAAATGGGTATGTCGTCTGTCGGCAGGCGCCATCGCAAGGGGATTCTTGGGCCGAGTGCCCCTACGGCCTGGGCAGCGATGCTGTTTGCCACCGCCATCTTTTCCTGCCAGCTCCATGCGTCCGACATGGCCCCGCTGCCGCCAAGGCTCGTTCCAAATTCACCCCAAAACGTGCTGGATCGAGATGGGCCGCCGTCCATATCCCCTTCCAACAGTGCGGTCCCAGCGTCTTGGGAAGGCACCTCCTCGACGGGTGGCACGATGCAGGGCGTGCAGGCGCCGGCTGGCGATGACGCATTGACCGGATTGTCGGGCGATGCTCAGTCCATCCTCAGTATGGACATCGATCAGCTCGCCAACTTGGATGTGATCGCGCCGGCGATGAGCGAGGAAGTCTCTACGGTCCTGCGGAGCGAGAGTACGGTGGGCCGCTCTCCGGCAGCCGTTTACGTCCTCGACAGCGACATGATCCGCCGCTCCGGCGCGCGGTCGATCCCGGAAGTGTTGCGGCTGGTACCCGGCCTGCACGTCGCCCGAGTCAATTCCAACACCTGGAGCGTGACGTCGCGGGGTTTCGCCAGTCGGTTTTCGAACAAGCTGCTGGTTCAGATCGATGGGCGGACGGTGTACACGCCGCTATTCTCCGGCGCGTATTGGGACATTCAGGACGTGTTATTGGAAGATGTCGAACGGATCGAAGTGATCCGCGGACCGGGCGCCAGCGTCTGGGGCGCCAACGCTGTCAACGGCATTATCAACATCATCACGAAAAGGTCTTCCGACACTCAGGGCGTCTTTGTGGAAGGTGGGGCGGGGACAGAGGAACGCGGCTTCGCCTCGGCTCGATACGGCGGAAGGCTGGGTAGCGACGCCACCTACCGAATTTACGGCAAGTGGTTCGATCGCGGCCCAGGTTATGTCTCCCACTCGCAAGAGCCGGACGATTGGCGGCAGGGCCGATCCGGTTTTCGCGTCGATTGGACACCCACCGATCGCGACCTCGTTACGGTGCAGGGAGACTACTTTGACGGGCACTCCGGCGCTCTGTACCGCTTCGACGACCCCTTGCCGCCGCTCTTCCAACGATACGCGATCGAGGATTTCCACTTCTCAGGAGGCAACGCCCTGGCACGCTGGACCCGAACCTTGGACGACGAGAACGAATACTCGGTGCAGCTCTACTACGATCGATTGGAAAGGCATTCCACGGCCACTACGTTTGACGAGGACCGCGACACGCTGGACTTCGATTTCCAGCACCACTTCCGCCCTTTCCAACGCCATCTCGTGACGTGGGGCTTTGGATACCGCTACCTCGAGGACTTTTTGACTCCGGCAGCGTTCTATCTCCAATTCGATCCCGCAAAACGGGCCGACGACCTCTTCAGCTATTTCGTACAAGATGAAATCACGTTAGTGGAAAACCGCTGGCACTTCATCGCCGGTTGCAAGTTCGAACATAACGATTACACGGGTTTTGAATATCAACCGACCGGCCGGCTCCTGTGGACTCCATCGCCGCGCTATACCATTTGGGGGGCGATCTCGCGTGCCGTGCGAACTCCTTCCCGCGCTGAAGCAGATATGGCGGAATATCCGGTGCTCCTGGATATTTTCCCCGGTCCTTTGCCATCCTTTGCCCTCATCTCGGGTGACCCTGCGATCGAATCCGAGACAATGATGGCCTACGAGGTCGGGATTCGCGGACAGCCGAACAAGAGATTTTTCTGGGATTTTACGGCCTTTTATCACGATTATGACGATATTGCGGCGTGGCAAGCGGGGACGCCCGCGTTGGGCCTGTTGCCCGGTGACTGGCCTGCGGTACTCACTCCCACGTGGTTTGCCCGGGGTGCCGATGCCCAGACATACGGCTTCGAAATCGTCGCGGATTACCAGCTAATGCAGGATTGGCGGCTGCGTGGGGGATATACTTTCCTGAGAATCGACGTGACGGATCGTCCCGGGTTCGAGAACGCGGTTGAGAAAACCGCGGACCCCCAGAATCAGTTTTTCCTCTGGCTTTCCGGGAATCCCTGGGAGCGATGGGAGCTGGATGTCATCGGCCGATATGTGGATAACACGCATTACGCCCACCGATATTTCGTCATGGATGTGCGTCTGGCGTGGCGGGTCCGCAAGCAGTGTGAGTTGTTTGTAGCGGGGCGCAACCTATTGGATGGCGAGCATCCGGAGGGAGAACGTGTTGATTTCACCGGATTAACACGCACGGAGGTACAAAGCGAAGTCTATGGTGGCGCCGCGTGGCGGTTTTAAGACTTTGCGCAATGGGGCAGCAAGTGTCGGGAGAATCGGTTGTGGCCATCACAACTCGACCATGCATACGAACGGGCAGACGGGCAGCCGCTCTCGATGCGGGGAGGCGACGGCTCAGGCCCCGTCCTCCCCTCGCCGCACATCTGATGGGTCTCCTAGTCACGGTCTTGTCGCTGTGCGTTGCTTTCCGCGACGCGTATGCCCAACAAGTCGTTGTTAGCAGGGAATATGTGATCAAGGCAGCCTATCTTGCGAATTTTTTGCGTTATATCGATTGGCCGCAAAATACGGCGCCGGATGCCCCTCCGCCGACGATCGGCGTGATTGGCCCGCATCCCATCCTCGTTTACCTGGAGCAAATGTCTCGGCAACCCAATCGTCAGGAATTTCGAGTCAGGCAGATTGCGAGCGAAACTCTTTCTGACGATTGCCATATCCTTTTCATCCCCGGCTCTTTGGACGCGGATTTGCAACGGAAAATAATTCGCGCCGCGAAAGAATCTCCCATCCTGACCGTCGGAGAGAACCTACACTTTCTGGAAGAGGGTGGCGATGTTCGCTTCGTGGTCCAGGAGAATCGGGTTCGCCTTGAGATCGCGATGAGGGCCGTCGAGGCCAAGCACCTCAAGGTCAGTGCGAAACTCCTTCAAATTGCCCGCGTCGTGGACGCGGAGCCTCGCCTCTCTCAGGGTTCCCGTTGAGGGCGTCTCGCAGGCGACTTTGCCTGTGCGCTCCGTGGCGGCTCGGATACCCTGCGCTCGTGGTGGCAGAGAAATAATCCACATGGGACGGTCCATCGTCAGGAAAATCGCAAGCGGCGTGGCCCATCGCTTTGCCGACGCGCCGATCCGCAAGAAGTTGCAGTGGCTCCTCGGCACTTCGCTGGCGATAGCGATAACGATCATCAGCGGGGCCTTTGTCGCCGGGCAACTGCGGCTGCTCATGCAATCCGAATCGCGACAGATCGAGGCCTTGGCGAGCGTGGTCGGCGCCAATGCCACGGCAGCCTTGGAGTTCGGGGACATCGCCACCGCTCAGGAATTGCTGGCCTCCATGGCGCGGCAAAAGTCGTTGCAAATTGCGGCCATCTATGATGCCCAGGGCAGACCGTTCGCCCAATATATCAATCTGGATAACGCGCATGAGGCTTCCGCCGTCCCCGTTGTGGTGGATTGGTGGGGGACTCGGATCGGGCGATTCATCGAAGTCGTGGAACCGATGGTCCAGAAGGGCCGAACGGTCGGATATGTGTACGCCCGGGCCGAGCCGATCGCGGTCCGCCAGCAATTCCGATCGCAAGTCATGCTGGGGATCGGCGTGGTCGCTTTGGCGGCTTTGGCTGCGGTCTGGATATCCATCCCGTTGCAGCACGTCATTACTTATCCGGTGCTGGAATTGACCGAGGCGATGCGGAGTATCTCGCGAACGGGCAATCTATCGGTCCGCGTTCCAGTGCGATCGGCGGATGAAATCGGGTCCTTGGCGTGGGGGTTCAATACACTGCTCGTTTACGTGCAGGAGACGCAGCAGGCCTTGCTGGCGGTCCACGCTGAATTGGAGGAGCGCGTCCGCCAGCGGACGGCCGCCTTGGAGGAGGCCAAATTGGCGGCGGAACAGGCCAGCCTGGCCAAGAGCCAGTTCCTGGCCAACATGAGCCACGAAATTCGCACGCCGATGACCGCGATCTTGGGCTATACCGACCTCCTCGCCGATTCCACGACATCCGAGGAGGCCAGACAAGAGTACATCCAAACCATTCGCCGCAACGGTACCCACCTCTTGGGACTCATCAATGACATTCTGGACCTTTCCAAGATCGAGTCTGGCAAGTTCTCGATTCATCCGGTGGATTGCAACCCCTTGACGCTGCTGGGCGAGGTCCTGTCGCTCCTGCGACCAAGGGCCGTGGCCAAACGATTGACGTTGTCGGCGGAATGTCGCGGGGAAGTGCCGTCCACCATCCGCACCGATCCCATGCGGCTGCGCCAAATTCTGGTCAATCTGTTGGGCAATGCCGTGAAATTCACGGAACACGGGGGAGTTCGCGTGGAGGTGCGGTTTGACAAGCCAGCCCCGGAAACAGCCCCAGAACCGCAGGGCATGGGGTCGGCACCGTCAGGGATCAATGGTCCTGCCATTCAAGGCATCCTGGAGTTCGCCGTGATCGACACCGGTCCCGGCATCGCAAAAGAGGATCAAGGCAAGATTTTCGATGCCTTTGTGCAGGTGGACGACTCCATGTCGCGCCGATATGGTGGAACGGGCTTGGGGCTGACCATCACACGCCGCTTGGCGGAATTGTTGGGCGGTGAAATCCTGCTGGATAGCGAGCTGGGTAAAGGTTCGGTCTTTCGTGTGCGCCTGCCGATCGCTGTCCCGCCGAATGCCGAGTTCGTACGCGATTGGCATGAAACCGCCCTTCCCGCGCGAACTCCAGACCGTCCCGCGGTGACGCAAACCCTCACTCTCAGCGGACGTATCCTGCTGGTGGAGGACGGGCCGGACAACCAGCGCTTGATCGCCTTCCTGCTGAAAAAGGCCGGTGCGGAGGTCGTCACGGCCAGCAATGGGCAGGAGGGTATCGCGGCCGTGGAAGCGGCGGAGGCGGAAAAACGCCCCTTCGACTGCATCCTGATGGATATGCAGATGCCAGTTCTGGATGGCTATTCCGCCACGCGTTTGCTTCGTGAACGAGGATGCCGTATCCCGATCATCGCCATCACGGCGCACGCCATGCAAGGAGACAGAGACACCTGCCTTGCCGCCGGCTGCGACGACTACCTCTCCAAGCCGATCCAACGCGGCGAATTGATCCGTATGGCATGGGCGTACACGGCGCGTAATGGCCGGGAAGCGGCGTCTCGCGAGCTGGCCACCCAAGCGGCTTCCTAGCCGACCGATGAGCGGTGGAAAACCGCCCCCCGACCAGTTGCCGTGCAGACGGCCAAGCTTCCCCAGTTTGGGGTCGGGCTATTTGCCCATCTTGCGAAGGTTCTGGATGCAGCCGCGGATGGCGTCCAGCGGCCCGCTCGCGTAGCTCTCCTGCTCCACGATGTACCACTCGGTTCCCCCCGTGGTTTCGCATATCTTGAAGATGCGTTCCCAGTCGACCTCGCCCTCGCCGATCACGGCGCCTGGCTTGCCGCCATACTCCTTGATGTGGATGGTTTTCGCCTTGCCGGGGAATTTTTCCAGGATCGTGTAGGGATCACCGCCCCCACCCAGACAATTGCCGACGTCCATCTGCATGACGACCTCGGGTTTGGTCGCGGCGAAGAACACTTCCCAGGAGGTTTCGCCGTTCAGTTTGCGGAAATCTCCGCCGTGGGCGTGATAGCCCACCAACATCCCCTGGTCTTTGACCTTGTCCGCCAGATCGTTGAAAATCTTGGCCGTCTCCACGGCTTTCTCCTTGGTGGCGAAAAAGCTTTCGGCCAAGTACGGGCAAATCAGATATTGGTTGCCGATGGTGCGATTGAACTCCACGGTGGCAGCCAGATCTTGCGGCTGCAAGGCATCCCAGCCCGTGTGGCTACCGCAGCACTTCAGACCGGCATCGTCCAGCATCTTGCGGATGTCGGCGGCGGAGTGCCCGTAGCAGCCCGCGAACTCCACAGCCTCGTAACCCATCTCCTTGATGGCGGCCAAGACCCGGGCCAGATTCTTGGCGGCGGCTTCGCGCACCGAGTAAAGCTGCACGCCGATCGGAATTTTCTTCTCAGCGGCCCAGGATGGCACCCGGTCAGATGCGACAAACAGCCCCGCCGCCGCAGCGGCCTTCAGCACTTCGCGTCGTGAGAGTCTCATCGTTTCATCCTCCCAAAGTCGATGGCGTTGGAAACCTCCGCGGGCCACGAACCAGGCGGAGGTGAAAAGCTCTAGTATAACTCGCGGCGACAGCGAATTCCCCCCAGTCGCGCAGGGGACTCGATGCGTACCATCCTTTGCTAACGTTGAGTTTACAACCCGAGCCACCAGCGTAAGCTGGTGGTGGATGCTGCTGGCGTCAATTCTGCCCCGAGCCACCAGCGTAAGCTGGTGGTGATGAAACTGAGCGCAAAACAAAACCGCCGGTACAAACTGGCGGCGGAGCGCCCCCGAGCCACCAGCGTAAGCTGGTGGTGGATGCTAACAGACCAACGATCCACCT
>DYLS01000245.1 GCA_020721965.1 Blastopirellula marina | reverse complement strand
CATGGATGGACTCTCCTTGCGTGCATTGTGGAAATGCTTTGCACAAACTGCCGCAGCGAGCCGACGAACGGTGTGAATCTGGCGACGAACGGTCGATTCTTTCCAACATTTACCGTATGTACATTTGGTGACGAGTTTGGCGGCGCGATGTGGCGGCGGGCGACCTCTCGGCGGACTTCTTGGCGATCGCCTCCGCTTGCGGGGTTTGTGCGCCGGCTCTTGAAACCCGAAAGTCCGTTCCTATAATTGGCACTCGTTGAAGGTGAGTGCTAACAACGGCTTCATCGCACTGTCATGTACGCGCCTTCAAAATGGGTTTCTGGCCGTCGGTTCCGGGTATTTCCCGGGAGGCGGTTTGTCATTGGGCTCCGAGCAGGCGCCCGGTTTTCCACAAACTTCAGGAGATTTGCATGAAATTGCGCCCTCTGCATGACCGTGTCGTGGTCAAGCGTATCGAACAAGAAACCACTACCGCCTCGGGCATCGTGATCCCGGGTAGCGCGGCGGAGAAGCCGGATCAGGGTGAAGTGCTGGCCGTGGGGCCGGGCAAGCATGACGACCAGGGCAAGCTGGTGGCCATGGCGGTGAAGGTGGGCGACCGCGTGCTGTTCGGCAAGTACGCCGGCCAGACCGTCAAGGTCGACGGCGACGAGCTGATGGTGATGCGCGAAGACGACCTGATGGCCGTCATCGAGAAGTAATTCACGTCATTCGCGTGAACTGATTCCTGCTTCAACTGCTATTTACGGAGAATTTCAATGGCTGCAAAAGACGTGATTTTCGGTGCGGACGCCCGCGCCCGCATGGTGGAAGGCGTGAACATTCTCGCCAACGCTGTCAAGACAACCCTGGGCCCCAAGGGCCGCAATGTGGTGCTCGAGCGCTCGTTCGGCGCCCCCACCGTGACCAAGGACGGCGTGTCCGTGGCCAAGGAAATCGAGCTGAAGGACAAGCTGCAGAACATGGGCGCGCAGATGGTCAAGGAAGTCGCTTCCAAGACCTCCGACAACGCCGGTGACGGCACCACCACCGCCACCGTGCTGGCCCAGGCCATCGTGCGCGAAGGCATGAAGTATGTGACCGCCGGCATGAACCCGATGGACCTCAAGCGCGGCATCGACAAGTCGGTCGCCGCGCTGGTCGAGGAGTTGAAGAAGGCCTCCAAGCCTTGCTCCAACACCAAGGAAATCGCGCAGGTCGGCTCCATCTCGGCCAACAGCGACGCGAACGTCGGCCAGATCATCGCTGAAGCGATGGACAAGGTGGGCAAGGAAGGCGTGATCACCGTCGAAGACGGCAAGAGCCTGGAAAACGAACTCGACATCGTCGAAGGCATGCAGTTCGACCGCGGCTACCTGTCGCCCTACTTCATCAACAACCAGGACAAGCAGGTCGCGGTGCTCGAAAACCCCTACGTCCTGCTGCACGACAAGAAGATTTCCAACATCCGTGATCTGCTGCCGGTGCTGGAGCAGGTCGCCAAGGCCAGCCGTCCGCTACTGATCATCGCCGAGGACGTGGAAGGCGAGGCGCTGGCCACCCTGGTGGTCAACAGCATCCGCGGCACCCTCAAGACCGTGGCCGTGAAGGCGCCGGGCTTCGGCGATCGTCGCAAGGCCATGCTGGAAGACATCGCCATCCTGACCGGCGGCAAGGTCATCGCCGAAGAAGTCGGCCTGACGCTCGAGAAGGCCACCCTGGCCGACCTGGGCCAGGCCAAGCGCATCGAAGTGGCCAAGGAGAACACCACGCTCATCGACGGCGCCGGCAATACCGCCGACATCGAAGCGCGCGTCAAGCAGATCCGCGTGCAGATCGAGGAAGCCACGTCCGACTACGACCGCGAAAAGCTGCAGGAGCGCGTGGCCAAGCTCGCTGGCGGTGTGGCGGTGATCAAGGTCGGCGCCGCCACCGAAGTCGAGATGAAGGAAAAGAAGGCCCGCGTCGAAGACGCCCTGCATGCCACCCGCGCCGCGGTGGAAGAAGGCGTGGTCGCTGGCGGTGGTGTGGCGCTGCTGCGTGCCCGTCAGTCGGTTGGCGAGATCAAGGGCGACAACCACGATCAGGACGCCGGCATCAAGATCGTGCTGCGCGCAATCGAGCAACCGCTGCGTGAAATCGTCGCCAACGCCGGCGGCGAGGCCAGCGTGGTGATCAACAAGGTGCTCGAAGGCAAGGGCAACTTCGGCTTCAACGCCGCCAACGACACCTACGGCGACATGATGGAAATGGGCATCATCGACCCGACCAAGGTCACCCGCACCGCGCTGCAGAACGCCGCTTCCGTGGCCGGCCTGATGCTCACCACCGAGTGCATGATTGCCGAGGCGCCGAAGGAAGAAGCCGCACCCGCCATGCCCGGCGCCGGCATGGGCGGCATGGACATGTAATTCGGGGTATGTAATTCCCGGCCCCGTCTGTCCAGCGGCCCGCTGTAACGAAAGCCCGCCATCCGCAAGGATGGCGGGCTTTTTTGTCATGGAAAACGCATGGAACCGTCAACGCGCTTTCGCTAAGATCGTTGCCATTTCGATCTGGGG
>DYLS01000244.1 GCA_020721965.1 Blastopirellula marina | reverse complement strand
GAAGGATTCGATAAAAATATCCGGCATGAGCTGCTAACGCTGCGTTAAGCGTGTTACGAAGCCCGAAGGTCTGAAGGGCGTTACAAACGTCCATGAACGCCCTTCTCGCCTTTGTTTCGGTCCTTCTTACACACTCACTTCCCATCCAGCGCATGGCGACTGGAAAGGCAATTTCTTCTTAATCCGTGAGCCGACCCCTGGGGTATTTGTTACGTGCGCCTGCCTGTCGGCAGACAGGGCAGACAGGTCAAATAGCCCCCGTACAAGGGGGCGGATTTGCCGTTCGGGTCCCGTCCATGGGCTCCTTACTCCAGAAACACCCCGGAGGTAGGCTTGTTCTGAAAAATCGCAAGGTTGCATACATAACTCACGGATTCAGGTTATAGCAAATCCGTCGTGACAGTTCCGTGATGGAAGCGTGACGATATCGTGATGTTGGATAGATATAATAGAAAAAAACAAGGGCGGATGCCCGGGGAGGTAGATCATGGCAAACGAAATGAGCGCAGCGGTCACCGAGGCGGCACGCCTCAACGAGATCGGTTTCCCTGAGTTCACGGCAAAGCTCATCACGGACACCTTCGATGCCATCGTCGCGGCCAACATGAGGCAGACCGAGGCCTACATCGACCTCGTGACCCAGGTCTCGAAGACCCTCACCCAGTTCATCAATGACACCAAGGACGACATAAGCGGGGAGATGATCCTCCAGTTTCTCGCAAAGGTCGCCCCTGACCCGGCTGACCCGGCGGGGACAAAGGTTAAGGAAGGGGGTGACCTCACCACAGAGGAAGCGGCAACAGTCACGAGCGCCGTCGCGATCCCCGGCGAGGCAGCCAACCCCACGATCCCGAGCGGTACCATCGACAAGGCCGGCTATAACGCCATCCTCGACGCGGTGGCCCGGCGGATCGCCGCGGACAAGTATTCCCTCCTGAAGGAAATGGTCAAGATGGGGGTGCTCAGGCTCGTGGTGGAAAACGGGATCATCGAGACACGGCTCACTTTCACCACGTACGGCTCCACCTTCTACCAGAAGCAGACCACGAACTATCACCGGGACGCCTTCAGCTTTCGCGCAAAGGCAAGGACCGGTTCCTTCGTGAGCCTTTGGGCCAAGGCCTCGGCCTCGACCTCCTACAGCAGTGTCAACATCAACACGGCCAAGGAGACGAACCGGGACATCTCGGGAAGCCGGGTCCAGATCTACGGCCGGGTCGAGATCAACTTCAAGACCGACTATCAGCCCATGACCGCGTAGGGATTGCTCTTTATGGCCTCAGGCATCCGAAAGCCAACAGACGTCGGATTTGCGGATTTCACCGCCCAGCTCATGACCGAGACCTTCGAGGCGGTGGTCCGCTCACAGCTCTTCCAGGAACGAGAGATACTCGCCATGGAACGGTTGGCCGGCATGGAGGTCGGGGAGTACGCGGCCTCCTTCATAGACGACACGGTCCTACGGGACGAGATCCTCCGCCTCTTTCCGTCGGCCGCAGAGGGGGCGAGCGCCATAGATCCGGGTTCGCCCTATTCCCCCCCCTCCGCCGGGAGCCCGGAGACGCCCGCGGTTCTCGCCCTCACGGGCTACAAGGTAGGGGAAGGGGACGTGGAAAAGGATCCGGAATCAGGCAGCCTGGTCATCACCGAGGCGGGCTATTCCAGGATTGCCGGCTACATGAGGCTCTTCATCGCCGAGCGCCACCTGGAGGCAGTGAGGATCCAGATCCGACGGGGGGCGCCGCGGGTCCTCGTGGATCACGGATCCGTCCGGACGCGACTTTCCTTCAGTCTCGTAGAGGAAAAGGAGCATGGCGCAAAGAAGGCCGCGGCCATTTCCGGCATAGCAGTGAGCCCCCGGTTTCCCATCCTCAGGGTGAGGCCCGTCTCCGCACACACCCCCGAGGTCCTGGGCCTCCGGGTGGACGTACTCGGAGAGGTGGAAATCACATTCAAGACGGTGACTACGTAAAAAAACCATGACTGACGAAAAGGATCTGGAACGGGCCATCAAGAACAGGGAGATCTTTCTTGCCGAGACGATCCTCTCCATCCACAACGAGGTCCAGAGCGCCGTGGACTACATCAGCGAGGTAGCCGCCGTTCAGGGGACCGAACTCGGCAAGGGCCCGGCCCTTATGGGTATCGAGAAGATCAGGCTGAAACTCCCCTTTGTCTTCGAGGTGGAACAGAAGACCGGAAGTGTAAGGCCCGTACCCGAGGCCCCAGATATAATGAAGATCCGTGAGAATCTCGCAAGCCGCAAGGGCTTTCTAATCGATACCGGAACGCCGGGAAAGCGGGGGCTCTTCACCAAGATCAGGATCCAGCCCGCACAAAAGGCGGCTCCCGTCGAGCGGGAGGCCGAAGAGGGACCCGGAACGCTCACGGGGGAGATCGAGATCGTCTTTTCCCCCATGGGGAGGGAGTAGGGACATTGGTGTACAAAAAACTTCGACCGTCCCTGTGCCTTCCCGGCCTTAATCAGCCCTGATCGCGCTGCAAAAACCTCGAAATCTGATCCCGCTCAAAAAGCCCGAGAT
>DYLS01000092.1 GCA_020721965.1 Blastopirellula marina | reverse complement strand
CGTTTTGCAATGAGGTGAATCCCTGTGAACGACTCCCCCCCGTGAACGGTTACGCATTCATAGCTCGCTTTCCAGGTGCGCATCAGGCGTGGTCTGTCCGCGAGCCACCAGGCTGTCGACAAATCCCGCCAGCTTTCGCGACCGAACGGGATGCCGTAATTTGCGGATGGCTTTGGCCTCGATTTGACGAACCCGCTCCCGGGTGATCTTGAAGATCTTGCCGACCTCTTCCAAGGTGTAAGCGTAGCCGTCCGCCAAGCCGTAGCGCAAACGAACGATTTCTCGTTCGCGATATGACAGATCGGCTAAGGCCTCATGGACCGACCGCTTGAGCAGGTCCATATTCATTTCGTAAAGGGGATCATCTTCGCGGTAGTCGGCCAGGAAATCCCCCAGATAACTGTCATCGTGTTCACCGACCGGTTGATCCAGCGACAGGGGTTGACGGCTGATTTGCAGGATGCCGCGGACGTCCTCCGGCTGCATCCCCATGGCCTCCGCCGTGGCATCCAGGGTCGGCGCCGTGCCCGTTTGCTGCGTAAGCCGGCGGGCCGCGGATTGGATGCGTCCGCACACATCCAGCATATGCACCGGCATGCGGATCGTCCGGCTTTGATCCGCCACCGCCCTGGTGATCGCCTGCCGAATCCACCAAGTGGCATAGGTGGAGAACTTGAATCCGCGAGCATACTCGAATTTATCGACCGCCCGCATCAGTCCCGTATTCCCCTCCTGAATCAGATCCAGGAAACTCATGCCGCGATTGCGATAGCGTTTGGCGATCGAAACCACCAGGCGCAGATTGCCGGCCGAAAGACGACGCTTGGCAGAGTCGTATTCCTGGGCGTATTGCCGCACCGCGCGGAGCAGGCTCCGCAGCGTGGTGGGGCTCTCCAGCGTCATTCGCATCAAGTAGCGAAGTTCTCGCCGCAACTCCTGCGCGTAGGGCGTCGCTTGACCGTCTTGCAACGCACGCAATTCGGAACCGATGCGATCCATGCGGGCCGAGATGCGATCCAGACGATCCAACAACGGCTGCAATTTCTGCGTCCGTAGGTCCAGCTCTTCGATCAACCGAACCGCCCGATAGCGGCGACGGACCAATCGCACGCGTGCAGCGCGACGAACATCCATGGGCAAGCGGCGATTCATCATCACCAAAAAATCGGCACGATTCTTTTTTTGAATCGCCCGAAGCGTGTTCAAATTCGGCTCCAAAAGCCGCTTGATGCGACGTTTGCCGCGGAGGTTGGTCACGGAGACGTCCACCGTGCGATCCAGGCGCAGTTTTCCGTCCCGCACCTTTCGCAGCAGATCGATGGCCGCGTTTAGCACAAAATCGGTCGCCAACATGGCGTAGCGAAAACGCCGCCTCGCCCGTTCGATGTCGCGTGCCGCATCCAGTTCCTCCTCCCGCGACAGCAAGGATATCTCCCCCATTTGCATCAAGTAGATGCGGATGGGGTCATCGATGCGGTCGTCCTGGCCCGTATGATCCACATCCAGTTCGCCGTCCTCGGTAGGGGCACTTTCAGCCGCGTCGTCGTCCAACTCATCCTCGATGTCGAACAGTTCGTCCTCCTCCGTGCTTTCCTGATGGTCAGCGTGCAGACGAACCTCACCCTCGTCCTCGTCGTCATCCAAGAAATCGGGCGCGGAAGAGTTTGCCTTTGCTCGGATCGGAAGCAACGAAATGGGATCATGGCCATTCGTCCCGCCTTGCCCGTTCACTTTGGCTCGACCGTTTCGCCGACCAGAGCTAACAACACCCGTTGTTTCCTGGGATAAACTGGAGGACCTTGCTTGCTGGGATAAGCTGGAGGACCTTCTGGTAGAATGAGTGTCTCTTCGAGTCTTTGGCAAGGTTGTGTCTCCCAACAGGCGGTTGAATTGCGGTGCTTGCATGGCCTGACTGCTGCCTGATGTTTCTGGGAACGCACATCCTGTGCCAGACTCCCATCCTCTCGGGGAAAGAACTATAAACCTAATTAGCACTTGGACTTATGGCATTGTTCGGTGCCGTGTTCCCACTGCGAGTGTGGGGTAATGTTTCAACTTTGGAACACACCAAGCAACATGCTTTCCTGCCGCGACTCGCAACGGCAACGCAGGGATCGTGACCCCGTACCGATCGCCGTGACCGTGAGCCACCGCGTGACCTGAGCTCGACAACATGACTCGATGCGCGGGGTGCCCTGAACAATCCATCCAATCCATATAACTGGAATATTTGGACAGTTCGGGAAATATTAACAAGTTAGAGCATTTCGGTCAACTAGGTCGAATTAGAAACGCATCACATGATGGCCGACCGACTTTCTTGATTCGAGACCGGGCTGCCACACCGCAAAACTCCCCGGCCGTCAGTTCGTGGCGTCCTCCACGCGAGATACCCGTTCCAGCCGACCAAGGTCAGCAGCCCAACAATTCACGAACAGCCATCAAGAAACGCTGACCCCGTGAGTCACCGACTCACGGGGTCGCGAGGTTCCTTCAGTGGAGAAGTCGGAGTCCGCAGTGTTGCGTGAGGTTTGCTGGTATTGCCCCAAGTGCCTTGCTGGTCTTGCTCCGGCGAACATCACTCGGATTGGATGCCCGCCGATTGGCAAACGCCGGCAGCTCAGAATCGAACTTCGGCGCGACCGACCAGACCATCGAATGTGATGGTGTCGTTCAAATCGCTGAAGTTGTTCGCCTGTACGCCACGGATGAAGGTATCCGCATCCACGACGTTGAACCACGCGCTGACCATATAACCGGCGCTGACGAACAATCGGCCGCTACGGCTGGTCCAACCGACCCCCAGTTCCAAATCCAGGATCGGCACGACTTTGCCGTTTCGCCAGGTCACATCGACCACGGTGGGATCGAAACTTTGACTCTGCGTATAACGGGCACGGAAGTCACCCGCCACAAAGCTGGCCGCACTTCGCCCGTACAGCAGCCAGCCGCTATTTTTGGCATGGCGTTCGCCTTCCAGGCCCAACCGGATACCACCACCGTAAAAGCGGATATCCGTGGCCACGTTTTCGGTTCCATTATTGAAGTATGTGGCAGCAAAGTCTTGCTCCAACTGGGCATAGCGGGCACCGACCAACCAGTTCAGGGAGCCGTAGCAAGAGGAGCGAAAGACGTGCCGGTAGTCCGCGTCGATCAACTGGAAATCGACATCGTTGGAAGCCAGTCCACGAAGGAAGTCAGAGGCCGCGCTGGCCGTAGCGGGATGCGAAACGAGGGATCGCAGCACCCGCGGAGCACTCGTCTCGATGGCGTCGTCGGTATGGCTTTCAAAAAAGGTGTACGAGGCCCCCACGCTAGAGCACTCGTCGAGGGCACGCCCAACACCGAATCGGAAGCCCAGGTTGTAGTCGATATCGGCGTTCGCAACGCGCCCCACCTGAACCGGTACGCTGCCGCCGGTGATGGTACCATCGATGGGCACGGCCCAGGGCACGTCCGCGTCGCTCGGTTTAAGATACAAGGCTTCACCCCATACTTGCCACAGCGGCAAGCAAGTTTCACAGCCGGAGGGGCAGGCATTCGTCTCGGGGATCGGCTGCTGAGCCGGTCCCTCTTGGAAACCGGTCTGCACCACCCCGCCATATCCTTGCCAGGGCGGGGCCACTTGATACGGCGAATCGGACCACTGGGCCGACGCGAAACCGGCCATCCCCAACAACACCACACAACCGGCAACCGACGTCCTGACTGTCATAATTTACCTCGTCCGTGAGAAGTCGAACCTTCCTGGAAAATGGACATCACCCTAAACGTTGTAAAGGCCCGAAATCGACGCTTTTATCGGTTGTATCGCCAAGGATTCCAGAAGCCAGCCAAGAAATCCGAAACCACAGGAAAGCTCACCATAGATCACACATCCTTCGTACCTTACCCATGTTCCGCGACGTCGAAAGCCGGATAGTGGCTGATACAGCGGCGGCTTTCCAAGGTCTCATTCGTGGCCCGGTCGCAGGCTTTGCCAAAATTCGGTCGAATCCGAGAAGTAGATTTCGCCATCGTTTGACAATCGCAGTTTTTGACCTAGGCTTCTCCAGACGAACATGAACCGGCCAATTGGCGATGTTGCTCGTTCGGCAACGGCTCATGTTCCGCTTGTCACGAGAGGCTAATCGAGACGCAACAGCCCAGGATCAGGTACTAGCTGTTATCGCATGACTGGCCTGCCCTGTTGCAAGGGTTCATCTTTTCGAAAGGAGGTTTTATGAGCGCTCGCGTCCTTGTCGCCGACGACTCCAGCACCATGCGCAAAATCATCATCCGCTCGCTTCAAGCCGTCGGTGTGCCCGAGGCCGTGGAAGCCGCGGATGGCAATGAAGCGGTCAATCTCTTCCAGCCCGGCAAATTCGACATGGTACTGACCGACTGGAACATGCCCGGCAAATCGGGGTTGGAGGTGATCCAGAGCATTCGGGGCCAAGACCCGAACGTTCCGATCATCATGATCACCACCGAGGCGGAGAAGAGCCGAGTTTTGCAGGCCATTCAGGCCGGGGTATCCGACTACCTGGTAAAACCCTTCACCGCAGACACATTGAGGGAAAAGCTGGAAAAGCATGGATGCGGCTGAACCAGGAGGCTGGCTCGCGCCGTCGCCGCTCAGATTCTGGGAAAAATCCGGAGCGACATCTGCCCGTTGCGCGTCCATCGTTTTCGTGACCTATAGTTTGGGTAACGTGACCTCGTCCCGTCACTATTGAAATGTCGGCCGGGCGATCCTCTGACAAACGTAACCGTGCAAGGAGATTTCCATGAGTACTGCCGTTCACGAACAAGAGGCTTTGATCCAGGAACATGCCCACCGCGAAGCCAGCGGTACGATGCAACTCGTCAGCTTTCGGTTGGGTCAAGAGGAGTACGGCGTCGAGATCACCAAGGTGCAAGAAATCATCCTCATGGGTGAGATCACCAAGGTGCCTCAAACACCGGAATACATCAAAGGCCTGATCAACCTGCGTAGCTCGGTCATTCCGATAGTGGACCTTCGGCTGCGTTTCGGATTGCCCCCGCAAGAAACCACCGACGAAACGCGGATCATGGTGGTCAACGTGCGAAGCAAAACGATCGGCATCATCGTGGATGCCGTGAGTGAAGTCTTGCGGATCAACAAGGATCAGATCGCCCCCCCACCACCGACGGTGGCAGGCCTGGGCCGCGAATATCTAACGGGTCTGGTCAAGCTCGATAAGCGCCTGCTGATCCTGCTGGACATCGAACGAATCCTCGATGAACAAGACGGCTCCTACGGCGAGTTTTGAGGTTGCCAGGCTCGGCTAGTCGCCAGCACACCGCCCGTGTCGCAGACCTCGATGCCCGCGGTTTTTCCTCACTCTCCTGGACAACGTACCTTCGCGTCGGCCCGCGGTTTTGGCCGCGCGGCCGACGCCCACACTCCCGCTGACCGCATGGAACGATGAACCTCCCTCCGCATGTCGAGCCTTTCATCAGCTCACGAGTCGGCATGCCGCATCCGCGGGAGACGAAGGCGCCGCACGGCACTTGCCAGCGCGGCACGGGATCGCGTGATGGTTCGCACAACGCCGCCTCCGAGGCTTACGGCGGCTATCCCGAACCATGCCGTCACCAATACCCCAGAGAGCTGATTTGATTTCTAGGCGGGCAATGTGATTTCCACATACGGAGTGTGATTTCCAGGCAGGGAATGAAGATACCGATCGTTTTGACGGACATCCACCGGATATCGACGCCCTTTTGGAGAAGTGAACATGCCCTGGTCGCCCAAGAGCAATGCTCTGTCGAAGAGCGTTAAGGCGAGACCGGTCTCCTCGGACAAGCCCCGTACCGCGACTTCAGCAGCATCCGGCGTTAAGCCGATACCGCCGATCGTGACATCGACGCCACTACGGCAAGTCACGGACGAACAATTGCGACGGTACGCGGAACTGATCTATCGGCGAACCGGGATCAAAATTTCCCCCCAGAAAAAGACCCTGCTTTCCAATCGTCTGAGTCGGCGCCTGCGGGAAACGGGGATTGCGGGTTTCGAGGAATACTATCGCCATTTGACCTCGCTTCCCAACAATCACCCCGAATGGGACGCCTTCCTCCAGGAGATCACCACGCACGAGACCTTTCTATTTCGCGATGAAGGTCAGTGGCGGTGGTTTCGGCAACAGTTTTTGCCCTCCCTCGCGGCGTCGCAGCCGCAAGTCATCAAACAGCTTCGCATCTGGTCCGCCGCCTGTAGCACCGGCGACGAGGCCTTCACCGCAGCCCTTAGTGTCGCCGCCAGCTTTCCCGATCTGAGCCAATGGCAAATCCAAATCCTGGGCACGGATATCGGCATTGGAGCCGTGCAGCAGGCCAGGACGGCCACCTTCGGCGAACGCGCCATGCGGCTCGTGCCGGAAGAATTCAAATCCCGCTTCTTCGACAAACTGCCCAACGCGGACGTCTGGCGGGCGAAGCTGAAATTGACGGCCATGACCACCTTTCGGCAACACAACCTCATGGAACCTTTACGGGAACGTCCCTTCCATTTGATATTCCTGAAAAATGTCCTGATCTATTTCGATCCGCCGTCCAAGCGGGTCGTGCTCGACCACGTCAAGCGACTCATGCTTCCCAACGGCTACTTGGTGGTTGGAGCAGCGGAGGGAGTCGCTGAGCTTCTCAGCGACATGAAACGCTTGCAACCCTGGCTGTACCAAAAACCGGTCGAAGCGGCCGCTGTGGAAAAACAAAAGCCACTCCTCGCCGTCACGACCCAGTGAGCCGTGGCGCACCGTTTGTTCCTCCTTCGGGCCAAATCCTGGCGGGCACCGACCTCGTAATAGTCGTTATGACGCCCGATTCTTATCAACACTGCCCCCAAATCCTACAGCGCAAAGTTCGCCTGATGGCATGATGCGTCCAGCAGATCTTGCGAGGCGTCATCCCCATCACCACAAGTTGTTGAGCTAAGCCAACAAATTTTGCGCGGTAGTACTCCTCGCTCCCCCGACAGCCCAGCGTGCGTCTTCGAAGCAGTGCCACCTCTCGTCTCGGCCAGCCTTGCACCGTGTGCGAATCGTTCTCGCACCGCACGCGTTTTATACCCACACCCTGCCCGGCCCGTACTTGGCCCCTGGTCGGACCATGCTTGGCCCGCGCTTGGACTGTCCCTACCCCGCGATTGGAGTGTCCCTGGCCCGTGCTGGGGCTGTGCCTCGACCGTGCTGGGGCCACACCGCGCTGCCCACCGTGTGCAAACGAAAAAATTTTTTTGAATAGCGTCGAATATGAGCTAAGTTTGCGTAGCGGTTCGAACCAAAGCTGTTCGCTCCTGCAATTCCCGTTTTGAATGTCCCGCCGCGTTCGCCTTCCGACGAGCGGTTGGACACCAGACCCACAGCCAATCCTGCCTACCGCGTTCGTCGCTAAAAGGATTGCTCATGGCCGCTATGGACTCCCTGCCTCGCGATGAGATGTTCGAAGCCTTGCTTGGAGATTTCCTCGATGAATCGGCCCAGCACCTGGACCGCTTGAACGAGAATCTCTTGCTGGTTGACGAGAAACTTCGCCAAAACGGCGATCAACCGCAGGGCTTCGATATCGAGGTCTTGAATGAGATGTTTCGGGCGGCCCACAGTCTGAAGGGCCTGTCCGCGATGTTGGGCTTGACCAACATCAATCAACTGACGCACAAGGTAGAGAATGTCTTCGACGCCGCGCGAAACGGTCAATTGGCAATCGACCGCGGGGTGATCGACTTGATGTTTCGGGCCGTGGATCGCATCTCGGCCATGGTGGACGCCCTCCGCGATCCACCCGATGAGCCGATCGACGCCGACGCTGAAGTCCAAGACATCGCGGAGCTATTGCGTCGGGCCGGTTGCGAAAAAAAACAAAGCTCCCAAAACGACGCGGAGAAGGCCTTGGCCGATCTGCAACTCGCGGCAAATGCGGTGGACCAGGCCCTGGACGGTCCTTCGATTGCGACCGGCGAGGGGGCTGGGAATCCCACCGCCGCCCCGCCATCCCGCGTGCCAGACCAAGCTCAAACGCAAGCCCAACAAATTTTTGCCGAAGTTCGCGACGACAGCGATATCGATCCGCAATACGTCGCCATCCTGGCCGACGAATTGGAGCAAGGCATCGACACCTTGATGGATACGCTGCTCCGCGTGGAAGGCGGCGGTACCAAGGAAGACTTGGAATCGCTCCTGTGCACGGCTCACCGAATCAAAGGATCGTCGGCCGCGGTCGGATATCAAAGAGCAGCGAAGTTGGCCCATCTTATGGAAGACCGGCTGCAACAGATGCGGGAATCCAATAAGCCGCTGCTCCCCGAGATCAACGACGTGCTGTTGCGATGCACCGATGCGCTGCGACAATTCGCGGCGGTTCTTCGCGGCAATGCGACAGAGGCTCCCGATTTCGTAGATGCCGCAGCCCGTCTGCTGGCCTTGGATCACGCGACCGCTTCCGCCGCGGAACCTTCGCCGAATGCGTCATGCCAGGAGGCCCCAGGCATCGGCGAAGATTGGATCCGCGCAATCCTCGAAGCGTCGCAAGGCTCGAGAGCCATTGCCGGCCTGGTACGGCTGCACGCCAACATCCCCCTTCCCGGCTTGAAGGGGCGCTTGATTTACGAAAAACTCCAACATCTGGGACAAGTCTGCTTCTTTGAACCGGACCCGGCACAACTGGAGCAGATGGAACGCCTGGAAGCCGTCCAGTTCGGCTTGCTGACCGATCAGCCCCTGGAGGCCGTGGACCGCGCGGTCCGTGTCGGAGGAGCGTCAGATGTGTCGCTGCACCTGGTCAACGACGAGACGGGCGCAACGGCGCCGTCACCGTCGCCCGCGGCCAAGCCATCGGATGTTGGCCGTGCTGCAACCGTGCAGGATGCCCCCAAAACCAATCCGGCAGCAGCGTCGCCAGAGGAGGCCGACCAGGATGGGCAGGCCATCTCCCCATCCGAGGCCAGTAAAGCCTCCACGCCCCCCCGCTCTCCGTCGTCCAAGCCAGGCGAGTCAGCGGCTGCCACTGCCCCCGCTGCCACTTCCCCCGGTGCTAATGTGTCCGGTACTAATGCCTCCGCTCGCCCCGAGGCGAACGGCAAGGGTAAATCGAGCGAGGCCGCGAAAGCCGGTGAAACGCTCCGCGTCGATATCGAACGGCTCGACGATTTGATGAATCTGGCCGGCCAATTGGTCATCAGTCGTGCCCGGTTCTTCGAACTGGGCGACAAGCTGAAAGCCCAAGCTGGAGACCTCCGCGCCGCACAGTTGCTGCGTGGAGTCCAGGAAACGCTAACCCGACTACTCTCGCACAACGAAGCCTTGGGAAGCGGTTTGGAGCTGGCGACCCAACTCCGCCGCATGGAAAAGGATTTGCAGGTTTTGCAGGAAGAGCTTTCCAGCCTCACGGAGGTTCGCACGGCCGTGAACCAGCTTTCCGAGGCGATTCACCAGTTCGATCGCATTACGGATGACATCCAGCGCAGCGTGATGCAGACGCGCATGGTGCCGATCGGCCCCTTGTTCCAACGATTCAAGCGTGTCGTTCGGGATGTGACCCGCGCCAACGGCAAAACCATCCAATTGATCATCCGTGGCGAGAAGACCGAGTTGGACAAGCGCATGATCGACGAGCTTGGCGATCCCTTGATCCATCTCGTCCGCAACAGTGCCGATCATGGCATCGAACCGCCCGAGGAACGCAAGGCCCTGGGCAAACCCATGATTGGTACCATCACCTTGGACGCCTATCAGCGAGGGAATTCGATCATCATTGAGGTTATCGATGACGGAAAAGGGCTGAACGCCGATCGCATCCTTCGCAAGGCGGTTTCCCGCGGGCTGGTATCTCAGGCGGACGCGGAAAAGCTCAGCCGCCAAGAGATTTACCAGTTGATCTTCCTCCCCGGCCTGAGCACTGCGGAAAAGGTTACCGAGGTCTCTGGCCGCGGCATGGGCATGGACATCGTCAAAAGCAAAATCGAAGACCTCAGCGGCGTCATCGAGCTGGACAGCACGCCTGGCGTGGGAACCAAAGTATCGATTCGACTGCCGTTGACGTTGGCCATCCTCCCGAGCCTCTTGGTGGAGATCGGCGACGATGTTTACGCCATGCCGATCGAGGTCGTGCGCGAAATCGTGTGTGCCCGACGCGAAAATATCCTCACGGTACACGGCCAACGCACGGCCCGCATTCGCCAACGCGTTATTTCACTTGTGGAGCTCGATGAACTGTTCCACGGGATTGGAAGCTACCGCGCCAGCCTGGAAGATGCCACGGAGACAACGCTGGTCGTACTTGGCGACCAGAACCACGAACTAGGGCTGGTCGTGAATCGCGTGATCGGAGAGCAAGACGTCGTGATCAAGTCGGTGGCCGAGAACTACCACAACGTCCCGGGCATCGCGGGGGCCAGCATCCTGGGGAATGGTAGAGTCTCGCTCATTCTGGACGTTGGCGCCCTGATGCAGGCCGTCTTACGACGTTCCTCGGGCAGTTTCGCGACCTGACGCTCCACCAGATTTTCGGCAGAGTTACATGAGACAACCATCACTCGCCCCATCGGCATGGGCTAAGTTACTGATAGAGAAAGGACTTGCGAGGCCATGACCACCTCCACCAACAACAATCGAACAGCAACCTTGGAGCCGATCTTCGCGGCTGCCACCCACGAAGCCTCGACGGCCATGTGCCGTTGGACCAACGGCGAGATTTATCTGACCCTCGACGAGGTTTTGGAGGTCCCTCTCGATCATGTGACCCAGGTCTTGCAACTGGGAGATGACCTTTTGACGATGGTGGCGCTGGACCTGCTTTCCGATCCGGGCACCGTCATCCTCCTGATTTTCGATGAGATCAATGGTCGGCAGTTGGCATCGGCCCTGCTGCGTCAGCCCTCCGACCCTGGAACGGAGTGGTCCGAGTTGGAAAAGTCAGCCTTGACGGAGACGGGCAACATTCTGGGCTGTGCCTACATGAATGCCTTGACCAAGCTGGTGGGCCGACCGCTGGTGCCATCACCGCCCTATTTCATCCAAGACTACGGGGCAAGCGTCGTTCAACAGGCGCTCATGGCGCAAGCCTTGGAGTCGGACAGCGTGCTGGTCTGCCGGACCGGCTTTCACCGGAAAGACGAACAATTGAATTGGCATGTATTGCTCCTGCCGTCCGTGCATTTGCGGCAGCTATTGGAAAACGTTACGGCACACGCATCCGCGAACAACGGTTAGCACGTATTGGCAATCCGCGAATAAGGGCTAGTACGTATTGGCAATCGAACGACGAAACGATTTGATTCAAGCATGATTCGGGCGATGTGAAGCGTCGCTGTCGGGTCCCATCTCAAAACGGAGCTACCCGATACTCAGGAGTGCAACCCATGTCGAATACCGCAACCGCCTCCACGGAGGAGAAACTCGCCAAGACGCTGTCCGTGGGTATGGGCCAGGCGATGTTGGGAGACCGGAATACGCGCTTGTCGGCCATTCTTGGTTCTTGCGTGGCGGTCGTGCTTTGGCATCCTCGTTTGAATCTCGGCGCGATGGCCCACGTCGTGCTGCCGGATTCCCACGGCAAGAGTGAGATGCCAGCCAAATTCGCCGACACCGCCGTGCCATACCTGGTTCGGACGCTGGAGAGCAAAGGCTGCAACCGGAGCGGCTTGATGGCCAAGCTGGCTGGTGGGGCCTGCATGTTCAAGGGCGGCGGACCGCTCCAAATCGGCGATGACAACATTGCGGCCTGCCGAACCCATTTGCAGCGACTTGGCATCCCGATTGCCGCGGAGGACCTCGGCGGAACCGGCGGTCGCAAGGTCACCATGGATTTCACAAACGGTTCCTTGACGGTCGAGATTGCAGGCAGGGTATCTCGCGTGATCTAAGGTGTCGCGAATGATCGGACGGCTTTTCCCGTACGATCAACCCATCCGCCGCGCCGGCCAAGCCCCCTCGTGCAATGCCCCGACGCCCTCCTATTCCATTCGCGGCATGTTACGTCGCAGAATGTTCGTCAGGCCGGCCAATCACGAATCCGGGATGCGCAGGCCCGATGCTATCCCCGATGCTATCCCTGATCCTATCCCAGTCCCGATTGCCACCTTTCACGCCCGTCCCGATATCGAAGACATCGCGGGCGTTTTGAAAGGCTCGGCGGCTGCCGCTTTCGCCGCCCAGCGAAACGCTCACTCCACACGATCTGGCCTGATCGGAGATTTCCCCAGCACGTCAGAGATTGGGGAGATCAGCGAAAGAGATGCGGTAACCGTTCACGGCTGAGCTGTAACGGGAGAGCTTTGTGAAACAAGAAGGGTGAGCGGTTCCAGAGGTTCGTTGAGTGTGGAACGGAATGTCATTTCGACGAGCACCAGCACTGTCATTGCGTGCGGACGATGTCATTTCACGGTGCGTCAGCCGTGTCATCGAGCGTGAACGATGTCATTTCGACGAGCGTCGGCGAGGAGAAATCTTACCCCTAAGGCGAAGATTTCTCGCTTCGCAGGGTTTCTCGCTTCGCAAGGTTTGTCGCTTCGCTCGAAATGACAAGTGGATGATCCGTTTCGCAGAGAGGCAAACCGCTGTGAACGACTACCCCCCGTGAGCGGTTCCGAGATTCGGAACGTCAGCGAAATAGCCCAGGCAACACTCGCGGATCGGCATCGCTGGGTACTTGTGGTACGCCTTTTGTGCCGGCGTTACGTTCCAATGCGCCGCGGACCCCCAACAGTTCGGGATGTCTGGCGATCTTATCGCTGAATACTCGCATATCGCTCAGGATGGGCCGCAACTCTTGCGTCAATTCCTGCACGTTGCCCATGGTACGGTCGAGCTTTTCGTATAGTTCAGGATCGCGGATCAACCGACCCAACGTACCGTCTTCACGATTCAGGTTGCGGCCGAAGACTTCCAGCTCGGCCATCAACTGATCCAGTTTCTGCAAGCTGCCATCCAGACGTTGAACGATGACGGGACCTCGCTCGGCCAGGCTATCGGTGAAGCCGCGCAGATTGTCCAGGTTGCCTCGCGCAGCGGCAATCGTTCGATTCGTCTCGCCCAACGTGGCGCGGACATCGTCCACCAAGCCAGGGATCCGGTCCAGGGCCTCCTTCAGCCGGGCCTTCAGTTCGGGGTCACCCACCAGATCGTTGGCGTTTTTTACGGTGGTTCGGGCTTCCAGAACCGTATCGTTGGCGTTGCGCACCAAGTCGGCCACGGTCTGGCGATTGTCCCGGATGACGTCGTTGACGGATTGCACCGTTCGGCCCAATTCGTCGCTCGTCCGCGTGACCGAGTTGATGGCTGTCACCAGGCGTTCCTGAAGGTTGGTGAACACGACGACCGGGTCCGGGGGCACGATCCCCTGCATCACATCGCCTTCACGGATCGGATCCGAGGGTGCCTTGGGGTCCGGCGACAGCCCGAACTCCAGCATGGAATCGCCCAAGATCGCCCGATTCAGGCGGCACACCTCGTTTCGACGCAGCACGTACTTTCGTTCGATCCGAGCCGTTACCAGGACTTGGCCATCCGGCGTCAATTCGACCTTGGTCACTCGGCCGATCACAACCCCACTCTTTCGCAGCGGCGACCGTTCGGCCACGCCAGGGGCCTCAGGGAACTTGATATAGACGGTATATTCATCCGGAAACGGCCAGCGCCACTCCCCAAAGGTAACGACCAAGATGGCGGCGATCATGATGCTGGCCAGCACCATCACGCCGATTCGGAACTGCATCAGCCGTTCATCCATGGTCGGCCTTTCCCTGTGTGTTTTCGGAGATATTTTGCTGGCGCCGCATTTCCATCAGCCGCTCGCCCGCCTCTCCGCGAACGAACTGAATGACACGGTTATCGGCCGTCTCCTCGATCGCCCGCGGGGGGCCGTCGTAGAGGATCTGCCCTTCTCCCGGCCCCAATCGGGCCAAGGGGTACAGCATCACAACACGATCCGCCACCTTCACCGCCGTCCGCATGTCGTGCGTCACGATGATACTGGTCACGGAATGCGCCGACCGCGTTCGGAGCATCAGCTCGTTGATAACATCACTCATGATCGGATCCAAACCAGTGGTCGGCTCGTCGTAGAGCATGACTTCCGGCTCCAACGCCAAGGCCCGGGCCAACCCCACCCGCTTCCGCATCCCGCCAGAAAGCTCGCCCGGCTTTTTCATCCGCACGGCTTCCGGCAAACCGACCTCCGCCAAACGCCGCGTGACCACCTCGTGGATCTGGTCCGGGGTCATTTTGGTATGCTGTCTCAAGGGGAACGCGATGTTTTCTCCAATCGTCATGCTGTCGAACAGGGCCGCCTGTTGAAACACGAAGCCAAACCGGGTCCGTTGACGAGCCAGTTCACTCGGCGACAATTCCTGAAAATTCAGGCCGTCAAACAGCACACGCCCGGCGGTTGGCCGCAGCAATCCCGCGAGCGTCTTCAGCATGACGGTCTTGCCGCAACCGCTTTCGCCGAGAATCGCCACAGTCTCTCCACGGCGGATACCCAGATTTATGTCGCGGAGAACGGGCTGTCGGCCAAAGCGAACGTGCAAACCCTCGATTCGCAGCAACGGCGAATCGTCGCTGGCTGCCTTCGTCGTCGCTTCCGCCACGGACACCGCCATCCGTCAACCGACCCTCTCCCGTTACGCCCTTCCCTGTGACCTGTACTCGGCCAAAGCCTTTTGGACGCGACCTCGCTCGACCTCGGCCAGGCTCGCGCTAGACCAATCGCGGGGCCGTGGTCCACAGCATTCCATAAATCGCTTCCAAGATGATTCCCAGCACCAGGTCCAGAAGCAAAATGGCCACGAACGAATGCACGAACGCGTACGTGGCAGCCCGGCCCACGCCCTCCGCGCCTGGCTCGCAATGGAAGCCGTGGTGGCATGCGATGACGGCGATGGAGGCCCCGAAAAAGAGCGTCTTCGCCGTGCCCGCCGCCAGATCGAAAAGTCCCACGTACTCCGCCGAGTTCTGCAAGTAATAATATGCGTCGATGTTCAGGATGTGGACGCTATAAAAGTATCCGCCGACCACGCCCATGAAGTCCGCCATCAACGTCAGCGCGGGAATGAGAAACAGGCATGCCAGAAACCGGGGAACGACCAGGTAGTGAATGGGATCGGCCCCCATCACGGTGAGGGCGTCGATTTGCTCTGTCACCCGCATGGTCCCCAACTCGGCCGCCATGGCGCTCCCCACGCGACCGGCCAACATGGTCGCCGCCAGCACCGGTCCCAATTCACGGACCAGCGACATGTTGATCACCGCGCCCAGCCGCGTCTCCAGGTTCAACATTTTGAATTGGGCATAGCTCTGAACCGCCAGCACCATGCCGATGAACATGCCGGTCATTGCCACCACCGGCAGGCTCAGCACCCCGATGTGATAGAAATTCCACAAAATGGTCTCGCGTTGCGGCCGCTTGATCACCAGCCAGCGCACCATGCGACCCGCGAAAATCGACACGCTTCCCAAGGCCACCAGCCAGGCGATGGTCCGTTCCCCAACGTCGGCCACCCATTGGGCTAGATCGTTAAGGAAGCTACCCGGCACGCCGGGGAGACCGTCACCGCTTGTCTGCGTTCCGAGGCTCATAGGGTCTCATTCACTCAACGATTCATGGGAAATACGTGGGGAAACTCTCAAGCCGATAGTAGTCTTTCATAGGGGATTGGTAGTCTTTCACAGGGCATCCCGTCACTGTAAATCGGCTCGCCATCCTGCCCTCGCCCTCTTGTCATTTCGAGCGAAGCGAGAAATCTTTTGAAGCGAGAAATCTTATTGACAGGGTAAGATTTCTCCTCGCTGACGCTCGTCGAAATGACATCGTTCGCGCGCAATGAAACGGCTGACGCTCGTTGCCATGACGTTCCGTTCCCAGCTCAAATAACCTCTGAACAATCCTTGGGAACTTCCGAACACCCCTGCTGTTTCACAAATCCTTTCCGTTATGACTCAGCCACGGACGATTACGCCCGATGTTTCGCGTCCATAGCCCCTTCTCAACTCTCGCCCCCCCGTTCGGGCCTGGCAGCCTACATCTGTGGTCGGTAGCAACAGCCGCGAGTTGAGCGCAGCACGGACCGCCCGGGCGCACCCTTCCGAGTCATACTTCGTCGTCTTGCCCGGTTCGACTTGAACCAATTGCAACAGAAGAACCGACTAGCGGGAATAGGCTATTGGGGGGAAGAATAAGGGCGGGAATGATCTAGCACGCGGCCGCATCCACCCTTCCTGAGAGGCTGCGACCTCGGACAGCTTCATACTCCAGCGCAAAGTTCACCTGATTGGACTGCGCCCGGCATCTGTTGTGAGTCGCTATGTCCCATCCCTACGAGATGTAAACCAGGCAAACAACCCTGCGGTGTGCTGTTGTATTAACCCACATGAGGGGGGTATAAGACGAGACCCTGGCAGTCTCGCTCAGGCGTATTCCTGATAAAGCGGGGTGACAACGACCTCCCACACATGGGCGCGGGGGGGCAGTTCTGCAATCGTTGCCACAATCTGGGCGATGTCTTCTCCCTGAAGCATGGCCAGCCGGCGTTCCTCGGGAACGGGCACCGGGCGCTGCTCCAGGATAGGGGTGTTGACTTCGCCCGGGCAGATGTTCGTCACACGGATGCCGTTCTTCCGCTCTTCCAGCCCCACAGCGTGGCTCAGCGAGGTAAGGGCGAATTTGGAGGCACAATAGGCGGTCCCCGCCAACTCCAATGCCCGTTTTCCCGCTATCGAGGAAATATTGACGATCAGACCATCCTTGGCGTCCCTCATGCCGGGCAATACCGCGCGAATACAGTTGTACGCCCCGGTTGCGTTGACGGCCAGGATGCGGTCCCAGTCGTCGGGCGCCAATTCCGCCATGCTGCGCCGGACGACATTGACTCCCGCCGCGTGGACCAAGATCGCAATTCGACCCAATTGCCGTGTGACGGCGTCCACGACCTGTTCCACCGCAGCGCGATCCGCCACATCGCAGGGGAAGGGATGCAGAGGCCGATCCGGATTCGCCGACGCCGCGGCGCGGAGCTTCTCCGGCGTCCTTCCGACGATGGCCACTGCGGCCCCGCGGTCCGCCAGACATCGAGCCACGGCCAGGCCGATCCCGCTTCCTCCCCCCGTTACCAGTACGGTCTTGCCCTTGAGTGCCATCGCCGTCGAATCTTTCCTGGAGACACTTCGGAATATC